>JAHEHJ010000013.1 GCA_024644655.1 Flavobacterium sp.
ATTTATTTTAAGGCCATTAATTTCAAGGTAATCGACTTCTTTCCAAATACAAAATGTTCGTGTATGAAAATTGGATCGATTGAATTTTTTAACCATAACTAGATTATTCTAAAGTGTCTTATGCTGTAAAGCACATAAAAAAACCTGATTATTATAAAAATTATGAAATAAAGGATAAATCTATTACTCTGCTTCTTCTTCCTCTTGCTCCGAATTTGGAGTTTGTACAGCCATTGTACCAGTTCTAATTTCTGTATGGCGAATTTCACCTCCAGATGTACCGACTTTTTGAGCAACAAATACTCCAATTATAGCTATAGCTAATGCTAAAAACGAAATTTGTTTTGCTTTGGAATGGTTTTTACTATTTGTATACAATCCAACTAGAGAAACTACACCTAAAACATACAATAGTAAAGCCAATTTTTCAGCTAACTCTTCATGCTCATGTATTATATGCTTTCCTATATTCGGCATATCTTCTACGGCCTCCTCTGCCCCTTCTCCAGTCCCCATACTAAATGCAGCAAAGATTGCAGCCACAATAAAAAGAACATAAGAAACATTTTTTACTGTATTGTTTTTCAAAACGATTCCAGCTAATAAAATCCCCATACCCAAAATGGTTCCAATAATAGGAAAGTGATTTACAATTAAGTGATAATGTGCATCTGTCATATCTATGTTTTTTGTTTCTTTATTTTGTAAAAATGAGAATCAATTTGGTTCCTTTATTTTCTTCACTTTCAATATCTAATTCTATTTGAAGCAAGATACACAATCTTTTTACAATAGACAAGCCTAGTCCAGTTCCTTTTATTTCTGGATGCTTGTTTGATTTTGAGCGGTAAAATTGTTCGAAGATTTTATTTAATTCGGTTTTTTCAATGCCTATACCATAATCGGTAATCGAACAAATTAATTTTTCATCTGTTTCATTAATTTCAAAATTAATGACTCCTTGATTATTCGAATATTTTATAGCATTAGATACTATATTATTTATGATAATTGATAATAAATAGTGATCTGTAAAAACATAATAGTCATTGGTGAAATTTGAAATACAGCTTAGTTTCTTTTCATCAAATAAAGTCGAGTTTCTAGATATTATGTCTAAAAAGATTGCATTCAAGTGTACCTTTTCTATTTTCAAGGTTTGCTTTTGATTCTCAAATCGTGCCAATAATAATAATTCATCCACAAGGTGATTTAATCGGTTGACTTCATTGATACAAAAATCAATTTTATCTTTATATTCTTGAGGGTCTCTAGGCTTACGAACTAATACCTCTAACGTCCCTTTAATAACTGCTAATGGTGTTCTAAGTTCATGTGAGGCATCTGAGGCAAACTGTTTTTCCCTTTCAATAGTCTGTTCTACCCGATCTAATAAATTATTAATCGTTTTTGAAAGCGTAAATAATTCATCTCTATTTTGTGGTAATTGTATCCTAGACTTTAAATTATCTTTGGTAATAATATTAGATGTTTCAATAATAGTACTTATGGGTTTAATACTTCGACCAGCTATGAAACGAGCTATTAAAAAAAGCACTAACAATATTATAGGATAGGCAATTAATAATACAAAAAATAAATTATTTAAAACCATTTTGGAATCTTCTAGTGACATAGCCACAATTAAAAATCCAATAATTTTAGTTCCTTGAAATAATGGAACCTGAATTTGTCTTACATTGATATTGTCCAATTTACCATCAAATAAAGTGTTGTTCGCTATATAAGGATAATACTTTAATTGTTTCTGTTTTAAATTAGGTGATTTATTGACAATAGCACCTAATTCATCTACGAATTGAATAAAGGCTGGACTCACATCAACTTTGTTGAATTGAATAGCTTTCCATTGTTCTTCTCGAACTAATAAAACACAATTCTCTTGTACTTTTATTTCTTTTAAATGCTTAACAACTTCAGATTGAATGTCATTGTTTACTTTGACATATACACTAAAACGAACAATCGAATAGATTACAAAAAACACCACAAAAATTAGTAATGCTGTTGTAATGATATAATTGGATGCAATTCTATTTTTAAACGATAATTGTTTCATGCATTTAATCTTTGGCGATATACCCTACTCCCCGTATGGTCTTGATATAATCTTGGTCTACTTTTAAATTTAATTTTTTTCGGATTGCATTCATAAATACATCTATTACTCCAGTATCGTATTCAAAATGAATGTTCCATACATCTTGTATTATTTGGGTTCTAGTACATACCACACCTTTATTTTTGACCAAATAACACAATAAGTCAAATTCTTTATGTGTTAAAGAAACTTCTTGTTGGTCCACTGTAACTGTATGTTTTTGAAGATTAATTAATATCGGACCAAGCTCTAAAACTTCTGAATCTGATACATCTCTCAATTGCACTTTTATACGTTCCACCAATTCATCAAAACTAAATGGTTTTTTGATATAATCATTGGCCCCGTTCTTAAGCCCTTCTACGGTTTCCTCAACAGTATCTTTTGCGGTTAAAAAGATTATGGGTAATTTGGCTTGTAAATTTCTAATCAGTTTACATAATTCGACTCCTGTCATTTTTGGTAACATCCAATCCAACAGTATTAAATCAAATTTATTCTCCTTAAAAGCACTTAATCCTTGCTCTCCATCATAGGCAGATGTCACTAGGTATCCTTCTTCCTCCAAACCTTGTTTGAGAAATTGCATAATTCCTTCTTCATCTTCAACGATGAGTATTCGCTTCATATATTTGTTATTTATCCAATAAATATAAAGTAAAATTTAAAATTTTCAATTCTTTATCCCTTATTTTAATTGAAAATTAAGTATTGGATTTCGGTAGGTTACACTATACTGTATTATTTTGTTCTACGATTAATGTGTAAATCAACTAACAGAGTTGCAACTTCAATTTATAAGTAATTTACTTGTGATTATTTTGAATAAGTTACGCTATTATTAATTGCGCTTAAAGCAAATACGTTTCCTTATTTTTGTACAAATATTAAATCTCTAAAGAGTTAGCAACCTTTTTTGGAGTATTTTTAAATTAAACTAAATGAAAAAATCTATCCTAGCTATATTTTGGTTAACTATTATACAGGTTTCATTTGCTCAAAATTCAATTCAAGATTCAGTTTCTAGTAAAAGATCCACTCTCAATAATTTTAAGTATACTCCTTTAATTATCCCAACTGCTTGTATTGCTTATGGTATAATTGGATTAAATAGTAGTGAACTAAAGAAAATCAACTTGGATATACAATCAAATGTGATAAAAAACAATCCTGCAAAAATTACTATAGATGATTATTTGCAATATGCCCCTGCCCTTTCTGTATATGGATTAAATAGTTTAGGGATTCAAGGAAAGCATAACTTTAAAGACCGAACGGTAATACTTGGAACATCTATGCTATTTGTATTTACAAGTGTATCAGCTCTAAAAAAAACAACTAAAATTGAACGTCCTGATGGGTCTGCTTCTAATTCTTTTCCTTCAGGGCATACCGCTTTAGCTTTTGCGGGTGCTGAGTTTATGTATCAAGAATACAAAGAGGTTTCAATTTGGTATGGGATTTCTGCTTATGCAGTGGCAACTACAACAGGAACTTTTAGAATATACAATAACAAACATTGGTTTTCTGATGTAGTTACAGGAGCTGGATTTGGAATATTAAGTACTAAAGCAGCCTATTGGCTTGCTCCATATTTTAATAAGCATTTTTTTCCTTCTATGACTGGTAAATGTACTGCTTTTCTAATACCTACTTTAGATGGTGGAATTTTGGGAGGTGCTTTTGTTTGGAGTTTTTAGCAATCAAAATACATCTGTCAAGTTCGTAAAGCAAATAGTAATCGAATTGCACTAATGCTTAATTAATTTCAATACCATTTTGCTCTAAAATAGCTAACAAATAAATACTTTCATTTGGGTCATATTTCTCAATACCACTTTCATACCATTTTTCAATAATGTCTATTTGAAATGGAGTATAACCATCTGAATTGATATTCATACCTAACATACCCGCTAATAGAAAATCTTCCAAAACTTTATTTGTTACAATAAGTTGTGGAATACCATAAACCAAACTTCCATTCATACTTTCATAGTCTAAACGTCCTTGTTGGAAGCCATTATTAAATGCCTCATTGGTATGAGTTTCATCCAATTTGAAGTAAGGATTTAATCCATTAGTATATCCGTCTAAATAAACTAGTCTGTAAACTGGGTTGAAAATATTTTCCATTGTAATACGTGTGTGTATTTATTATTTGATTCAAACGTATCAACAAAAAATCAGTATATAATTAAAAATCGTTAAAAGGAAAAAATAATCTTTAAATCACGTGCAGTGTGACGTTAGTCGATAAAATTTCCCCGATGAATAAACAATTCCACCTTGAGCTTTGTGATTACTAAGTAACTGAAAAAATAATTTTACAACTAAAACTTGGTAACCGTTGAACAGTTTTGACCTTTTTATGATGTCAAATTTTAGTTCATATAAATAAAGATAAAAGAGGATATTTAGATTGCAGTTTATGTAAAAAAAAAGAACCCAATAGTTAAGCACATATTGGGTTCTAAAACAAAACAGAATAGAAATTATTTTCCTATTAACCAAAATAAATAGAAATAGTCTCACAGCAGATTTTTCCCTATTATAATTATTAAACAATTATAGAAGAATTATCCCTACCAATAGGTATGCTAAATAAATGTTAAAATAAAGAAGGGAGTTTATCATATAAAAAAAGGCCCATCTTGTTGATAGGCCTATTGTGTTATTTTTTATAATATTTTCTAAATTTAGGATATGTTAATATACCTATAATTGTAATTCCACCTAAAATTTCCCAAAGCCAACTTAATGATTTTGCTTCACCACTTGCATATGAATGTAATCCTACTAGGTGAAAATTCACACCATAATAAGTAAACAATATAGAAACAAAAGCGTACATACTCATTAAACTGAACAACCATTTACTACGCATAGATGGCACAAATCGTGCATGTATCACAAAAGCATAAATCATAATACTAACCAAAGCCCATGTTTCTTTTGGGTCCCATCCCCAATATCTCCCCCAACTTTCATTAGCCCATTGGCCACCTAAAAAATTACCTATTGTTAGCATCACTAATCCCACTGTCAAAGCCATTTCATTTATAATGCTAATCTCGGCAATATTCAATTCCATTTTGGATTTGTTCTTTTCAGTAGTGAAGAATATCAATAATAAGGTAACAAAACCTAAGATCATTCCTAAAGCAAAAGGGCCATAACTTGCCACAATTACTGCTACGTGAATCATCAACCAATATGAATTTAATACGGGTTGTAAATTGGCTATATCTGGATCTATCCAATTGGCATAAGCAGCTGTCAATATCATTGCAGTTACAAATGCAGATGACGCAACTGTTAACTTAGATTTTCTATCAAAAGCCAATCCAAAGAACATTGTAGCCCATGCTACATATATTATACTTTCATAAGCATTACTCCATGGTGCATGCCCTGAAATGTACCAACGTGCAATTAGGGCAATAGTATGAACTACAAACAAAAGTCCAACAAGTATGTGAAGAAAATTAACTGTTAGAGCTAACCACTTCTTTTCTTTAAATATACGGACTATGGTAAACAACAACATTAACATTGCTACAGTTATATAATAATAAGGTAGTTTTTGGAATACATCATACTTATTATATAATATTTCATAGTCTATCTTGGAATCGGAAGGCCGTACTTCTTTACCATATTTCTTTTGGTAATTTTCCATACCTACCAACATAGTGTTGGCCATAGTATAGTTGTTAGATTGTGAAGCTTTAAGCAAAGATTCCAAATAGATGGGTAGAACATTTTTTACGGTATCTAATGCAGTACCCGTTTGATGGTCTATTTCTAGATACGATAACCATTTATTGTTGGAATCATGTGGAATTGGGAATATTCTAAGAATCTTTCCACTCAAGGCAGAATTTAAAAGATTTACTTTTTTGTCTGCCTCTATAAAATCCTTCTCAAATTGGTCTGGATTAGCTGCTTTATAGGCACCATCAAGATATGGAGCTAATTTATAATTTCCTCTTTCATCAAAGAATGAGCGGAAAGTAGCAAACTTAACATCAGCATCCACTCCTATGATTTTACGTATACTATCATTTCCTTTTTTAATATAAATAAGAGGAGTTTCATACCATACAGTTGGAAACTGTGACATAGACAGAAATACTTGATCTGAATTTAATTCATGATAAGTATCACTATGGCTCACTTTTCTAAGTAATTCTGACGAAAATGTATTTATAGGTTTCATTCGTCCCCCTTCATCTTGAATAACAAGACGACCAAATTGGGCTGCATGCCTTTCAGATACTTTATAAAGATTGATAACTGAATCAATTTGTTTTTGGGATGGCATCCCTTTACTGTGATTAACACTATTTTGGGAATACCCTTGAATTGAAAGTAAGCATAATAGCATAACCAACAATTTGGATTTCTTTTCTTTCACATTTTCTAATTTTCTTTTCAAATCAGCAAAGCGCGTGTTTTTTACAAATAATATAGCCATCATACTGAAAAACAATAAGAAGTAGCCTATATAGGTAATAGTAGTACCCCAAAAATCGTGATTAACAGACAAAACAGTTCCTTTTTCATCTGGATCGAAAGAAGATTGGAAAAAGCGATAGCCCCCATGATCTAAAATATGATTCATATAAATTTGAGCATTGTATTTGCTTACAGAATCTTTCACAGTTACTTTACTTTCAAATGATGAAAAACTTTTTTGAGTACCTGGGTATTTCAATGCCACAAAATCGTTTAAAGTTAAACTAAAAGGTAAAGTATATGTTTTACTACCATAGCTTAATGTAAATTCTAAATCACCCACTTTTATCACTTTTGGTTCACCTACTTTTCCTTTAGACCCCATCAAAGTGACTACTTCTTCTTTCCCATTAGAGCGGATTACAACAGTAAGAGCATTTTCTCCCATTTTAGCTTTGTAATTACCACTGGATTCAAATGTAATAATCCCCTTTTTAGGCATGTCAGGCAGTACAAACTGTGTAGTGCCAAAATTGTATAATGAACGAAACATTAATTGTTGTACGGAATCCTTCCCTACTTTTCCTTGTAGTTTATCAGCCATCCTCATGAATTGTCCTTCAAAAGGAGAGCTTATAGTATTGTTTTTAGTATCAATATTTACAGCCCCTTTTGTAGGTTTGTCAATAGCAAATAAAATATTGTGAATGTCTTGTACTTCACCTTGCTTTAAAAAATGCTCTTGACGCATTCCTGTACCAGCTTCTACTAGTTTCAAATACACATTACCTTGTTCTGATTCTTTAATTATTTGTTTGGCATCAAACTTAAAATCTTTGTATTCGACTTCAAATGGTATTTTGGCAAAGTTTTCTTTAATGGAAAAATAATTTTTAGTGGCAGAGGATAGTAATAAAGGTTCTTCAAAAATTCTTCTTTTTAATTGTCCTTCGTATTGTCCATCTACAAAAAGGGTCAAATAGCTTTTATCTGAATAAAATTGATTAGAAGTTGCTCCTTCACGAATAGGCATCATTCCTTCATAACTGATGTATCTTGTGATTGCAGCTCCAACTATAATAAAAATAAACGATAAGTGAAGCAATAAGGTAGCCCACTTTTCTTTTTTGTACAATTGATATCTTTTTATGTTTCCAATGAAATTAATCATGAAAATAAGTAGAATAGCTTCAAACCACCAAGAATTATAAACCCATATTCTAGCTGTGTCAGTATTGTATTTACTTTCTATAAAAGTACCAGTTGCCATAGCTACGGCATAGCTAATAAATAAAATCGCCATTAAACGTGTTGAAAACAAAAAAGAAGTTATTTTTTTTTCCATGAGAAGGAATGTATTTAAGATAAAAGTGATACAAAAATAGCATAAATAAATAGATTAATACCTGATAAATGTCTGCTTTTAAGACTTTTTTAAGAGTTCTTTTTTTCTTGTATTTATACTATAAAGTAATGGTTATTTTCAATATTTTAGCACCATGATTCGAGTGTCAATAATTGGTTCTGGAAATGTTGCCCAACATTTAATTCAAGTGTTTGCTTTAACAACTGGAATTGATGTGGTTCAAGTTTATGCTAGGCATCCTGAACCTATTAAATCATTGATGCCCTCAGTTAGTGTCGTTACTTCCTTTTCTGAGTTAAAAAGGGTTGATTTGTGCATTATTGCTGTTAGTGATCATTCAATTGCAGCTGTATCTCAACAACTACCATTTAAGAATCAATTAGTAGTCCATACTTCAGGTAGTGTTGCTATGGATGATTTGGATGATCAAAATCGAAAAGGCGTGTTTTATCCATTGCAGACATTAACTAAATCAAAAGAAGTAGATTTTAAATGTATACCTATTTGTTTAGAGGCACAATCCGCAATCGATTTTAAACTACTTTACAGTGTGGCTTCTTTACTTTCTGATTCTATATATTCGGTAAATTCTATACAACGAAAAGCACTTCATTTATCAGCCGTTGTTGTAAATAATTTTGTCAATCATCTGTATCACATTGGAGCTACTATCTGTAGTGATTATGAACTTGACTTTGCCATTCTTAAACCATTAATTGTAGAAACGGCAAATAAAATCAACACGTTATCACCTCAGCAAGCTCAAACAGGTCCAGCGCTAAGAGGTGATACAGAAACAATTAATACACATTTGGCTATGTTAAAAGAAGACTACCAAAAAGAAATTTATAAAATACTTACAAAATCTATTATTGATAATGGGAAATAGTTACAAGCAAAAATTGCAGGATATCACTACGTTTATTTTTGATGTTGATGGAGTTCTGACTGATAGTTCGGTGCATGTCACTCCTACTGGAGAAATGTTGCGTATAATGAATATACGAGATGGGTTTGCAATGAAGGCAGCACTGGAAAGTGGTTATAATGTATGTATCATCTCTGGAGGTAACAACGAAGGCGTGCGTATTCGGCTCCGAAATCTTGGAATCACGGATATCCATTTGGCTTCTCCAAATAAGGTGGAAACCTTTAAGGAATATACCGAATTGTATCAAATTAATCCAGAACAAGTATTATATATGGGGGATGATATTCCCGATTATCACGTGATGCAATTGGTAGGTTTGCCAACCTGTCCACAAGATGCAAGTCCTGAAATTAAAGCAATATCTAAATATATTTCTCATAAAAATGGAGGTAAAGGTGCTGTGCGTGAAGTTATTGAGCAAGTGATGAAGGTTCAAGGGAAATGGCATTTGTATTATAATGGTAAACACGATTAATTAACGCAAAATCAATTTTAACTTTGAGTTCATATATGAAATATTTAAAACTTGTTCGATACCAAAACTTAGCACTTATCGTTTTGATGCAATTGGTATTGCGATATGGCTTTTTGAATTTACAAATGATTCCGCTATTTCTTAGTGGTTGGCAGTTTTCGTTATTAGTAGCTTCTACTGTATTAATAGCTGCAGCGGGGTATGTGATTAATGATATCATGGATCAAGATACCGATTTAGATAATAATCCAGATACTGTAATTGTGGGTAAAAGTATAAGCGAAGAAAAGGCCTATAATATTTATTTTACTTTAAATATTACGGGTATGTTATTGGGCTTTTATATCACTACGTTGGTAGATAAAACTTCTTTTTTTAGTATTTTCATCATTAGTTCAGCCTTATTGTATTTGTATGCGACTAATTTTAAACAAACGCTTTTAATAGGAAATATTATTGTTTCCTTAGTAATTGCTTTAAGTATTTTAATCGTTGGAGTTTTTGATATAATCTCTAATTTAACTTTGGGTACCTATGTAGATTATGCGCAAATGAAAATATTGCTTTATGTATTATTGGACTACGCTATATTTGCTTTCTTGCTAAATTTTATTCGAGAAATTGTTAAAGATATGGAAGATATTGAGGGTGACAATAATCAAGGAATGAGAACATTACCAATAGTATTTGGGATTGTTAACACAAGTAAAATTGTATTTGTTTTAGGTCTTTTTAGTACTGTCTTTTTATTATGGTATATCAATACGAATATGATGAGTGCCAAACTTTATTATGCGGTACTATTTGATTTAGTGTTTTTAGTGGGGCCTCTATTATTTTTTATAGTTAAAATGTTCAATGCAACTACAAAGAAAGAATTTAAAATGTTGAGTAGCTTATTGAAATGGGTCATTTTCTTTGGAGTTCTTTCTATACTTGTGGTAAATTTAAATATTAAATATTGTGCTTAATACTACATTAAAAAATGTTCGTTTAATTCTTGCCTCTGGTTCTCCACGTAGACAACAATTCTTTAATGACTTAGATCTTACATTTGAAGTGCGTTTAAAAGACATAGACGAAGTCTACCCTCAGCACTTACAAGGTGTGGAAATAACAAATTATTTAGCAGAATTGAAAGCAAATGCTTTTGAAGGTGAATTAAATGAAGATGATTTGTTAATTACTAGTGATACACTAGTATGGCTAAATAATAAAGCTTTGGGAAAACCTAAAGATTATGAAGATGCAGTAACAATATTAAAAACATTATCGAATACAACCCATGAAGTTATTACTTCCGTATGTTTTAAATCTTTTTACAAAACGGAAACGATTTATGAGGTAACGAAAGTGACCTTCAATGAGCTTAGTGAAGATTCTATACGGTATTATTTAGATCAATATCAGCCCTTTGATAAGGCAGGGGCATATGGTATTCAAGAATGGATTGGGTTAATAGGAATTACTAAAATTGAGGGGTCTTATACTAATGTAGTAGGATTACCAACCGAAAAAGTATATCAATACTTGAGTAAATATCAACTTTGATGCAAATACTTATTTATTGTTTCAGTATTGTACTGTAATTTAAATCTAATTTTATGCGTTTTTTTTCAGATTTCACAAAGGAAGTATTGGCTACAGGAATTCTAATTACTTTTATTGTATTCTTACGCATTATTCTTGCCCGATTAATCAGAAGATATGCCAAAATATCGGCAATCATGGAACATCGTACTAATTTGGTTATCAAATACATTCATTTGCTGATTAATATATTGGCTATATTAGGCTTAATTGTTATTTGGGGTGTTCAAAAGAAAGATATACTATTTACATTGTCATCTGTAACAACAGTTGTGGGAGTAGCCATGTTTGCACAATGGTCTATACTAAGTAATATTACTTCGGGAATTATTTTGTTTTTCTTTTTCCCCTATCGAATTGGGGATATCATTAAAGTACATGATAAAGATTTTCCTGTAGAAGCCGAGATAGAAGATATCAAAGCATTTCATATATATTTGAAAACAGCTGATGGAGAACGAATCACATATCCCAATAATTTATTATTACAAAGAGGTGTTTCAATTATAAAACCCAAACCATCGAATACGGAGTTTACAGATTGATGTTTTATAATACTTTTGTCATAAATGGATAGTGCTTTTTATGGTTTATTTGATTTATTGAAGGCGTCTAGATTTCTATTTTATACTATTTTATTGAATTTTAATAGTGATAATATTTGCAAAAAACCTAAAATTGACGTTAATTAGGTGTATTTCATCGAAAAATATGCAAGAAATTTTATACTTCATAACATCTTTTCTAAATTTGCAGTAAGTAATTTCTATATGAATTACTGTTAAATAATTTTTGTTAATCCCAAATCTACAAAAATCATGAAAAGAACTAAAAATATTATTGTGTTAATTATTGCGTTGATTTCCAGCGCAATGTATTCTCAAACCATTTCAGAGTCAGCTAAGAAGGAGTTCTTACCTATTGATCCAAAAACCAATTGTTATTTACGCTACTATTACTTTCCTAATTTAGAAGCTTATTTTGATAATTTAAAAATGGTGTATTATTTCAAAATAAACGGACAATGGCAAACTGCGGAAGAATTACCTCAAAATTATGGGGGTTATTCTTTATATAATAAAGCGCGTGTTTCTATTACAAATTATGATGATGAGAATCCATTTGAATTAATTCGTATCCATAGAAAGATTTATCCTTATAGTTCAAAAGGGAGATTTGCTTATGCAACTTCTACACCCGAGCACCAACAATAAGGGTACTTTTAATCACATAAAAACCTGCTTCAATGAAGCAGGTTTTTTTATCTAAATTAATCAAGGATTTAAATAAGTGTTTTTATATATTCTGTATATTTGAAGCTATTGCAACTTAAACGATAAAATAATGCATAATCGTTATTTGAGCTTATTTTTACTATCTCTTTTCAGTTCCTTGTGTTGGAGTCAACAACCGGTTAAACCTACGGCAGTGGATTTGTATCATCAAATTCAAAAATTAAATTTTTTAGGTTCTGTGCTATATATTGCAGCGCATCCTGATGATGAAAATACTCGTTTGATTTCTTATTTATCCAATGAAATGAATGCCCGAACAGGGTATTTATCTCTTACTCGCGGTGATGGAGGTCAGAATTTGATTGGTCTTGAATTACGGGAATTACTAGGTGTCATCCGAACACAAGAATTGATTGAGGCTAGGAAAATAGATGGAGGGGAACAATTCTTTACGCGTGCCAATGACTTTGGATTTTCTAAAAACCCCGATGAGACTTTGCAACTATGGGATAAAGACCAGGTTTTGAGCGATATAATTTGGACGATACGAAAATTCCAACCCGATGTAATCATTAATCGATTTGATCATCGTACACCTGGAACTACACATGGTCATCATACTTCTTCTGCCCTTTTGAGTATTGAGGCATTTGATAAAGTAAACGATGCAACAATTTATCCAAGTCAATTGCAGTATGTATCCACATGGCAACCTAAACGTTTGTTTTTTAATACTTCTTGGTGGTTTTATGGAAGTAAGGAAAAGTTTGAATCGGCAGACAAAAGTAATTTATCCCATTTACAAATTGGAACTTATTTTGCTAGTCTTGGTAAATCGAATCAAGAGATAGCTGCATTAAGTCGGAGTAGACATCAATCTCAAGGATTTGGAAGTACTGGAACACGAGGAGTTGATGATGAATATTTAGAATTCTTAAAAGGAATTGCCCCTCAAGATAAAAGCAACTTATTTGACGGTATTGATACTTCATGGAATAGAGTTAATAATGGAAAAACAATTGGTGAATTACTTTCAACAGTCGAAAAGAACTTTGATTTTAATAATCCAGCAGCAAGCGTTTCAGATTTGGTAAAAGCATACAGTATGATTCAAGATATAGAAGATCCTCATTGGAAATCTATCAAGTCAGAAGAGATTAAAAAGATTATAGCGGGCTGTGCTGGATTGTATATAGAAGCTGTGTCAGATGTACAAGAAGCAACACCAGGAAGTTTGTTAAAAATAAAGACTGAGGCGATTAATAGAAGTACTGCGATGATTCATCTAAAAGGGATTGGATCCTATCCAGTATATCGTTCTGAATCACAGAAAGACATTATTTTGCAAAATAACATTCCTTACACTGAAAGCAACACATTACAGCTCCCAAATGACCTTGAATATACTAACGCATATTGGTTAAACCATAAAGGTACTGTTGGTATGTATCGTGTTGATAAACAAGAAGAAATAGGTCTCCCCGATGTGATTCGTCATATCAAAGTTAGTTTTTGGATTGAAATTGACCATGTAACTATTCCATATGAATGTAATGTGGTATACAAATACAACGATGATGTAAAAGGGGAAGTATATCAACCATTAGATATAGTTCCTGCGGCAACTTCTTCTATAGCGGAGAAAGTTTATATTTTTAATAATGACAGATCTAAAATTATAACAGTAAAAGTAAAAGCAGGTGCCAATCAAGTAAAAGGAACTGTTGCGTTACAAGTACCTGTTAATTGGTCTGTTAAACCACTTGAAATTCCTTTTAGTATTGCTAGAGCTGGACAAGAACAGGCTGTTGATTTTACGGTAACTCCATCTGATGACGCTAGTGAAGTATACATTAAAAGTAAAGTTACTGTTGAAGGTCAAGACTATTTACAAAATAAAATTGACATTAATTATTCTCATATATATCATCAGATGGTCTTAAAACCTGCTGAAGCAAAAGGAATACGATTGAAAATAAAAACCAAGAACGAACGAATTGCCTATTTGATGGGGGTTGGAGACGAAGTGCCTAAATGTTTACAGCAAATGGGATATGAAGTAGTTCTTTTTAAACCAGAGGAAATAACCAAAGAGAAGTTACAAGATTTTGATGTTATAATGACAGGTATTCGTGCCTATAATGTAGTTACGGGTTTGGCTTTCAAACAATCCATGCTTTTGGATTTGGTAAAAGCTGGAAAAACCATGATAGTGCAATATAACACCACTGATGATTTGGTTACTAATGAAATGGCGCCTTATCCTTTAAAAATATCAAAAGATCGAGTTACTGAAGAAAATGCAGATGTTGTATTTTTGGATCCAAAAAATAGAGTTTTAAATTATCCCAATACTATTACAAAAGCTGATTTTGAAGGATGGAAACAAGAACAAGGATTATATTATCCCTCTAGTTGGGATAGCCACTTCACTCCTATTCTTTCATCACATGACAAAGGAGAAACTCCAAAAGAAGGGGCTCTTTTAATTACTTCTTATGGAAAAGGATACTATCTTTATACAGGATTGAGCTTCTTTAGGGAATTGCCAGAAGGTGTTTCGGGAGCCTACCGATTATTAGCAAATATGATAGCCATTGGAAAATAGTATGGAAACAACAAAGAAAACTTCTTGGAAGAATAGTTATACTTGGGTGATTGTTATCAACATCTTCTATATTGCTGTTTTTTTTATATTAATGCAAATATTCTCTTAGTATGCAGCAACTGGATTGGATCATACTTTCGGCTACATTATTATTTATTGTTTTTTATGGTGTTTATAAAACCAAGGACAGTAAGAATGTGGAGGATTATATTTTAGGAAACAAACAAACCCCTTGGTGGACTGTTGGGTTATCTGTGATGGCTACACAAGCGAGTGCCATTACTTTTTTATCTACACCAGGACAAGCCTATCATGATGGTATGGGCTTTGTGCAATTTTATTTTGGTTTGCCTATTGCTATGGTTGTGATATCCATCACTTTTATTCCAATATACCATCGGTTAAAAGTATTTACGGCCTATGAATATTTAGAGCAACGATTTGATTTAAAAACCCGATCTCTTACTGCAGTATTATTTTTAGTTCAACGTGGGCTAGGTACAGGAATTACTATATATGCACCTGCCATTATCCTCTCTTCCATATTGGGATGGAATTTATCTTTATTGAATGTTATAATAGGTATTCTTGTTATTATATACACTTTTGCTGGAGGAACTAAAGCGGTCAATGTAACTCAGAAGCAACAAATGTTTATTATTATGAGTGGTATGATAATTACTTTCTTCTTGATTTTACATTTGCTGCCAAACGATATGACCTTTTCCAATGCAATGCATATAGCTGGTGCCAATGATAAAATGAACATCTTGGACTTTTCTTTTGATTTGGATAACAAATACACCTTTTGGAGTGGTATTACAGGTGGTTTCTTTTTGATGTTGTCTTATTTTGGAACAGATCAATCACAAGTAGGCCGCTATTTGTCAGGGAAGTCGGATCGAGAGAGTCAGATGGGGTTAATTATGAATGGCTTTTTAAAAGTACCGATGCAGTTTTTTATATTACTTACAGGTGTAATGGTATTTGTTTTCTTTCAATTTAATCCAGTACCGATGCATTTTAACCCGATAAATAGGGATGCCGTTACCCATTCAATCTATGCAGATAAATACAGTAAATTGGAGCAACAATTGACCCAAGTATCTGAAGAAAAGAAAGAGTTTAATTTACTCTATATTGATCATTTGAATCAGAATTATGACAATCCTATTTTGAGAAAAAAATTGATTTCCTTAACTGAGAAAGAGAAAGATATACATGAACAGGCTAAAGAGATAATTGAAAAAGTAGATGCTAAAGCGGAAATAAATGATAAAGATTATGTATTTATTTATTTCATATTACATTATTTGCCCTCGGGATTAATTGGATTGTTGTTGGCAGTGATTCTATCAGCAGCCATGTCCTCATCAGCTTCAGGATTGACTGCATTAGCATCCACTACTGCTATTGACATTTATAAACGAAATGTGAAAGGGGAAAAAAGTGAAAAGCATTATGTAAATGCCACTCGTTATTTTACGCTGCTATGGGGAGTAATTGCGATTTTATTTGCTTGTGTAGGTACCTTATTTGAAAATTTAATTCAATTGGTAAATATTGTTGGTTCCATATTTTATGGAACAGTATTGGGTGTTTTTTTAGTTGGTTTTTATATTCGATATGTGAAAGCAAATGCCATATTTATAAGTGCGGTATTGAGTCAAACCACAATATTCTTTATTTATTATTATACCATACATATTTACCCAACAGGTCAAGAAAAATTAGGGTATTTGTGGCTTAATTTTATTGGAGCTGCTCTAACTGTATTATTAGGGATTTTGTTTCAGTTTTTAATGCATCCGCCTGATAAACTACAAGAGGTTTAAATAAAAAAGAGCACCTGTGAAGGTGCTCTTTTTAGTATCAATTACAAAAGATTATTTTTTACTCCAATCTTTAATACTATCTGAATTCATCTTTACGTAGTCATCATTCTTTGCTTTTTCAGCTGCAGCTAAAGATAGTTTAGCTGTTTCAATAGCCCCTTTTTTATCACCTAATTTTGCTTGTATAAGTGATTTCATTCTTAATTGCCAATAAGGGGCGTCTTCTCCAACTTTGACAAAACCTAAAGCAGAATTAACGTATTCTAAAGCTTTATTGATATCGCCATTGGATTGGTAATAATATTGTGCGGCACCAAAATAGTCTGAAGCTGTTGGTCCAGCTAGAGTTTTCGTAATGCTTTCCATAGCTGTTTTTTGAGTAGGTACTTCAAACTTTAAAGAGATCATAGTTTTTTCCCAAGCAATATCTAGTGTAGCACTATCATTTGTCAAATTGTTTATTCCAATTGTAAAAGTCTCTACCATTGAATTTAGGTTTATGGCATCTACATTTGTACGCAATGCTACTTTTTTCTCATCCCAAACTTCAGGATTGCCCCAATTATCTGAATCTGTATAGAATTTCACCTCCCACATTTCTGCTTTTGGTGTGGTATATAAGGCATATTTACCTTTTTTAAGAGAATTACCATTTATAATTACATCATCACTAAATGTAATGGTAGTATTAGAATTGGCACCTGTTCTCCATAGTTTACCAAAAGGTACTAAATCGCCAAATACTGTTCTTCCTTTTACACTTGGTCTGGAATACTCTACAGTAACATCGGTTAGGCCTACTGTTTGTGAGATAGTGGCTCTTGGACTTGGCATTGGGGTTTTCACTTGGGCATGTAGCACATAATTGGCAATAATCATAGTCACTACAATAATAATTTTTCTCATAATTAGGGTTTATTAGATGTTGCACAAATTTACAAATAGTATATATGTACAGATGTTAAGAATAACTTAAATGTAATTTGTTTAGCTTATGATAAAAATAGTTAAACATTTTATACCTTTGGCAAAAAAAATGAAGGTATATACGCTACATTCAAAACAAAATTTACCCATTAGTCTTGAAGAGGCTTGGGCATTTTTGTCTGACCCAAAAAACTTAAAAGTAATTACACCCGACTATATGGGATTCAAGACACTTTCTGGAGATGATAGATCGATGTTTCCCGGACAAATAATTCAATACATCGTAACCCCAATACTGGGAATTCCGATGAAATGGGTCACCGAAATTACACATGTCCAAGAACTTAAGTATTTTGTGGACGAACAACGATTTGGGCCCTATGATTTATGGCATCACAAACATTTTTTAAAAGCCATACCTGGAGGTGTAGAAATGGAAGATATTGTAGACTATAAAATACCTATGGGGGTTTTAGGTCAGCTGGTACATCCTTTTTTAGTCCAACCCAAACTAAATGAGATATTCGAGTACCGCAGAGCTAAACTAATTGAACTTTTTGGTGAGTTTAAAGGATAATATTATGAAAAACACATTAATTATTGATGCAATTACAGATATCCTCGAACTACAACAGTTGAATGAGGTATTCGATAGTTTAGTGTATTGCTACAAGTTAACATTTAATACTAGTATATGACAGTATTTTGGTTTAGAAGAGACTTACGATTAGAAGATAATATTGGTTTATTCCATGCTTTGCAAAATGAGGATGCGGTGCTTCCTATTTTTATATTTGATACTTCTATACTTTCTCAATTATCTCAAGATGATGCCCGTGTAACATTTATCCATCAACAGTTAGTTAAGATTCAAACCCAACTTCAATCCAAAGGGAAATCTTTGGCAGTATTTCATGGTGAACCATTTGAAGTATTTGCCAAACTCATATTAGAAAATAAGATTAAGACCATTTATACCAATCATGATTACGAACCTTATGCTCGCAAACGGGATTTAGAATTATTCAAGTTGTTTCAAGAAAATAACATTGATTTCAAAACTAATAAAGACCAAGTAATCTTTGAAAAAAATGAGGTAACTAAAGAAGATGGAACCCCTTATGTAGTGTATACACCTTATGCAAACAAGTGGAAACAAAACTTTAATAAAACGAAATTAAAACACTATAATTCAGAAGATTATACAAACAAAATAACATCTCATCAATATCCTTTTCTAGCCTTACACGAAATCGCATTTAAACCTAGTGCGCTTACTGTTACACCCTATGATGTATCAACTTCACTAATCGATAATTATGAAGCGACCCGTAACTTTCCAGCCCTGAATAAAACTTCTTATCTTGGTATTTACTTACGTTTTGGAGCTGTTTCGATACGCCATATGATTGCAAAGGCTATAGAAAGTAAAAACGAAACCTTTTTTAAAGAACTTATTTGGCGTGAGTTTTTTATGCAAATACTATGGCACTTTCCCCATACTGCCAACAAGTCTTTTCGTCCAAAATACGATGCCATACAATGGGATAACAACGAATCCTTATTTCAAAAATGGTGTGAAGGTAAAACGGGCTATCCTTTTGTAGATGCAGGAATGCGCGAACTCAACGCAACCGGACACATGCACAATCGTGTGCGTATGATCACCGCCAGCTTCTTATGCAAACACTTACTAATTGATTGGCGTTGGGGAGAAACTTATTTTGCAAACAAATTATTGGATTATGAACAAGCTAGTAATGTTGGTAATTGGCAATGGGCAGCTGGCAGTGGTGTGGATGCGGCCCCCTATTTTAGAATATTCAATCCTACGGAACAAATCAAAAAGTTTGATAAAGATTTGGTATATATAAAAAAATGGATACCCGAATTAGAAACATCCCACTATCCTAAACCAATAGTAGATCATAAAGAAGCTCGGGAGCGTTGTTTACAAACCTACAAAGTAGCAGTTGGTTAATTATTAACCAGTTGATTCAACTTTTTTATCCAAATCTCATACCCTTTCGAATTCATATGTAAATGGTCTTCTATAAAAATGTCTTTGATTGGCGCTCCATTTTCCAACATATTATCCCAAATATTTACGAAAGTGGTATTCTTTTGGTTATTCAAATACGATTGAATTAATGTATTTGTGGCTATCATTCTATCTTTCATGGCCCAACGTAATATACTAGGCTTTATAGATACATAGATTATTGGGGTACCAGGAAACTGATTCCGTATAGTTACATAAAGCGTTTTGAATCTATCTAAAACCATTTCGGGAGTAACAGCTTCTGAGCTGGCTATATCATTCTCCCCACAATATATAAAAATCTTTTTGGGATGGTATTTTAAAACTACATCTTGTTGGTAGGCTATCATATCTAGAAGAGTTGCCCCACCAAAGGCTCTATTGAAAATACTTGGATTATGAAAATCATCTTGAACTGATTTCCATAATCGGAAGGATGAACTCCCAATAAACAATATCATTCCGTCTTTTGGAGGCGTAATACTATCTTGTGTCTTAAAAGCTTTAATTTCATTCCAAAAAGGCTTGTTTTGCCCTGCTAGATGAAAAGAAATGAGTAGAAAAGCAATGTATATTGTTTTTTTTATCATGGGTTTAGGTTTGCTATCTTTTGATAATTCAATTCCCTAAAGTTAGTGATAATTTGGTCAGCTGATGAGTAATCTTGCAGTTTTGAATTTACACTATCATAGCCTATACAATAAATACCCGCTGCTTTTGCTGCTAGTATTCCATTAGTGCTATCTTCTATTACAATACATTCTGATGCAGATACTTTGGATAATTCGACTGCTTTTAGAAAGATGGCTGGATGTGGTTTGGATTTTGGGAAATCTTCTCCTGAAACGATATGTGAAAAATAGCGAAATAAATTAAAGCGGTTGAAGATACGGTTTATGGTTACTGTTGCCGATGAAGAAGCTAATATGAGCTGCATACCTTCTGAGTGCAGTTCTTGGATTAACTGTTCTACTCCATCTAATAAATATAAATCTTCTTTATGGTCAAAAGCATCGTTAAACAATTCCCTTTTAAGATTGACTAATGTTTCAACGTCTTGAGTCAATTTAAATTCAGTCTTTAGTTTTTCGAATATATTCTTAGTTGAGTTGCCAGTAAACGAAGCGTACAATGCTGGTGAAATTTCGATTTGGAGTTGTTTGAATAATTGATTGTAGGCAAAATGATGTACCGGTTCAGTATCTACAATTACACCATCCATGTCAAAAATAACCGTTTTAATCATTTGAATTTGGGTTTAATCCACTTGGGAATTTATGAAAGTAATTTACTTTTTTTTGATAAGGTGTTTTACAACCGTTTCGGCTGCGTAAAGTCCAAATAGGCATGGCATCCAGCTATTAGTTCCGTAGAATGATTTTTTATAGTTCTTACCGTCTGTAAGCTTAACACTTGATTGGTCGGGCATTTCAGTAGTAAAAACTGCTTTTATTCCTTTAGAGATTTTATGTTCTTTAAGTCGTTTGCGCATATTTTTGGCTAATGGACAGTATTCCGTTCTGCTGATGTCACGAACTTTTACTTTGCTGGCATCATACTTTCCTCCTGCTCCCATGCTACTTATTACTTTTATTTTTTTTCGTTTGGAAGCTATTAGTAAATTCAATTTTGGGGTTACACTATCAATACAGTCTAATACATAATCAAATTCGGGAGTTACTAATTCAAAAGCCCGTTCGGGAGAAAGGAATTCTTCTATGCGCGTGAGTTTGAGTTCTGGATTAATATCCATAAGGCGGTCTCCAACGACGTGAACTTTAGGCATGCCTACAGTAGAATGCAAGGCGGGTAATTGTCGGTTAATATTGGTAATATCAACTACATCACCATCGACTATGGTCATATTGCCTACCCCAGCCCTAGCAAGGAATTCGGCTGCAAAAGAACCTACTCCACCGAGACCTACTACAAGGACATTAGCGTTTTTTAATTGGTTCATTCCTTCGGTTTTGAATAACAGTTCAGCTCGTTCTTGCCACTTTGCCATAGTACTCGATGCGTTTGTTTGATTATTGTAATTAACGTGTGGCGCAAAAATAGGAAAAAGTTAGAATACGGAATTACGAATTGACTATTGTTTTGTTCAACTCAGAGTATTTCTTTGATCTTATTAGGACTATAAACTATTACTACAAATTACTACTATTTTGTAAACTAAACCCATAACTTTCTATGTACTTACTAAGCACTAATTGAGCATTAATTGAGCACTCTTTCAGCACTTTCTCAGCACTTTCTCAGCACTCTAGAGGCTGTTTTCAGCACTTAACAGGCACTTTTAAGCCAATAACAAGCCAATTATACCTCTTATTTTAGTTGATTACCTCTTCTTTTGTATCGTAACTATTATTGGATATTTTTATTTATTTTAGCCCACTCTTTAGAATAATCTAAGGATATTGAAACGCATTTATATGAAGAAGATTTTAGTTGCCCTAACAGTTTTGGTAGGGAGTTGTATGTTTTTGAGTTTTAAAGCAACGAGTGGTATCGTCTACAAGGAGCTTTCGAATGGTCAAGTTTGTGATACGAGTATAGTGTATTATGATCAGCAGATTGCTCCATTGTTACAAGCCAATTGTGTGGTATGTCATAATCCCAATCAACCTGCAAAGAAATCGCATGGAGTATATTTGGATACTTACGACCATGTAAAAGTCTCAATTGAGGTAAAAGTGAAAAATGGAGTTACTTTTAACGAATTGGAGAAAGTCATTGTAAACAATCGTATGCCACCAAAAGATCATCAACCTTTGACTGTTGAACAAAAAAAACTAATCGTTAAATGGGTTAAGCAGGGAATGCAACACACAAGTTGTGAAGAGACAACTAATACCGTTAATTCGGATATAGCTAGCAGTACACCCACATATGAGACCCATATCAAGCCTTTGCTTCAAAATCGATGTTTGGGATGTCATAATGGTTCAAATGCTCCAAATGGACTTGATTTCACCAATACGTTTACTTTAATGGAACAGATTTCAACTGGAAGATTGGTTAAAGCGATGCAACATGCAGAAGGAGTTAAGCCGATGCCGTCACCTACTGAAAAATTATCAGAGGCAGAAATAACGATGGTCCAACTTTGGATAAGTTCTGGAATGCATTAGACAATATATGATGAACAATATATGATGAACAATATACGATAAACGATATACGAAGTATGATTTGGTGAAATTTGATAGAATATATAGAATTATCCTTTTTACTTTGGTTAGTTTAAAGCTATAAAAATGCTTTTCAAAATTTGGCTGGAAATTAAAAATGTACTATTTTTACCTTACATTTACATTTTAGGTTAAATAAATTAGACTTCTATTTGTAATTTACTTTTTTAAAAATACCACAATGGAAAGGCGACTTAGGTTGCCTTTCTTTTTTTACTACTTGGTCCTACTTTTGTAAAAAGCTGTTTGGATATTGGAGTTAATTTGTTGTTGGAGTTGGGCAACAGTAATTTCTTTATAGGCTGCAGCTACTTCGTACACTTCTTGAATAGTGTTGGATTCGGTATCCGTTTCCAAGAATATTCGATCTAAGGGGACAGCTTTAAAAGTTGATTTCAGTTCTGGGTTTTGCAGCAAATATTTCCCAAATGAGAGATAGCATCCTAATTGAAGCATTTGGTTGGCTACTTGGGTGTTTTTAGAGAAGCCGTGCACTATTATGGGGACAGTAGGTTGAAGTCTAGTTATGATGTCACTGAGTTCTTGAAAGGCAGCCACTAGGTGAAGGATGAGTGGTTTTTGGTAGTGTTGGGCTAATTTAATTTGGGTTTCAAATACTTTGATTTGAATGGATAATGGAACTTCTATTCTTTTATCTAATCCACACTCCCCTAATGCAATACATTCATCCAGTATCAACTTGTCTTTAAGTGTTTTGATGTCCGATTCAAGACGTTCTTCTACAATGTGCCAGGGGTGAATACCGATAGAGTATACTGGCATTTTGGGAATAAAATCCCAAGGGTATTGGTTGACTACGGTAGTCACATCGGGGTGATCAGAATGGGAATGTGAATGCAGATTAAAGTAAGTCATGTCACAAATATAATTATAAATTTACATTAGGGTTAGTTGATTTTACAATGGCAGAGGGTTTAAAGTTTTTATATTTGCAGTAAAATTATCCAGTATGCTGCTTCGCGCTACACAACGTTATTTTAATAATTTCAGGGGATTTTCACGAGAAATTTGGATTCTGACCTTTATTACCTTTATCAATAGAGCGGGTACTATGGTTTTGCCCTTTTTATCCAAATACCTGAAAGAAGATTTGCATTTAAGTTTTCATAAAGTAAGTTGGATTTTGGTTTTTTTTGGGTTAGGTTCTGTATTAGGGTCTTGGTTGGGTGGTAAGTTGTCTGACAAGATTGGTTTTTATAAAATCATGGTTTTCAGTTTGTTTACAACAGGTCTTTTACTGTTTGTAATTGCTTTTGTCCATTCTTATATTGGATTATGCATCAGTATGTTTGTATTGATGAGTATAGCCGATATGTTTCGTCCTGCCATGTTTGTGTCTATAGGTGCCTATGCTAAACCCGAGGACCGCACCCGAGCTTTGACATTGGTTCGATTGGCAGTTAACTTAGGTTTTTCTGCAGGCCCTGCTTTGGGAGGGATTATCATTATGACCGGAGGGTATAGTGGGTTGTTTTGGGTTGATGGCGGTACATGTATTTTGGCCATACTGCTGTTTGCCGTATTAGTGCCTGAGAAAAAGAAAACACCTGAGTCAATTCGGGCTCAAGAAGCTTTACCTCCTCCCCATTCTGTTTTTAAAGACCGTATTTTTTGGGTCTTTTTGGTAAGTTGTTTTATCTCTGGGGTCTTATTCTTTCAATTGTTTACCTCAATTCCACTATACCATAGTTTTCAATATCATTTAACAGAAGTTGAGACTGGTTTATTGTTGACTTTGAATGGACTCCTTATTTTCTTGTTGGAGATGCCCATAGTTAGTTATGTAGAGCGCAAAGGAATTAATAAGATAAAATTAGTATCATTAGGTTGCCTTTTAATGGCTGTAAGTATGTTTTTATTGCTGGTTGGGAATTGGGCCGGGATATTAGTAATAATGATGGTTTTCATGACATTTGGCGAAATGCTTTCATTTCCCTTTTCTAATTCTGTTTCTCTGAGTCGAGCACCTAAAGGACATGAGGGACGGTATATGGCTATTTATACGATGAGTTATAGTTTGGCTCATATCGCAAGTTCCAAAGTGGGTTTAGAGACTATTTCCTATTTTGGCTATCAATTTAATTGGATAGTAATGGGAATATTAGGCTTACTGGGTATGTTGTTTGGTTTGTGGGCTTTAAGATTGGTTCGTAAAGAATATCAATAGAGGTAATACTCAATTCATTGCGTTAAAAAAATGTCAAACTTTTTTTGGATGCCAAGGAAAGCTAATATGTTTGTGTTATCTAATTTACAAACAAATAATAGTACTTTAATTATGAAGACACAATGGACTTATGTATTCGTTGCTTTGTTGCTCTTTCAGTATAGTGTTACAGCTCAAAGCAAGAAATCGGTAGTTACAAAAGACATCACTACCACGAAAGACATTATTATGACTTGGAACAAAGACACTCCCGAGAGTGAGATGAAGGATGACATCCAAGCTTTGGCCAATCAGGGTGTAACTATTGGATATTCCAATTTGAAGCGCAATAATGCTGGTGAAATCACTTCTATCACAGTAACCTATGCTGATGAAACAGGAAGTAAAGGCAGTATGACCATGGAAAATAAAAATCCAATTCATCCATTACAATTTTTTAAACAAGACAATGCAATTGGTTTTGGGTCACCACAGGGAGGTCTTGGAAATGACAACCCTTTAATTTCAGGAAATGAGGATGTACAAACTTTAATTAGAAAATACAATTTACATGGAAATGGATTGGCTGACGATATGGGTAATCCTGGAAATCCAGGAATGCCAGAAAGTCGTTCTTTCAGTCAGATGAATTCAAAAATAATAATTCAGCAAAATGGGAAAAAGCCATTGGTTATGGAAGATGGTAAAATTGTTGAAGGAGGAGATGATTACACTCCTGAAGAATTAAATGCAATAAAAGAAAACAATCGCATAGAGATGCATAGTGGAACGGCAGATGATATGATGTCCCCTTTTCAATCCAATTCGAATGACTTTGGCAATTTAGCTGAGCAAATGAAAAAAATGCAAGAGCAGATGAATGAGATGATGTCAAAAAATGGTTTGAATCCAGACCCTGTTCAAGTTCCTAAGAACGATATGGATTCTACTAAAAAAGAAATGGAGCAAGCAAAAAAAGAATTGCAAGATGCTAAAAAGGAAATGCAAGAGGCCAAGAAAGAGTTGGAAAAAGCCAAATCGTCCTTAAAATCTCAAAAAGCATAATTAAAAAGACCACGAAAGCGTGGTCTTTTTTTATATTTGTTCCCATGGAACGACAAATGTTTAAACTTTTAGCACAATTGAACCGATTGGTATTGCCTAGTTTTACCCGAGGAGGATTGGATATTCTTCAAGCTAAAAAATGGCAAAAAGCAGTTTTGGCGTGGCGGTATTATGTAACCTGCCGTTCTTTAGACTAATAGGTGATTGCTGCAAATACAGGAATAGCCCCTAATTTTTCTCTTCCGTTTAGGAATGCCAACTCCATTAAGAAATTGAGTTGAACAATTTCACCCCCCAATTCATGTACTAATTCACAAACTGCTTTTGCGGTACCACCTGTAGCGAGTACATCATCATGTATTAGGACCTTATCCCCTTTTTTAATAGCATCTGTATGCATTTCTAACGTATCGGTGCCATATTCCAAGGCATATGATGCTTTGATGGTGGTATAGGGCAATTTTTTAGGTTTTCGAACGGGTATAAAACCTACTCCCAATCGTTCAGCTAATAGCATACCGAAGAAAAAGCCGCGACTCTCCACTCCTACTACTTTATCGATTTGTAAATCTTTTAGTTGGGAGAGTAATATTTCCAAGCATTCTTCTCTTGCTGTTGGATTTAATAATAAAGGTGTAATGTCTTTGAATAGAATTCCCTCTTTTGGAAAATCCTGTATGTCACGAATATAGGCTTGTAATGGCATATTTTTTTAGTTTTAAATGAAATTTGGTTTGCAAGTTATGCAAATATAACTATATTTGCACCCACAAAAAGGCCTCGTGGCGCAACTGAATAGCGCATCTGATTACGGCTCAGAAGGTTACTGGTTTGAATCCAGTCGAGGTCACTACAATTAAAAAACGCTAAGATATTCTTAGCGTTTTTTTTTATTTTTATTTTTAGCGAATCATTATATTCCTAAATAATTACTTGGGCTAATTTGCATTAATTCAGCTTTAATAGCATCAGACACTTGAAGAGTTTGAATAAACTCATGGATGGATGCTTTAGACATCACCTCGTTAGTTCTTGTTAATCCTTTA
Source organism: Flavobacterium sp. (assembly GCA_024644655.1). Lineage (GTDB taxonomy): Bacteria > Bacteroidota > Bacteroidia > Flavobacteriales > Flavobacteriaceae > Flavobacterium. Next base: position 27,064 of record JAHEHJ010000013.1, read on the forward strand.
AGTGCTTCATACGGATTTGGATATCCTTCTCTTCGCAATATGGTTTGTATTGCTTCAGCTACTACTGCCCAATTTTTCTCTAAATCTTCAGCAAACTTAGCTTCATTCAATAGCAATTTATTCAATCCTTTTAGAGTGGCTTCAAAAGCTATTAGCGTATGCCCAAACGGTACACCCACATTGCGTAAGACTGTACTGTCGGTCAAATCTCTTTGTAATCTTGAAAGAGGTAATTTGGCTGCAAGATGTTCAAATATCGCATTGGCTATGCCAAGGTTTCCTTCTGAGTTTTCAAAATCAATTGGATTTACTTTATGAGGCATAGCAGAAGAACCTATTTCACCTGCTTTTATTTTTTGTTTGAAATAATCCATAGAGACATAGGTCCATATGTCTCGGTCTAAATCAATTATTATTGTATTTATTCGTTTAAGAGCATCGAAGAAAGCGGCAAAATGATCGTAATGTTCGATTTGAGTTGTGGGAAATGAATGGTGTAAACCAAGTGTTTCTTCCACAAAATTATTGCCAAATTCTTTCCAATTGATATGGGAATAAGCTACATGATGAGCGTTATAATTACCCGTAGCTCCACCAAATTTAGCTGCAAAAGGGACGTTGAAAAGCAATCGCATTTGTTCTTCTAAACGTTCCACATAAACAAGAAACTCTTTACCTAGACGCGTTGGAGAAGCTGGTTGCCCATGTGTTCTAGCTAGCATTGGAATATCTTTCCATTCAATAGCAAGATCTTTTAATTTGGCAATTAATGCTATTAAAGCAGGCATATATACTTGCTCAAATGCTTTCTTCGTTGATAAAGGGATAGCCGTATTATTTATATCTTGTGATGTTAATCCGAAGTGTATGAATTCTTTAAATTCGGCTAATCCAAGCGCTTCAAACTTATCTTTAATAAAGTATTCGACTGCTTTTACGTCGTGGTTGGTTGTTTTCTCAGTTTCTTTTATCCATAGGGCATCTGCGGTAGAGAATTCTTTGTAAATATTTCGTAAGGCATCAAATGAATTTGCATTTACTTTTTTCAACTGAGGTAATTCTGCTTCACAAAGCGCAATAAAGTATTCGATTTCAACCAATACTCGGTACTTGATTAAGGCTTCTTCTGAAAAATAGGCTGCTAATGCAACTGTTTTACTTCTGTAACGACCGTCAATAGGTGAGATCGCATTCAATTCCGATAGATTCATGAGTGTGTGTTGTTGCCCTTTGACTTGCTAAGGGAAAATTGTTGTGGTGCAAAAGTAAGTATTAGTTCTAATTTATAAAGAACTCTGCCTTAGTTTTTTTAGTTCAAAATAAGACAGCGATACGTATAATAAAAAGATAAATATTTTCCTTAATTGGCCAGGAATTTAAAAGATACCGAAGCTATATTGGCTGTTAGTCCATCACTTCTTACATAGTGATTGAATCTAAAATCAATATTTTTGAGGCCTAATAAAAATATTCCAAATCGGGTTAATGGATCATTATAGGTAGCTCCTACTCCATATTGGTTGGCATCAAATCCAGCTAAATCATAATCTGAGGTATAGTATTTTTCAGTGGAAAGATGTTGTTCATAGGGAGCAAAATATTTAGAGGCCGTTTGGGTGTAATAGCGATACATTGGATATACAGTGATGGCATCATTTAATTTAACAGGGAATTCAATTGAAAGAGTATGGGATTTAATACCCCAATCATCCCAATAATAGCGGTAATAACTACGGAAAATAATTTTTTCATTTATGTAGTAATTCAATCGCATCCCAAGAGGTATTTTAGATCTTTTACTTGGCATGCGTTCAATATCATCGGCTAATTGGAACACTCCTACATTGCTTGATGAAGTATAGACCGGAATGTATTCTTTTAGTCCTATATAGTAATTTGGTTTGTCTTGAAAGTAAACGCGTTGGTATGGTGTTGAAAGCTTTCCTTGTTGTTGAAGTATGTCGAAAAACAACGAAAATTGTAGTTTTTTAGACAAAACTTGAGAAAAGCTAAATGATGTTGAAAATGAATTTCGGGTTGTAGAATCCCAAGCTTTAAAAGTATTGGGTAAATATAAATGGGATACAGTTTGTGTTTGATCAAATACACTTACACCTGTAAAATAGCCATTTCCTAAAAAGCTAGCACCATACCTATTGTATTCTTTTAGTTCTGTAGGATAGATGATAGTCCAGTTGTCAAAATAAGCGTTTCCTTTTAGCGATAGTTCTGTGTTTTTATGATTGTACAAACGGGTATATCCCCCTCCTATACCTTTAGAATTATAATTGAACTCGTGTGATATAGAAGCTTCAGCATTCCATATTTTAGTGCGGTCATCATTACTGTGACTATATGATGTATTTAGGGCAAATAATGCCCCTTCTGCAGAAGCACCAGACGAGGCTTGCCAGGGTGTGCCTTTTGGTTTTGGGTTAATTACTTGTATACCCTGACCAGATGCACCTGTAGAAGTAGAGGTCGATGTGAACGGATTTACATTGCTTGAAGAAGCTGAAGTGTATGCAGATACCCCAACATCAACAGTTAAAACATCATCTTCGTTTAGAGGAGCAGCAACTACAATATTAGTAGCAAAATCTTCTAATTTTTCGGTACCGATTCCCCCCGTTACAGCGGCATGTTGGCCGTCTTGTACGTAATAACTTGACACAAAATCTACTTCGGCTTGATCCAGAACCTTTTTTTTGTAAGTAGTAGCGGAAGGAGAATCTTGAGCCCAAACAGAAGTTGTGCAAAGGATAATTAGAGCTATTGTTGAATTTTTCATAGTATATCCGAATTAGTTGCAACCACAGCCACCACCAGATTTACCACCATTAGCACCAGAAGCCCCTTCTCTATATACTTGGAACGTAGTTTCATAATGTTCGGAAGTACGAGCAGTAAGTTTCATTTCGGCATCATTAATTTGCGCTTTTTCATATTCTTTAACGGTATCACAAGAGGCTAACCCGAGTAGTATAGTTAAAACACAGAGTACTTTTTTCATAGTATTATTTTTAGTTGTTGATGTCAAATTTTTCCATACTAATTCCTTTAGAGGTAGCTATTTTGCCTTTGTCATCTACGATTATACATTCGATTCCTTTTAATTGATTTACTAAATTAAGACCTGCTTCTACCCCAAATAAGAAAACTCCTTTTGCAATTACATCTGCCATTTCTGTTTTTTGGGCAAAGACTGTAACACTGACTATTCCTTGAGCGGGATAGCCTGTTTTAGGGTTGATTATATGGCTATATCGGATTCCGTCAAACACTACAAATTTCTCATAGGTCCCTGATGTTTCTACAGAGTTATCAATTAGTGGGAAAGTAGCAAACACTTTGCTTTTATTCATTGGGTTGATTATGGCAATGGTCCAAGGATTTCCATTAGGTTGTTTACCCCAAGCTGCAATGTCACCTGAAATATTTGCGATTCCAGCTATACACCCTTTGTTTTTTAATAGGGTTCTAATGGTATCGGCAATATACCCTTGCGCAATACCACCAAGGCCTAATTTCATCCCTAGGTCTTTTAAAAACACTGTTTGGTTGGTTTTATCAAGGATTATTTTTTGATACCCTACTTTTTCCACAGACTTTTTGATAGCTTCAGGAGTAGGCATTTCTTTCATGGAGCCGTCAAACTTCCATATTTTATCCATAGCGGCATAGGAAATATCAAATGCGCCATCTGTTAATTGAGACACTTTAATAGCTCTTTGAATCAATTGGAATAATTCCAAGTCTACTTTAACGGGTTTGATTCCAGCATTTCTATTTATTTCCGAAATTTGGGTTTCGGGTTTCCAATCTGATACTATATTTTCAACACGAGCACATTCCGCAATTGCGGCGTCAATGTATTCGTTTCCTTGTATAGAATCTTTTGCTACTACAGTTATTTCAAAAGGACTTGTCATCATGACCAATTTCCTTTTTACGATTATTTGGCTGAAAGCGTTACATCCTATCGATGCTATAAAAAGCAGAATTATTTTTTTCATTTTTTATCCAACTCATGGAGGTTTTGGATGTAGTATTCAGGAGCCACATTATCATACCCCGTTTTAGCTATTACATTGCCTTTCGCATCTAGAAGTACCACTAATGGAAAATTACCATCTTGATTATACTTTTCAGCTAAATCACGATTGCTTTTGGTTAGTTCAGGAGATAATTGATTTGCTTTTTTCTTAGGAAAATCGGCTTTTAGGAGTACCCAATTTTTGGCGTCTCGTTTAAATTCTTCCGATTGAAAGATTGCATGGTCTAGTTTGATGCAGGGAGCACACCAATCCGAACCTGAAAAAACTAAAATAATGTGTTTTTGGGTACTAGTAGCTTCTTTTTTAGCCTCTTCTAAATTTGTTGCCCATGTTTGAGAATATCCAACACAAGAGTACAGTAGTACAAATAATATAAGTGTATTTTTCATTTGGCAGATAGATATCTATCAAATGTATAAATTCCGTAAAGACGTTATTTTAATTTAAGTTTTAATTATGAATATTGTCCCTTATCTATATTAATTATAAAAAAGAAGCTTCATTTAATACTATAATTCTTTAGAAAAAGGAAAATACAATACTAAACACGCCCATCTATTTCCTGCAATAGTTTTTTTAGAACGGGTACTCCTTCGGTAGCCGTTTTAGGAATAATTTGAATTGGATTAGGCATATTGGGTAACGCGACTGGTTTGGGGTCAATATAGAAAATAGGAGTATTGGGTGGTGTATACTGCACCAATCCAGCAGCGGGATATACTTGTAGAGAAGAGCCAATCACAGCAAAGTAATCCGCATTTTGAGTAATTTCTATTGCTAATTCTAGAGCTGGTACAGCTTCTCCAAACCATACAATATGAGGGCGTAATTGGAATCCATTTGGGTCTAAATCACCCAACACTAAATCATTGGTCCAATCCAATACATAGGACTCATCTTTTGTACTTCTAACTTTAAAGAGCTCTCCATGTATGTGCACTACTTTATTGCTCCCTGCTTGTTCATGTAGATTATCTACGTTTTGCGTGATTATGTAAACATCATAATCCTGTTCTAATTCTGCTAAAACATTATGACCTAGGTTCGGTTTAACCTGGTGGAGTTGCCTTCTTCTTTGATTGTAAAAATCGAGGACTAATTCTTTATTTTTGTGCCAACCTTCGGGTGATGCTACTTGCATGACATCATGACCTTCCCAAAGGCCATCGGCATCGCGAAAGGTTTTGATGCCGCTTTCTGCTGAAATACCAGCACCAGTTAGAAGTACTAATTTCTTTTTCATAGAATAAATATCGTTTTAAAACTACACAATTTATTATTTTTGACAAAACAATTTTCATGATTGACCTAGACTATTTAGACTATTTAGAAGGATTTTTAACGGAGAACCGCAAAGAACGATTTGCAACTGTATTGGCTAATAGAACCAATCATTTTACGATTGCTGTTGAAGATGTGTTTCAATTTCATAATACAAGTGCGGTAATGAGAAGTTGTGAGGTGTTTGGTATTCAGCAGATTAATATCGTAGAACAGCGATTTGGCAAAAATATAGATAAAGAAATTGCCATGGGAGCTCAGAAATGGGTTGACATTAATAAGTTTGATCACATTAGTAATTGTATCAAAAGCTTACGCGAACAAGGCTATCAGATTATTGCAACTACTCCACATAATGATTCATGTCTTTTACATGAATTTGATGTAACTAAAAAGAGTGCTTTGTTTTTTGGTACTGAAAAAGAAGGTTTGTCAGAAGAAGTTATGTCACAAGCAGATGGTTATTTAAAGATACCTATGGTAGGATTTACAGAAAGTTTGAACATTTCAGTGTCTGCTGCCATTATCATACAAGACATTACCACTAGACTTCGTCAGACCGATATTGCTTGGAAGCTCAGTGAAGAAGAACTTCTTGAAAAGCGATTGTTGTGGGCCAAAAATACCATTAAAGATATTAAACGCATAGAAGAACGCTATTTTAAAGACAATCCTTAGCGACCAAAACTATCATAATGATCTTCTGCATATTTTTGGAATCTATTGATTAAAACAATATTTTGTTGTTCAATTCGTGTTAAATCACCCGATACATTTTCCTTTATAGGGATATACCAATCTACGGGATCAAAAAACTGTCGAAAACTTTTTTTCTTAAAGGTATACCCATGGCGTGCAAATATGGTATTCCGTATGATTTCCAAATCTAGTTTCTTTAAATTTTTTAAATCCTTTTCCTTTAAGATCATGGTTGATGCATTTAGGTGTAAAATGGCAGCAGAGGCACTTCTAAACATTTCGTCATAATAGGTTTCCTCTACTCCATCAACAACTTCTTTGATGGAATCTATTTTAGAACTAGAATAATCTACATAGGATTGTTCTCTTGGCAACATAGCATTGGGATTGTATTTGAATTTTTGTTTGAGTAATATAAATTCTCTTTCTAATACTTTAGCTTTAGAATCAAAAGCATGCCAAGTACCTTTTAGGCTATCTTGTGCTATAACAAAATCATATTTCCCTGTTTGTTTATGACTCAAAGGTTCTTTTACTATAAAATGAGCAGTACCATCTTCGTATTTCATGACTCCCAAAAGCGGTAGCTTGTGTCCTGCCACGATACTGTATCCATATACTTTATCGGATACAATTTTTTTAAGTACCAAATTGATTTTGTAGCTATACACATAATCCTCTTGGTTGGAAGTCGCTGTATCTGTTTTAGAAACTTCGAAATCCCCTACCCAATTGCCATACAATTTTAGATTGGGATCAATTGGTATAATGGTTTCGGCACTTTCTTTTTTACATGAAATCAGTACACATAGGATAAGGAAAGTAACTATTTTATTCATTGAATTGTGTTTTATAAAGATAGAATTCGATAATAAGAATATTAGGTATCCAACCTAACCAAGCCACGATTTGATAAACATCCATTGGCGCAGGTTGAAATAGATATACTAATATGACTTTCCACAAGCGTAAGGTGAGTGCAGAAGCAGTTAAAGCAAAACTACGGAGCATAAACTTTTTATGAGATGCTACCCTCCCATTTTTAATTTCAATCAAAGCTTTGAGCGTATAAAAGAACCATAGTGTGGCTAACAAAAGAAAAGCACATTTTGCATAAAAACCCCCATTGGCATAACATCCTATAAAGAAACCGGATGGAGCGGCGGCAACCAATACAACTAGTACGTATAATCTACCGGTATAAGTATGTGTTTTTTTGAAGTGTTTTAAAATAAATGCATTGAATTGAGTAAATCCAGCTAATAGGCAAAATATTGCGGTATAGACATGAAGGTAAAAAAAGAAAAGATAGTTGGGGATGGCTAGTACTTCCGATTGTTTTATTTGCAAGAATGCTACATTAGAATTGTACGGGATGTATTGAAAAGTAATGTTGAGCATTAGCATAAAGAAACAAGCAAATACAATTTGCCAAAGTATTGACTGGTATCCTTTTAGGGGTCTTGTCAACATGTTTTACTTTATGGTTATTCGTGCTTTTTATTAAGCACCTTATATTGTTCATAGCATTCACTAATTGCATCCATGATTTGCAAATCATTTGCGGTTTGTATGAATGATTCTGAATAATTACAGCGTTGTAGAATTTCAGCTATATCCTTTTTGTCAACTCCTAAGAGTACTGATATAGTTTCTCTATCAAATTTAGATTCTAAAAGATTGCGGACAGTATCATCCTTTTTCATCGCTTTTAGTTTTTTCAGTTCCTTTGGTTTATTACCAAAGAAATTATAAAGCATATCAGCAGGATTGAAAATTGAGCCTAATACTCTTGAGAATGCATTTGGTGAATTTTCACCAGCTTCATACCCTTGAGGTAAGCCTGAAATACTATAGCGGTAATTTTCCTTTTCGGGTATAAGTTTGGAATCAATTTCGAGGTAACCTGTAAGGTCATATTTTTTGACAACAACTTCTTCAAGTGCTATTGCTTTTTCAGTCAATTGGATTTTGGCTGTACCATTTTTAAGCCAGTCATTAGTAACTCTAATACGAAGCGATTGATAGCCAAGAATTGAAATATGAAGTGTATCGTTTACACTAACTTCAAGTTCAAAATATCCTTTAGTATTGGTTACTACTCCTTTTACTTTATTGATATTAATCACATTAGCGTTGGCTATTGGCAGTAGCGAATAGTCGTTTATGATGGTACCAGAGACTTTTTGACTTATCGGATTTTCTTGTGCGGTAGCACTAAGTGTAAATAAAAAAATGAAGAAAACAGTTAAATATCTCATGACCCAATTTGATGGTTTAAAAGTATGAAACTCTTTTAAGATATAACACACTTTAGACTCATTATTAGAATAAAATTAACACAACTAAAGTAGTATACACGTAAAACTCCGTTTTCAGAATCATATTGAAACTAAAAACGGAGTTTATATTGTTAGAGAAATTTATTCAATTAACTTCTTCTAGGTCTTCTATTTTTGGCTGCTTCAAAAGAGCGTCCAGCTGGTTTTTCAGAAGAGCTTTCTGAGCGTCTTGGTGCTCTTTCTTCTCTTTGAAATGAACCTGGTTCTTTGCGGAAACCGCCTTCTCTTGGAGCCGCACTTCTTTCACTTCGGAAACCACCTTCTTTTCTTGGGCCAAAACTACCACCACCACTTCTAGGTGCAGCACTTCTTCCCCCAAAACCTCCTGAGCTTCTTCGTTCACCGCCACCACTTCTTCCGTTGTGGTCACGTCTTTCTCTACTTCCGCCATCATTTTTAGAGATTTCTACATTGATACGTCTACCGTTCAAATCAAATCCATTAAGGATAGACATTACTTTATCTGTATGTTCGCCATCAGTATTGAAGAAAGAGAAACCTTCTTTAACATCAACTTTGAATACATCATCTCTACCTAAATCCAATGTTTCTTTTAAGAAGTCTTTCAATTGCATCCAATCAAAATCATCACGAGAACCAATGTTTACAAAATAACGAACAGGATCCCCTGCTCTAATTTCTCTTGGTTCTGAACTGCGTTCGCTTCTTTCACTTCCTTTTTCTCCTGATAAATCACGTTTCTTTTTATAGTAGGCGATAAATCGATTGAACTCTACAGAAACCATTTTTTTGATTAACTCTTCTTTAGTCAAGCCATCTAATACTTCGTTGATTGCAGGAAGGTAATTATCAATTTCGTGGTCTACTTCTGTATCCTTAATTTTATTAGCTAAGTGTAATAATTGGATTTCACATATTTCTATACCAGAAGGAATTGTTTTTTCTTCAAACTTTTGTTTGATGATTCTTTCGATGGCAGAAATTTTACGGATTTCACTTTTAGTAATGATTACGATAGAAGTTCCTAATTTACCTGCACGACCTGTACGGCCTGAACGGTGGTTATAGGTTTCAATCTCATCGGGTAATTGGTAATTTACAACGTGTGTGATATTGTCCACGTCAATTCCACGTGCGGCTACATCTGTTGCCACCAACATTTGGATTTGTCGTCCTCTAAACGATTTCATTACCCCATCACGTTGTGCTTGAGATAAATCACCGTGTAAAGCAGCAGCGCTATACCCATCTTCAATTAATTTTTCAGCTACAGCTTGTGTATCGCGTTTTGTTCTACAAAACACTACTGAGAATATATCCGGGTTAGCATCAGCTAAACGTTTAAGTGCTTCGTATCGGTCACGAGCATTCACACAATAAAATTCGTGTGATACCGTAGCTGAACCTGAGTTTTTAGTACCTACAGTTACTTCTGCAGGCTCCACCATAAACTTCTTAGCAATACGTGCTACCTCTGCAGGCATTGTTGCTGAGAATAGCCATGTATTCTTTTCATCTGGAGTATCTGATAAAATAGATACAATGTCTTCATAGAATCCCATGTTCAACATTTCATCTGCTTCGTCAAGAATACAAAAATTAATGTTTTTAATGTTGACCAAACCACGGTTGATCATGTCTTGCATACGTCCTGGAGTTGCCACAATGATTTGTGCACCTCTTTTAATTTCTCGGGCTTGTTCTGTAATGCTTGCACCACCATAAACTGCCACTGTATGTAAACCCTTTACATATTTTGAGTATTGTTTAATCTCGTTGGTGATTTGTAAGCATAGCTCACGCGTTGGTGATAAAATTAACGCTTGTGTACTTCTGTCTTCCGCATCAATTTTTTGAATTAGCGGGAATCCAAAAGCTGCTGTTTTCCCTGTACCTGTTTGTGCTAAAGCTACTAAGTCTGTGTTTTGTTCCAATAGTACTGGAATCGCTTTTTCTTGCACTTCTGACGGATTCTCAAATCCTAGATCTTTGATCGCCAGCAGTAACGATTCATTCAGACCTAATTGTTCAAATTTATTCATATAATATTTTAAATTGGGTGCAAAGGTAGTCTTTAAATACTATATAAACTAATTTGTTACTAATTGATATTTAATTAGTTACAAATTAAGCTGCAAATTTAAAATACGCAAAGAGTCAGATTTAGGAATAATTACTGTATTTATTGTAAAAAATCAACCAATTGCTTCACGGCTAAACCTCTATGGCTAATGCTTGATTTTTCATCTAATGTCAACTCTGCAAAGGTTTTGTTATATCCATCTGCAACAAAAATAGGGTCATAACCAAATCCATTGCTTCCTATTTTCTCTTCTATGATTTTGCCATTGACTATACCCGTAAAAATATTTTGTTTTCCTTTACTGTTCAAACAAATCACTGTCTTAAAGTTGGCTTTTCTATTTGAACTACCCGCTAACTTTTCAAGTATTTTGTTCATGTTATCGTTGGCATCTTTTTGTTCACCCGCATAGCGTGCTGAATAGACTCCAGGCTCTCCACCTAAGGCATCCACTTCTAAACCGGTATCATCTGCAAAACAATCGTAGCCATAATTTTGAGTAATATAATTAGCTTTAAGAATGGCATTTCCTTCAATAGTACTTGCCGTTTCAGGTATTTCCTCAAAACAGCCTATATCGTCTAAGCTAAGAATTTGAATAGTTGCAGGTACTAAATTTTGTATTTCTTTTATTTTATTTGGATTGGATGACGCGAATACGAGTTGCATATAATTCTATGATTTTAATTTAACAAATATACTTTAGATAGTGCTGTTTGAAAAATTATACAAGATAAAATTGTTTTATAGTGATATCTCAAAAGATATTGATTTATAAAGATCCTTTGATTAGCTGTATTTCAAAATTCTATTTTATTCCCATAACGCTTTCTCTATAAAAACTAGTTTAAAAGGGTTTAGGATTATTAATTTTATGGATTCAATTATTAGGAGTAAACTTTTTTTATAATTACTTTTGCCTCGTTTTTTAAATACATTTAAAAATGGTAAAAGATTTATTCGAAAGAATACAAAACAATAAAGGACCTCTAGGAAAATGGGCTTCTCAAGCAGAAGGTTATTATGTTTTCCCTAAACTTGAGGGAGAATTAGGTCCAAGAATGCAATTTCACGGAAAGAATATATTGAATTGGAGTCTGAATGATTATTTAGGCTTAGCCAATCATCCAGAAGTACGTAAAGCCGATGCCGATGCTGCAGCTCAATATGGTGCTGCTTATCCAATGGGTGCTCGTATGATGAGTGGTCATACTGATGCTCATGAGCAATTGGAGCGCGAGTTGGCCGAATTTGTCATGAAAGAATCGGCTTATTTATTGAATTTTGGTTACCAAGGAATGGTGTCTATTATCGATGCTTTGGTAACTAAAAATGATGTGATTGTATATGACGTGGATGCACATGCCTGTATTATTGACGGAGTTCGTTTGCATATGGGTAAACGCTTTACTTATCGTCATAATGACATTGAAAGCATGGAAAAAAATTTACAACGTGCGACTAAATTAGCAGAAGAGACTGGTGGAGGTATATTATTTATTACTGAAGGTGTTTTTGGAATGCGTGGTCAGCAAGGTAAATTGAAAGAGATTGTTGCCATGAAATCAAAATACAACTTTAGATTATTGGTTGATGATGCACACGGTTTTGGAACTTTAGGAAAAACAGGCGCTGGTGCTGGAGAAGAGCAAGGATGTCAAGATGGGATTGATGTGTATTTCTCAACTTTTGCTAAATCAATGGCTAACATTGGTGCATTTGTAGCCGCCGACAAAGCTATTATCGATTATTTGAAATACAATTTACGTTCTCAAATGTTTGCTAAGGCATTGCCAATGATTCAAACAGTGGGATCCTTGAAACGTTTAGAATTGTTGCGTAACTCTTCAGAATTAAAAGACAAGTTGTGGGTTAATGTGAATGCATTACAACAGGGATTAAAATCTAGAGGTTTTAATATTGGTGACACCAATACTTGTGTAACTCCTGTTTATCTTGAGGGTTCTATACCCGAAGCGATGGTCATGGTTAATGATTTAAGAGAAAATTATGGTATCTTTTTATCCATAGTAGTCTACCCAGTAATTCCGAAAGGCATTATTTTGTTACGTATGATTCCTACGGCTTCCCATACATTATCTGATATTGATGAAACGTTAGCTGCTTTCGAAGCAATACGTGAAAAACTACTTAATGGTACGTATAAAAAAATTGCTGAAGCCACAACTGTAGATGTTTCTTAGTTGTAGTCATTAGAATATAGAAAAGAGATGTTAGATTTAACATCTCTTTTTTTTTTAAGGAAACTTTAAAAATTCAACTTCTTATTAGTCAAAAAAATAATTTATTTTTGGCTTACTATAATTGAATACTATAAATAGATTGACTATGAAAAAATTACTTTTGGGGTTAGCACTTTGCTTGACTACAAGTTACGCCACCGCTCAAACGGGATATGACATTACGATCCATTTAAAAAACTGCAAAGACACCTTGGCTTACCTTACCTTTTATCAAATGGACAAAACCATGTTAAAAGATACTTGTTTGCATATCAAAGAAGGAAAAATTAGATTTACAGGTAAAACTAAACTAGACAAAGGAGTTTATTCCTTAGTAAGTCAACAAAAGAGTATTTATTTTGATTTCTATATTGACCAAGATAATCAGAATTTAGCAATAACTAGTGATGCTAGTCCAGACAAGTTAATTTCGGAGCTAACGGCTGTCAACTGCCCAAAAGAGAATGATTTTTTTCAGTATGTTAAATTTATAACCCAACAAAAAAGAGATTTACAAGCACTTGTACAAAAAACAGAATTGCATACCAAAAAGGATACATTAGCTTTAAACGAGAAGCAACTAAAAGTAGATAAAGATATAAATAATTATGAAACCCAATTCTTGGCCGATCACAAGGGAACTTATATTGGGGCTATACTAAATCTAAAAGTAGAGAAACTTTTAAAAGAAATCCCAAAATCCTCAAATGGTCGACCTGATAGCTTAAAAGTATATCAATATTATAAAGATCATTTTTGGGATGATGTTGATTTTAAAGATGATGCTACTATGCGCAATCCTTTTTTTCTACCAAAATTAAAAAAGTATTTTGCTAATTTAGTAATCAATCACCCGGACTCTGTTTGTGTTGAAATTGACAAGATTTTAACGAAAACAGCCCCTAAGAGTAATTTGTACAAAACCTTATTAGCTCACTTTACCTATACCTATGAAACCTCTGAAATCATGGGCTTTGACAAAGTGTTTGTGTATATGTCGGATCATTATTTTAAGACGGGAAAAGCTGTGGGTATTTATGAAGATGAAGATGTAGTAAATAGAATTATTAAACGTGCGGATAAATTAAAACCACTGTTATTGGATGCTGTTGCTCAAGATTTATTCATGATAAAAGCTGAAGATTATGAGAAATTGAAAGCTATGGGATTTGAAAATGCTAAGAATAGTGAAGAAATGACCAAAGTATTTTATGAACATGTAAATGATGTCAATAAATTATTTGTCAAGTTAAGCGATGTCAAAGCGGCCTATACCCTACTCTTATTTTGGGATGTTGATTGTGGTCACTGTCAAAAAGAAATCCCTAAATTGGTTACTTTAAATGAAGAGTTACTTAAAGAAGGTATTGACATTAAGATTTTTAGTGTTTATATGCAGCATGAAGGAGATAAATACTTAAAATACATTGCTGAGCATAAATTACCTTGGATAAATGTATATGATGGTGCCCATTATAATAACGCAGTTGAAAAATACGATGTATATTCAACTCCTGTTATGTACTTGTTGGACCAAAATAAAGTGATTAAAGCCAAGCGTATGAGTGTAGAACAACTTAAGCCAATTCTACAAGATTTAGAAAAAAGAAAGGTTAAAAAGTAGTTTTTATCCTCATAACACACTTTTTGGGCCTAAATAAACAATCATGAATCAATGGCTTTTGACAAAGTTGTTTATACCTATAAACCAAAACCTTTATGCCTATAAACAAAGTCGTTCTTGCCTATAAAAATGGGCTTTATGCGCATGAAATTTCTATTGATTGCATGAAAAAAGTCTAAGGTTATTTTAGTATTTCTTCAAAATTGGGTTTGAAATAATTAGGCCCTTTCATCACTTTTCCATCTTCTCTGTAAATGGGTCTGCCGTTTTCATCCAGCTTACTCATATTGCTACGTTGGATTTCGTCAAATACAGCTTCAATTTTATGTTGTAAACCATGTTCGAGTAATGTGCCGCATAAAATATATAGCATATCCCCTAGAGCATCTGCAATTTCAACTATATCATCATTTTGCACAGCTTCCAGATATTCCTCGTTTTCTTCTTTCATTAAATTAAAACGCAACATGTTTTTTTGTTCCCCAAGAGAAGCTTTCATTTCAGTACTCACTCCTAATCCGAAAGCAGTATGGAATTCTTTTACGGCATTAATTTGTTTTTGCATTATATTCGTATTTAATTGTGATTGCAAAATACAACTTTTAGATACATTTGAGTAAATTTGTTGAAAATTTGAAAACAAATGTTTACAACAGGACAGCTTATTTTTGCGGTATTATTCTTTATTGCTTTTGTAATAGCTATGTATTTTTCGTATGGTAAAGACAAAATATTGCACCAAAAATTTTACCAAGGAAGTTATAAAGTTTTAATAGCATTCCTATTATTTATAGCCCTACTCTTTGTCATTAAAATAACCTTAAAACGGTAATTGTACTGCCTGATTGGTATTTATACTTACACTATAGTTTCATGAAAATTTTACAATATCTTTTTTTACTAGTATTGCTTGCCTTTTTTGGAGCAGCTGTTTATATAATGACTCAAGACGGCACTTTTGAAGTGAATAGTAGTCAAGTAATTCGTGTGCCTAAAACAACCGTTTTTGATTACGTGAATGATTATCGAAATTGGGAAACTTTTGGGTCTTGGATGAAAAAAGATACTGATATTCATTATAATTATCCTGCAAAAACAATGGGAGATGGTGGATATTGTTCTTGGAATGTTAATTCTAAGGTTGGGCTACTTAAAACGAACCGTGTGAGCGAGGGAACATCTATAGACCAACTGTTTGATTTTGATGGAACAACAGCTAAAATTCATTGGACATTTAAAGATACAATTGGCGGCGTAAAAGTTAGTATACAAACCAAAGGAACTGTAAATTTAGTATCTAAAGTTTCTTCGTTTTTCAAAGGAGGAGTTGCCATAATTCTTCAAGATGTATTTGCTAAAAGTTTGAATAATTTACAAAAGACTCTTGTCTATGAAATGAAAACGTTTCATATTAAAGTCAATGGGGTTTCGCAACGCAACTCAGGATATTGTTTAAAACAAACGTTTACCTGCACTTTGAAAAGTTTGCCTCGAAATATAAAAATTAGTATGCCACGAATGGTTCACTTTTTCAAACAAAACAAATTAGCTATGAATGGAAAGCCATTTGTTTACTATGATATGTATGATACCGCAAGAGGTTTAGTTACTTTCTCTATTTGTATTCCTACCACAAAACAAATTTATGTGTCACCTGGAAGTGATATTACATCGGGTGAAATAGTTCCCTTTACTTGCTTAAAAACTACATTGATAGGTGATTATTCGCATACACAAGAAGCTTGGAAACAAGCTAGAAAATATATATCAGACAATGGCTATAGTGAAAATACTGCAGGAAAATATGCAGAGGTATATATAAAAACTTTAGATGATATTAAACAACCTTCTAAATGGATTACCGAAATTTACATTCCTGTTTTCCCAAAAGTTGCAGAAACCACAACAGTTGTAACTACATCAGAACCAGACATTTCTACTGATAACACCTCAGATTCTACAAAAATAATACCTTAAATACATTTCTTGATTAAACCTTTTGCTTTTTTTTTAGTCTAATATATAAATAAGACATTTTGCAGGACGAAAAGGAATATATAAAAGCGTTACAGAATCCGCATACGCAACAGAAAGCGTTTGCCGATTTATTGACACAGTATGAAAAGCCTTTGTATTTTCATGTTCGAACTATAGTTTTGAATCATGATGATTCCCATGATGTATTGCAAAACACCTTTATTAAAGTATTTCAAAATTTAAATGAATTTAAGGGTGAAAGTAAATTGTACAGTTGGTTGTTTCGTATTGCCACAAACGAAGCCTTATCCTATATCAATAAGGCTGCTACTAAAAACAACTACAGCACTGTAGAATACCAACAAAAAGCGGTAGACAATTTAGTTGCAGACACTTATTTTGAAGGAGATGCAATCCAATTAAAATTACAAAGGGCTATTTCAATATTGCCTGAAAAGCAACAATTAGTATTTAAAATGCGATACTTTGAAGATTTAAAATATGAAGAAATGTCCGAGATTTTATGCACTTCTGTCGGTGCTTTAAAAGCATCCTATCATATAGCCGTAAAAAAAATAGAAGAATTTATTAAAACCTAATTAAACCTTTTTCAAAAAAAACAGTCTAATAGTTATGAAAGATTTTAAATTAGAATCCAATACAAAGCTAAATTCGGGATTTACAGTTCCTGAAGGGTATTTTGATTCCTTTTCTCAACTAGTTTTAGAGCAATTACCACAATCCAAGCCAAAAGTTGTTTCTCTTTTTGGTAAATATCAGAAATGGTATTATGCAGCAGCAGCTGTTGTTGTATTAGCTATTAGTATCCCATTTATAAAATCAACTGATACTACTTTTGAGCAAGTAGATCCAGTCACATTAGAAAACTATTTAGTAAATCAATCTACGGTAAATGAAGATGAAATTGTGGATGTGATGGCAAATGAAGATATTGAAAAAATCCCTATTGAATATTCAATTTCAGATAAAGACATAGAAGAAACATTAGAATCGAATCCCAATATTGAACAATACTTAATAAACTAATATATGAAAACTAAATTATTAACCATCATCTTATTTGCTTTCACTTGTCACTCTTTTGGGCAAAAGTTAAATGCATTAGATGATAAACATGAAAAGATAAAATCAATAAAAGTTGCTTTTTTAACCAATGAGTTGAATTTAACACCTGAAGAATCAGCCAAATTCTGGCCTTTGTTTAATGCCTATTATTTAAAACAACGTAAAGTTAAAATTTCAAACATTAAGATCTATTTAAATATGAAGGACGAATCGGGTGAAGATAAAGTATTAAGTGATAAAGAGGCAAGTCTTTTATTGAGCCAGATTGACAGTAATGAAGAAGAACTATATCAAGCCAAAAAGAAGTTTAATTCTAGTATATTGTCGGTATTGCCTACAGCTAAAATTTTGAAACTGCGAATAGCAGAAGAAAAATTCAATAAAAAATTGTTAGAACAATTTCGATCCAAAAGGAACAATGATTAAATTACTTTAATCGAAATTATTTTGTTTTTTCCAGCAGCTATAAAGGTGTTTTTTTTCCAATACCTAATTGTATTAAGGGAGTTATCGGCATAAAGTAATTGCCAGGTAGCTCCTTTATCATTTGAATAGTAAACTCCATTTCCCCCAACAGCGATTAGTTTTTTACCATTAGATTTTGGAACAAATTGGACACAAGAGGTATATCCGATTCCCTCATTATCGGAAACTATTTTCCATGTGTCTCCTCCATCAAAAGTTAGAGCTTTGTTCTGCGAATTATGATTTGGTTTTTCATAATCCCCACCTGCTATATATCCTTGCCTTTCATTGTAAAAGTCAGCTGTAAAAATCCCAGTGGTTTGGGCGCCTTGAAGAATAGGTGTGTCAATTACATTCCAATGCAAGCCAAAATCAGATGACTTAAATACTCGAGCTTTTGTTCCACCTGAAACAATCCATGTCATTTTACCTTTGCTTGTAATGTTCGTATTGCTTGCTGCAAAAGCTGCTTCACCAACTGCCGATGTTGGAATTATTGAAGCATTTGTTTTAATCCAAGTATTCCCAGCATCATGCGTTTGAATAATAGATAAGCAATTGGTTGTAGGGTCACCAACAGCGATTCCGTTTGTGTCATTCCAAAACAGCATACTATCATAAAAAACTTTCTCGTTGTTTTCATGGTAGACTTCTTTTATTGTTTTTAAATCTTTGGAAACTTTAAAGAGCTTTGCAGGATTTCCAATAGAGAGTATGAAAATATGATTTGTTGTCACTGCAATGCTTCTAAATTCATATTTAAGACTATCTGACACTTCAATTTCTCTTATTAAATTTGGGGAATATTGAAGGGAAATTGAGCCTAACTTACTAGTATTTGTAGTGTAGTATAATGTGTTGTTATGTATTGCAATAGCCCGAATAGAAAATGTGCCACTTAGTAAAGTGTCTATTTGGACTAGATTGTCTTTTTTAGTTTGGGCAATTCCCATAAGACTTAGTATAAAAAACAGTAAGCAATACTTAGTTGTATGTTTCATAAAATGGAAATTTAAAGATAATTTATAGCGTTAAAAATACGTTAAATAATAATTCAATCCGCTAATGGCATAGTAATTGGATTATCCTTAACAGATGATCAATATTAAATAATAAATTTATGAAAACTAATTTTATATCCTTGTCATTAGCAATTCTATGGAGTTGTACAGGTGTTTTTGCACAAGATAAAACAACCGTAACCGCCCAAAATTCAGAAATCAGCGATAATTTAGATTTACGTGCTGTGGCCTCAATTTTTGGAGATTCTAAAAATTTGGAGGATTTTGAATCACGATTGAACGATCCAAGTGCGCAAATTTCTAACTTGGACTTGAATGAAGATAATCAAGTTGACTATTTGCGAGTTATTGAAACCGTGGAAGGCAATGCCCATATTATTGTAATACAGTCTGTATTAGGAAAAGATACTTATCAAGACGTAGCTACCGTAGAAGTGTCTCGAGATCAAGATAATAGAGTGCAAGTGCAAGTTGTTGGAGATGTGTATATGTATGGTTCTAATTATATTTATGAACCAGAATACTCCTTTACTCCTGTTATTTATGCTTCTTTTTGGGTTGGTAATTATCGCCCCTATTATTCTGGTTGGTATTGGGGATATTACCCAACCTATTATCATTATTGGTCACCATTTTCTATATTTAGATACCGTTCTCATATAGGAATCCATATAAACATCAATCATCATTACAATTACTCACACCATAGAAGATGTGAAGTAGCTTATAATTCTTACCGAGGCCGAAGAGCTGTAGGATATGAAACGCGTTATCCAGATCGTTCTTTTAGTCATAGAAACAGTAATTATACCAATCGATATGAATTAGATAGAACTCGTACTATTCGAACAGTTGGAAGAAATTCTGAGAACCAAACACCAAGAACTCCTAGGGGAAATACTACCCCGAGAAGTATTGGTAATACACATACTGATTCTCCAAGAAGTACTTCTCCAAATGAATCGCCAAGAAATGCAACACCAAGAAACACTTCTACGAATGAATCTCCGAGAAACTCAACACCAAGAAATTCTTCTACTAATGAAGCTCCAAGAAGTACTACTCCTAGAACAAATAATAGGAATTCAGATTCTCCAAGAATTCATAATGAGACTAAAGGAAATTCTACAAGAAGTGAAGGTAATTCAGGAGGTAGAAGAAAATAACAAAACTAGACTCCTATACTACAACCTAAGCCACCATTAATTTGGTGGCTTTTTTATTTAATAATTCTTTAAAAATAAATAGTTTTTAGAAATCTATATTTTAAAAAAACAAATACATTTGTATCTTTTTTAAAATCATTTTATGAGTGCTCATAATAATCAGCTTCATAGTAAGCTTACTGTTGCCGGATTACTTATTACTTTAGGAATTATATATGGTGACATAGGCACCTCTCCCCTCTATGTAATGAAAGCGATTATTGGGTTACATCATGTGATAAATCCAGATATTATATTAGGCGGTTTGTCTTGTATTTTTTGGACCTTGACACTGCAAACCACATTGAAATATGTAATCATTACGCTAAGTGCAGACAACCATGGTGAAGGAGGGATATTTGCGTTATATGCTTTAGTAAAACGTACCAAAGTTAAATGGTTAATTGTACCAGCAATTGTTGGTGGTAGTGCTTTATTAGCCGATGGAATTATCACCCCTCCTATTTCAGTTTCTTCTGCTGTGGAAGGAATTCGAACTTTTTATCCCAACATCAATACGGTACCCATTGTAATTGCGATTCTTGTAATTCTATTTACAATACAACAATTTGGAACCAAACTCGTGGGCAAATTTTTTGCGCCGATGATGCTCGTTTGGTTTAGCATGCTTGGCATATTAGGTATTATTCAAATTAGCAGTAATCTGAGTGTATTTAAAGCTATTAATCCTTATTATGCTTATGAATTATTGCGAATTCATCCTGATGGTTTTTATGTATTAGGTTTTGTCTTTTTATGTACTACTGGGGCTGAAGCTTTGTATTCAGACATGGGTCACTGTGGACGTAAAAACATACGGATTAGTTGGATTTTTGTTAAAACCACTTTAGTCTTAAATTATTTTGGACAAGGTGCTTATTTAATTAATCATGCTGGAGACAATTTATTCCATTTGGGTGGACAAAACGCCAATCCCTTTTATTTGATAATGGAGAATTGGTTCCAACCGATAGGAATTGTTATTGCAACTATGGCAGCGGTTATTGCATCTCAAGCATTAATAAGTGGTTCTTTTACTTTGATTAACGAGGCCATGCGCTTGAATTTTTGGCCAAAAGTTAAAATTAAGTACCCAACTGACTTAAAGGGACAACTCTATATCCCTTCCATCAACTGGTTATTATTATTGGGATGTATTGGAATTGTATTGCACTTTGAAGAATCGGGAAATATGGAAGCTGCCTATGGTTTAGCTATTGTATTGTGTATGATTATGACAACCATATTGCTGAATTATTATTTGATTTTAAAACGAATCAGTTGGTTTATTATTGCGCCAACTATAGTATTGTATTTAGCCATTGAAATAAGTTTCCTAATTGCGAATTTAGACAAGTTTCCTCATGGAGGATATGTAACTTTATTCATTGCGTGTATATTAATAGGCATTATGACCATTTGGTTCTTAGCCAAACAGATTAGTAAGAATTACACCAAAATGGTTAAAATTGATGATTATAAGAAAGTATTAGCGGAATTGAGTTTGGATCTATCTATACCCAAATATGCTACCCATCTTGTATACATGACCAATTCTAATAAAGTGGATGAAATAGAAGAAAAAGTAATGTATTCGATCCTTCAAAAGCGTCCAAAACGCGCTGATATTTATTGGTTAATTCACGTAAATATATTAAGTGAACCTTATCGTAAAGAGTTTAAAGTAAGTGAGATTATAAAAGATGATTTGTATCGTATTGATTTTTATCTTGGGTTTAGAGAGCCTACAAAAATTAATTTGATGTTTAAAGAAGTGATTAAAGACATGGTAAAAAATGGCGAAGTAGATATTACTAGTCGTTATGAATCTTTGAATAAAAACAACATCATAGGTGATTTCAAGTTTGTCTTATCTGAAAAATTCTTATCCAATGATAGTGATTTATCCTTCTTTGAAAAAATCATTATGTATACCTATTTCTTCATGAAAAAACTAAGTTTGTCTGAGGAAAAAGGATTTGGTTTGGATAGTAGTTCCGTTAAAATAGAGCAATTCCCATTGGTGATTCATGCACCTGAAATCATTGACATGAAGCGAATTCATTCTCAATATTAACAACTTCCCTCCTATAGTGTATTCTTTAGGACCTTTTTCACAAAGGTTTTAAAGAATACTTCTTTTTATAGGCAAAATAGAATATCTTTGCAGGCTTATTTTTTTTTAATATTATGCGATTACATCGAAACTTAGTTTACACCACCATTGACGCTTTAAATGCCATATTTAATGAAGGCGAGTATGCCGATAAAGTGGTAGCTCGATCTTTGAAAAAAGACAAACGTTGGGGTAGTTCTGACCGTAAATTTGTGGCAGAAACCATTTATGAAGTAGTACGTTGGAAACGACTGTATCAAGAAATTGCCGATGTAAAAGAACCGTATAATCGAGAAGATTTATGGCGAATGTTTGCTGTTTGGGCTGTCTTAAGAGGGTATCCAATTCCCGATTGGAGACAATTAGAAGGAACACCTGAACGCAAAATAAAAGGACGATTTGATGAATTGTCTAAAATCAGAAAAATGAGAGAGTCTATTCCGGATTGGATGGATGAATTAGGCGTTCAAGAATTAGGCGAAGAGAAATGGACTAAAGAAATTGCGGCTCAAAATAAACAAGCGCAAGTTATACTTAGAGTAAATACTTTAAAAACTACAAAAGAGCAATTGCGTGCACTTTTGATGGATTTGAATATTGAAACCGAATTTTTAAAGGACCAACCAGATGCATTAGTTTTAAAAGAGCGTGCCAATGTATTTTTGACCGATGCTTTTAAAGAAGGAATGTTTGAAGTACAAGATGCTTCATCTCAATTGGTAGCCGCATTTTTAGATGTGCAACCCGGAATGCGTGTTGTGGATACTTGTGCGGGAGCTGGTGGTAAAACGTTGCATATGGCTTCATTAATGCAAAATAAAGGGCAGTTGATTGCCATGGACTTGTATGAAAGTAAACTGAAACAATTGAAACTAAGAGCCAAACGAAATGGTGCTTTTAATATTGAATATCGAATCATTGACAGTACTAAAGTCATAAAAAAACTTCACGAGAAAGCCGATCGCGTTTTGATTGATGCTCCTTGTAGTGGTTTAGGTGTACTTAAAAGAAATCCTGATGCAAAATGGAAACTTCAACCTGAGTTTATCGATAATATTAAAAAGGTTCAAGCCGAAGTATTGGAGAATTATTCTAAAATTGTAAAACCAGGAGGTAAATTAGTGTATGCTACTTGCTCGGTATTACCCTCAGAAAACAATGAACAAATCAAACGCTTTCTAACAACTGAAATCGGGAAAAGTTTTACTTTTATAAAAGATGTTAAAATCTTAGCTCAGGAAACAGGATTTGATGGGTTTTACATGGCCTTATTAGAACGAAACTTATAACTATATTAATTAGTATGAAAAAAATAATAACCCTAGTATTATTGCAAATTGCCTTTATTGGTAATGCCCAAAATAGTATTAAGCAATATACTTCCAATTCGGAATTATCAATACCAACAGGCTATTACAATAGTGCTACAGGTACTGGTTTTACATTAAAAACTCAATTGTATTCCATAATTAATCCTCATACTCAAATTGTTTATGGTTCTGGATTATGGAATTTATATGCAAGTTCTGATGTTAGACCTGATGGATATGTTTGGGAAATATATACCACCTGTAATTTTATATTTGGTACAGTGGCAAGTGGTGGCAATCAAGATGATGGAACATTGGGTACGCAAGAATGTCAACGATTTAATAAAGAACACACCTTTCCTAAAAGTTGGTTTGGAAGTGCAACAGGAACACCTATGTATTCAGATGCCTTTCACGTAATGCCATCTGATAAAAAGGTAAATGGTGCACGTGGAAATTTAGCGTATGGCATTGTAGGAACGGCAAATTACACCACTTCAAACGGATCCAAAAAAGGAAATTGTGTGGCTCCAAATTACCCCTATTCACTACAAGTATTTGAACCTGCAGATGAATTTAAAGGAGATATTGCTCGTAATTATTTTTATATGGCTACTTGTTATGAAAATTTAATAGGAAGCTGGCAAACCTTAGATCCTAATGGAGATACGGTTTTGGATGGTTCAAACGATAAAGTATTTGAACAATGGTATTTAGAAATGCTATATAATTGGCATGTTAATGATCCTGTTAGTCAAAAAGAAATTGACCGAAATAATGCCATTTACCCTGTTCAAGGAAATAGAAATCCATACATCGATCATCCAGAATATGTAT
This sequence comes from Flavobacterium sp., assembly GCA_024644655.1. Lineage (GTDB taxonomy): Bacteria > Bacteroidota > Bacteroidia > Flavobacteriales > Flavobacteriaceae > Flavobacterium. The sequence goes on from JAHEHJ010000013.1 coordinate 51,373, forward strand.
TTCAGATATGGGGAGATTATTTAGGGCAAACGGCGTTTACACCCTTGCAAGCAGTTTCTCTTTACCCTAACCCTACAAATACAGGAACAGTAACTATTACTAGTTCTATTTTAATTGATGAAATGGATTTATTAACCATAAACGGTCAAGTGTTCCAAAAGATAATGAATCCTACCTTTATGAATAATGGTTACACTCTTTCCGATTTACCAAAAGGGTTCTATTTTATTAAGCTTCAAGCAAACCATGAAACTGTAACTAAAAAAATTCTTGTAAATTAATTAGAAGTTGTTTTAAAACTTATAATGAAACGCTATTGTAATTCAATAGCGTTTTTTTGTTTTAGTCGTATTGTAAGAAATAAAACGGGGTTAGTTATCGAGAAAACAATGATTTCCTTTGAATTTTAGTCCTACTTTACTATCTTTCGCCTGAAATTGTGTAACCCTTAAAACATTTTAAAAATGTTAGAAGATAAGAATGATAACCTGCAAGATGCAGATGGAATTGAATTAAACGAAACAAGTTTATCAACCACTACTGATAATCAAGAAATTACAACTGATGTTCCTACAGAAGAAGTAGTAGCTGTAATGGAAACACCAACTGAGGAAGTAGTTGTTGAAGTGGAAACACCTATTGAAGAAATAGTAGCTGAAGAGGAAACACCTACTGAAGAAGTAGATGCTGCTGATGTTGAAACGCCTACTGAAGAAGTAGTTGAAGGTTCTGTTGAAACAGCCGTTTCTGACAATGACAATCATGCTGCAATTAGTGCAATTGAAGAAGTAAATGCTGAAGAAAGCGAAGATGAGTCATTAAAAGAGCGTCATGATATTCCAATGTTGGATTATGAGACTTTAACCATGGAGCAATTGGTTGACGAATTGGCTGAGTTAGTTATAGTAGACAAAGTAATGTCGGTTAAAGACCATGTTGAAGAACTTAAAAAAGCATTTCTATCAAAATACTATCATTTTATAGATGAGAAAAAAGAAGAGTTTCATGCTGAAAACCCTGAAACTACAGAAGATTTTCATTATCATTTTCCATTAAAAGGGAAATTTGATCAATTGTATTCAAACTATAGAGACAAGAAAAACAATCATTTTCAAAGTCTTCAAAATAATTTAAAAGCCAATTTAGAAAACCGGTTAACGATTGTAGATGAATTAAAAAACTTAATTCATAGTCAAGAAAACATGGCTATTACATTAAAGAAATTTAATGACATTAGAGACCGATGGAAAGTGGCTGGCCCTATCCCAAAAGATAGATATAACCATGTTTGGAATAATTATCACTTCCATTTAGAGAATTTCTATGATATATTGCACTTAGATCGTGAAATTCGTGATTTAGATTTTAAACATAATTTGGTTCAAAAATTAAAAATTATTGAGCGTGTTGAAGAATTAGTTCACGAAGAGGACATCAATAAAGCTTTCCGAGAATTACAAGATTTACACCGTATTTGGAAAGAAGAAATAGGACCTGTGTCTAGAGACCAACGTGAAGAAATCTGGAATCGCTTTAGTGAATTGACAAAGCAATTGCATGACAAACGTGAAGGACTTTATGAAAAACTTCGAGAAGTAGAATTGACTAATCTTGAAAAGAAAAAAGAAATTATTGCCCAAATTGAAGTACTGGCTACAGAAAAAGTAAATGTACATTCAGCTTGGCAAGGACAAATTGAAAAAGTAGAAGCTTTACGCAATCAATTCTTTGCAGCAGGTAAAGTTCCTGCGGATTTGAATGAAGATACTTGGGCAGCATTTAAAACTGCTGTTCGTAATTTCAACATTCTTAAGAATTCATTTTACAAAGACATCAAAAAAGACCAAAATGATAATCTAAGTAAAAAACAAGCTTTAGTTGCGAAAGCAAACGAACTTAAAGAAAGTACTGACTTTGCCACAACAACTCCTCTAATGAAACAAATTCAAGAAGAGTGGAAAACTATTGGTCATGTACCTAAAAAGCTTTCTGATAAATTGTGGACTGAGTTTAGAGCCGCTTGTAATGTTTATTTTGAGAAGTTAAAAGAACAAAAAACAGAAGTTAATGTAGATGAAGTAGAAGCTTTTGAAAAGAAAAAAGCCTACTTAGATATCATGCGTAGCTTTGAGTTGGTTGGTGACCACAGAACTGATTTAGATGCAATTAAAGCCCATATAGAAACGTGGAAAAGTTTTGGTAAAGTACCTTTTGCTCGCCGACACATTGAAGGTAAATTCAATAAGATTCTAGATGCTTTGTTTGAAAAATTAAGCAGCAGCAAAAAGGAAAGTGAAATGAATCGCTATGCCAATAAATTAGATCATTTGGCCAATTCTGATAGTCGTAAATTGGATAATGAGAAAGTATTCATTATGCGTAAGATTGATGAAGTACAAGGTGAAATTTTCCAATTGGAAAACAACATACAGTTCTTTGCTAATGCCAAAGCTGACAACCCAATGGTGAAAGAAGTATTGAAAAATATTGAACGCCACAAAGAAGAGTTAGCACTTTTAAAAGACAAGTTGAAACAACTTCGAAATATAAAATCAGAATAAAAAAAGCCCCGATTATATCGGGGCTTTTTTTTATTATATTTTAGATGCAAGCAAATAGATTACTGCCATTCGAATGGCTACACCATTTTCTACTTGATCTAATATCACAGATTGTTTTGAGTCGGCTACATCTGATGTTATTTCTACTCCTCTATTAATTGGACCAGGATGCATTATTACAATGTCTTTATCAAGGGAATTTAGCAGAGTCATATCAACTCCAAATTGTTGCGCATACTCTCTTGTAGATGGAAAATAATTTATATCCATACGTTCATTTTGAACACGTAACATATTAGCTACATCACACCATTCTAGCGCTTTACGTAAGTTAGTCTCAACTGTTACACCAAGACTTTCAATGTGTTTAGGAATTAGGGTTTTTGGCCCACATACTTTTACTTGTGCACCTTGCATTTGTAAAGCATAGATATTTGAAAGTGCAACTCTAGAATGCAATATATCACCTACGATAACAACCTTCTTGCCTCCTACTTCACCAAGTCGTTCTCGAATAGAAAAACTATCTAATAATGCTTGAGTGGGATGTTCATGTGCTCCATCACCCGCATTAATAATACTAGCTTTCACATTTTGAGATAAAAAATAAGCGGCACCTGGATTAGCATGGCGCATGACAACCATATCCACTTTCATTGATAAAATGTTATTTACGGTATCTATAAGGGTTTCCCCTTTCTTAACTGAGGATTGCGCTGCAGAAAAACTGATTACATCTGCTGAAAGTCTCTTCTGAGCTAATTCGAAAGAGAGTTTCGTTCGTGTACTGTTTTCGAAAAATATGTTTGCTATAGTAATATCTCGTAGTGAAGGTACTTTTTTGATAGGACGATTGATGACTTCCTTGAAATGATCTGCTGTTTCAAAAATCAAATCAATATCTTTCTTTTGAAGATATTTTATGCCTAACAAATGATTGACTGATAGTTCAGACATGATGAATTATATTTGTGAGTTGTGTTGTAGTATCATTTTCTTTTATCCTTTCACTAAATAAATAGCGTCTTCACCTTCATTTTCTTGCCAACATACTTTGACTTTTTCTCCTGCAATAGCATCTACTTGACGACCTCTATAATCGGGTTGTATAGGTAAATGTCTACTGAATCTTCGGTCAATTAACACCAGAAGTTCAATTTCTGAAGGTCTTCCAAAAGATTGAATCGCAGTTAAAGCCGCATTAATACTTCTTCCCGTAAATAATACATCGTCAATAAAAACTACATTTTTATTTTCGACCAAAAAATCAATTTGGGTTTTGTTAGCTTCTAATTGTTTTTCTTGACGTCTAAAATCATCTCTAAAAAAAGTAATATCTAAAAATCCTAAAGGAATATTATTGATATGATACTCTTTTTCTAAAATAGTTTTGATGCGGTTAGCCAAATATATTCCTCTTGGTTGTATACCTATTAGAACAGCATTGGAAAAATCAAGGTGTTTTTCGATTAACTGACAAGCCAAACGATGGAGTATGATATTGACTTCTTTGGAAGTGAGCAATACTTTTTGACTCATAGTAGTGTTGTTTGGGACGTAAAAGTAGTATTTTTTATTGAGCGAGTCAACTCCGTTCCTAATTTATTCTTAATGCGACACGATGGAAGATATCGGTTTAAGACGCTAAAACTATTGAGTTGAATTTGAATTCTGTAACTTTTAGTGCTTGTTAGTAAAGTAATTTAAAAAGATATAAAAACAAAAACTCCCGCTATTAGCGGGAGCTTTATATATTAATTATACATTTTCTTTCTCAATTCTTGTACTTTATCATCATCAAGATATTCATCAAAAGTCATATAACGGTCAATTACACCTTTTGGTGTAATTTCCAAAACTCTATTGGCAACAGTTTGAGCAAATTCATGATCATGAGTCGTGAACAATACAGAACCTTTAAAATTTTTCAATGAGTTATTGAAAGCCGTAATTGACTCAAGATCTAAGTGGTTAGTTGGTTCATCTAGCATCAATACATTGGCGCGAATCATCATCATTCTAGATAACATACAACGTACTTTTTCCCCTCCCGATAATACAGTACATTTTTTTAAGGCTTCTTCTCCTGAAAAAATCATTTTCCCAAGGAAGCCACGCACGTAAACTTCATCACGTTCCTCTTCTGTTTTCACAAACTGGCGCAACCAATCTACTAAATTCAAATCGCCATCGGTAAAAAATTGACTATTATCATTTGGTAAATAGGACTGATTAGTAGTAATCCCCCAATCAAAAGTACCAGCATCGGCTTTTTGATTTCCATTTAATATTTCGTAAAAAGCAGTAGTAGCACGTGAATCTTTTGAAAACACAACTACTTTATCGCCTTTAGCCATATTTAAGTCAACATCTTTAAACAGTACTTCACCATCAACTGATGCTGCTAAACCATGTACGTGTAATATTTGATCTCCTGCTTCTCGTTCTACATCAAAAATAATGGCTGGATATCTTCTACTTGACGGTTTAATTTCATCTAAGTTCAATTTCTCAATCATCTTCTTACGAGATGTAGCTTGCTTAGATTTTGCTACGTTGGCACTAAAACGACGAATAAATTCTTCCAACTCGGCTTTCTTCTCTTCAGCTTTTTTATTTTGTTGGGCTTTTTGGCGCGCTGCTAATTGACTTGATTCATACCAAAAAGTATAATTTCCTGAATAATGGTTGATTTTAGAAAAATCTATATCTGAAATATGAGTACAAACAGAATCTAAGAAGTGACGGTCGTGAGATACAACAATTACAGTGTTTTCATAATTAGCCAAGAAGTTCTCTAACCAAGAAATGGTTTCAAAGTCCAAGTCGTTGGTAGGCTCATCCATTACTAATACATCTGGGTTTCCAAAAAGAGCTTGAGCCAAAAGGACACGTACTTTCATTTTTCCTTCCATCTCAGCCATTAATGTATAATGCATATCAGCTGATATACCTAAATTGGATAACATCGCTCCGGCATCAGACTCTGCATTCCATCCATTCATTTCTTCAAATTGAACTTGCAACTCCCCTATTCTATCTGCATTTTTATCATCATAGTCGGCATACAATGCATCCATTTCTGATTTCACAGCAAACAATACTTTGTTTCCCATCATTACGGTTTCTAACACGGTATGTTCATCAAACATATTGTGGTTTTGGTTTAAAACCGACATACGCTTGCCTGGTTCCAAGAATACACGACCAGAAGTAGGGTCAATGTCTCCTGCTAAAATTTTTAGGAAGGTAGATTTTCCAGCACCATTAGCACCAATTACTCCATAGCAATTGCCTTGTGTAAAGGTGGTGTTTACTTCGTCAAATAATATTCTTTTACCAAATTGAACCGATAAATTAGAAACTGTAAGCATGAATTGTATTTTATTAAATTTGGTGCAAAAGTAAGGAATAGAATTCAGTGTTCAATTACTCTAACATAGTTTTTTTATTGCAGAAAACTAGTCTTTTAGCAACCTTTCTAGAGCGGTATTCAAACTCTCATAATTTGATAAGACTTTTAATATCTTTCCCTTATTGTCTAAAATAAAATGAGTTGGGAATCCATTCAAGTGTAAGACTTGATTCATATACGTTTTCATACTTGGAATTACTATATAGTTTAAGGGTTTTTTGGCTAAAAATGAGTTGAGTTGGGCAGAAGTATCTTCTGCCAAACTTAGAAACAGCATGTCATCGCGGTGTTTGTATTTTGCGGCCAATTGGTTTACTTCAGGAAACTCTTCAATACAAGCGGCGCAATGGATGTACCAGCATTTAATGATAACATACTTCCCTTTCATAGTTTCGTTAGAAATCACATTTCCGTTTATATCAGCAAAATCAAATTTAGGGAAGGCTTTACCTTCCATTTTGAAATGTTCGTATTCATCGAAAGCCAATTGCATTATAGTCGCTTTGATACTAGTGTCAGCTATTGGGGCTATTTTAAATAGTTGATATACTAACGTATCATTCGGAACTAAGCGAATTGGAATGTAATTTCCAGAATTAAGTTTTTGAAAGAACAACTCTTTAGTAATACTTTTTTTCTTCACATCCAAACCAATAAAATCCATTGATAACATGATATTTGAGGACTGATACTTATACCAATTTTGGAAGTTATTCTGCAAGCTAAATGGGTTCTTTTCAGGTGAACCATAATGGGTTTGGCTCCAACAATACGTTGAAGTCAAAAAGAAACACAATAGTAGCCGGAGTGTTTTCATAGATTGAATAATGCAGGGTTCAAAAATACTATAAATTTATTTTTCAGCCTTTTATTTAAAAAAGTTATATTAGCTAAAATTACATAAACTAAACGATGTCCTTTCCGTACCAGATTTCTTTTTTTGGCGCCCCATTCTATTTGCATTTCATTTTTGAAACCTTGGCTTTTATAGTTGGTGTTCGTTTGTATTACTATCTTAAGAAAGACATTGCAGACCCAATATCCGATATGAATAGGCTGTGGATAATGTTGGGTGCCATGATTGGAGCTTTAGTTGGATCACGATTATTTGCCTTATTTGAGGACCCCACTAAGCTTGCAGAACAAACATGGCTTATGATGTATCAAAACAAAACAGTTGCTGGTGGATTTATAGGAGGCTTATTTGGTGTTGAGGCTATCAAGAAATTTATTGGAGTACAAGCCGCAACCGGAGATATATATGTAATTCCTATTATAATATCCTTATTTGTTGGACGTATTGGTTGTTTTAGTATGGGAATTGCTGAGCCTACATATGGAATAGAAACCACTAGTTTTTTTGGAATGGACTTAGGTGATGGAAAATTAAGACATCCTGTAGCACTGTATGAAATGATTTTTATGGTACTATTGTTGCTGTTATTTTATGGATTAAAAAATAAAACGTTGCCTATAGGTGACCGATTCAAAATATTCATGGTTCTTTATTTTTTGTACCGTTTCATGGTTGAATTCATTAAACCCTTTCATCCTTTATTTTTCAACTTGAGTAGTATTCATTGGAGTGCGCTATTCATTTTTGCTTATTATTATAAATTCTTGTTAAGACTTATTCGACATGCCCAATAGAGATTATATATATTACGATTATACCAAAAGCCTTTGCCCAGAATGTTTGCATACGATAGATGCTAAAATTGTCTTTCAAGACGAAAAGGTATGGATGTTAAAACACTGTAAAACCCATGGTGATTCCAAGGTCATGATAGCCGATGATGTGGAATACTACCGACAAATTCGCAATTACAATAAGCAATCGGAAGTACCTTTAAAATTTAACACCAAAGTCCATTATGGTTGTCCCTATGATTGCGGTTTGTGTACCGATCATGAGCAACATTCTTGCTTATCTATAGTAGAAGTAACCGATCGCTGTAATTTGGCTTGCCCAACTTGTTATGCGAGTTCAGGTCCCAATTATGGAAGACACCGAACTTTGGAAGAAATAGAAAAAATGTTTGATATCATTGTAGCCAATGAAGGTGAACCCGATGTCGTTCAAATTTCGGGTGGAGAGCCTACTGTACATCCTCAGTTTTTTGATATATTGGATATAGCCAAAAGCAAGCCTATACGGCATTTAATGCTGAATACAAACGGAATACGAATTGCCAAAGATGTTGCCTTTGTAGAACGATTAGCCAGTTATATGCCCGACTTTGAAATCTACTTGCAGTTTGACAGTTTCAAGCCCGAAGTATTAAAAAAATTACGAGGAGAAGACTTAACCGAAGTACGTAAAAAAGCAATTGACCATTTAAATCAATTCAACCTCTCTACTACCCTAGTTATTACTTTACAAAAAGGAGAGAACGATGAAGAAATAGGCCAAATATTAGACTATGCTGTTCAGCAAAAATGCATTAGAGGAGTTACGTTTCAACCGACACAAGTTGCTGGACGAAATGACAACTATAGCGATGAACAAGGAAGAATTACTCTTACCGAGGTACGGCGCAAAATTTATGAACAGTACCCTGTATTTACACCTCAAGATTTGATTCCAGTTCCCTGTAATCCTGATGCATTGTGTATGGCATATGCATTGAAAATTGACGGTGAAGTGTTGCCTATGACTCATCTAATTAATCCGGAAGATTTATTGAATAATTCAAAAAACACCATAGTTTTTGAGAATGATGAAAAGTTAAAAAGCCATATGCTTACGCTATTTAGCACGGGTATTTCGGTAGATTGTGCAGAGGACACATTTGGAGAACTCATGTGTTGTTTGCCTCGTGTACAGTCGGATAATTTGCATTATGAAAATCTGTTTCGTATTATAATCATGAATTTTATGGATGCTCATGATTTTGATGTACGTGCCGTAAAGAAATCCTGTGTTCACATAGTAGATAAAAGAGGAAAGATGGTTCCGTTTGAAACTATGAATTTATTTTATAGAGAACCCGCTATTATTGAATCGATACGTAAACAAATGGAAAACTAATTAAATATATACAATATAATTATGAGTGAAATTTTAGGAGAATTGTGTTTAACTCTTTTTGGATTTAGTATTTTGGTTTTTATTACAGGCTTAATCATGCTTTTCTTTGAAAGCAAAAGGAAATTAGGAGTCAAATTATTAATCGCATCTGGAGTATTTTTTTTAATTGGTTTTGGAACTTGTGTGGCATTACTCAAAATCGGTTAAATCATGGTGTTCCTCCTTATTATTTTAGCACTTCTTGTATTAATTAGTGGTATTGCCGTTTTGATTGGTTTGTTTAAAGTGATAGTCCCTTTTGACAAAGATGATAAAGCTTTTGGAGTTAAACTGCTCATTTATGGTACTATCATTGTGATAATAGGCTTCGGTGCGTGTACGGCAATAGCTTCTATCTAATGGGTTTAACTTTAACGAATGATTAACAGTATATTCCGATTGCTCTAAATATTTTTGTTTACTAGTATTCACTCTATGTGTAAATTGTATCATTTTAAATTCATTGCACTGCTGTTGCCTTTGGTAGCCTTATTTTCTTCGTGTAAAAACGAATTTAAGAGCAATGATTATATGGCCTATTTTGGAGGTGAAATTGTAAATCCAAACAATCCATACGTGCTTTTTTGCAAAGACAATGAAGTACTTGATACTATTAAACTGGATAAAAACAATCGTTTTTTTATTCAATTTGATTCTTTGGCTCCCGGACTCTATAGTTTTAAACACGAACCCGAATATCAATACGTCTATTTTGATAAGAATGATAGTATTATGGTGCGAGTAAATTCTAAGGATTTTGATGCTTCTGTTGTTTTTTGTGGCCGTGGTGATCAAAAGAATAATTTCCTTATGGAGCAATTTTTAAAAAATGAGAAAGACAAAAACAATATGTTTCCTGTTTTTGAATATGATGTACCTCGTTTTATTAAAACAATAGACTCTTCCTATCGAGTAGCACAACGATTTTATACTTCTCGAAAAGAACAAATAAAATGGAGTGATGAATTTGATGAGTATGCCAAAGCATCTGTAGATTTTCCTAATTATTCCAAAAAAGAACTATATCCTTTAATCCATAAAATTAGAACTGGAAAAGAAATCTATGACAACTTACCTGCCACATTTTATGATTTCAGAAAAAAAGTTAATTGTAATAATGTAGCACTTGCGGCATATACTCCCTATATTATGTATTTATCACACATGCTCAACAATATGGGAGCCATTAATTACCATAATCATTTTTCAGAAGCGGATTTAGCTTTAAAAACAAACATCAATAAACTGAATATTGCTGATACATTGATTAAAAATGAAAAAATTAAAAACATCATACTTAACAATATAGCTTTTACCTATTTATTAGAAGATCAAAATATGGTCAATAATAAATCTTTTTTGACAACATATCATAAATATTCAACCGATAAAAGTCAGAAAAATGAAATCTTAAAAATTGGTAATGCTATTCAATTGCTAACTGTTGGCAATACTCTACCTGAAGTATCACTTATAGATACTAATGGTACTATAGTATCATCTAAAAATTTTACAAACCAAAAAACAGTACTTTTCTTTTGGACTACTCATGCCATGTCCCATTTTGAAGCAGTACACAAAAAAATAGAAGCTTTTGCTAAGAATTACCCCAACTATAAATTTGTAGGTGTAAATATAAATGATGCAACGGAAGAGTGGCAAAAAACAATATCTCAATATAACTTTAAAGGAATTACAGAATTACATTGTGCCAATTTTGATGAATTAAAAGACAATTGGGTAATTACTAAAATTCACCGAACCATTATTTTGGGTGACAATGGAGTAATAAAAAATGCTTTCACCAATGTATTTGAATTAAATTTCGAAGAGGAATTAAAATAACCTTCGATTAATAATAATAATAAAAAAGCGGCTTAGTTATACTAAGCCGCTTTTTTATTGTGTAATTTATTTCTTTTATTGATTCCCCTTAGCGTAATCAGCTAAAAATTGAGCCAATCCAATATCGGTTAAAGGGTGTTTCATCAATCCTAATATAGATGATAATGGTCCAGTCATTACATCAGCACCAATCTTAGCACAGTTTACTACGTGCATGGTATGACGAATTGAAGCGGCTAATATTTGTGTTTCAAAACCATAGTTATCATAGATTTCGCGAATTTCTTGTATTAAGTTTAAACCATCTGTTGAAATATCATCCAAACGACCTAAAAAAGGAGATACATAAGTAGCTCCTGCTTTAGCTGCCAATAAAGCTTGACCAGCAGAAAACACCAAAGTAACGTTGGTTTTGATACCTTTATCAGAGAAATATTTACAAGCTCTAATACCTTCTTTAGTCATAGGTAATTTCACTACGATTTGTTCATGCAATTCAGCTAATTCTTCACCTTCACGCAACATACCTTCATAATCTGTTGCAATAACTTCGGCACTTACATCTCCATCTACAATAGTACAGATATCCACATAATGTTTTAAAATATTATTTTTACCTGTGATTCCTTCTTTAGCCATTAGTGATGGATTGGTAGTAACGCCATCCAATACTCCTAAACTTTGAGCTTCTTTGATTTCGTTTAAGTTAGCCGTGTCAATAAAAAATTTCATACTTTTTGTGTTAATATATTAA
>JAHEHJ010000176.1 GCA_024644655.1 Flavobacterium sp.
CTTCAATTTTTAAATCAGTAATTTCTTGTTTGATTTTATTTTGGACCGCATTTGCATCATTAGAATTTAGATTTATTATGTATTCTACATTGCCATTTATTACTGTTTGTATAATCATTTGAGATCCGTTGTCCTTGGCGACTGGATTAATTATTGTCGAAATATCTTTAAGGTCATTAATAGTATTTACAGGTTTTTCTCCATCATTATTAAGGTAATACCTAATTACTTTTTTTAGATTGTCTGCAAAACCTATAATTGTATTAATATTCTCAATAAAAGGGATCATTCCAATCGTAGCGTATTCAATTAATTCCACGATTACGCTTCCAGATTTTATTTCTTTAATATAAAGTTTAGCTTCCCTTTGTTCTTTACTATTTCCCTCCTTTGAAGCATATTCTGCAAATTGATTTGAAACAGAAATCAAAGACTTTGTCAAGTCAATTAGTTCTATAGGCTTTTTATTCTCTAATTTAAAAATTAGGCTTGTTTCAGGTTTTAAAAGTTCTTCGTTCATGGAATTGTTTTTTGTAATCTCTCTATTATTTACGTCTGATACCCCAACAAAACTACAAACTCACCTTTCAAAAAATCAACGGTAATTACACCCTAATCTTGAGGGCACTTTATTAAGTAAAAATCTTATTTGATGTGGGAAGCTACAAATCCTTGCCGCCCTCTTCCATTTTTGCTAATCGACTCATCAACGTTTGTGCTTCGGAACGAAAGCTACTAATTTGTGGTAATTGAGGCACATGCATTAATCCTTTCACGTCTTCAATCGCAAAATAATTCCTCTTCCTAATCCGAGTAGGAGTGAGCTTGCCGGCTTTGATGTAATTGTCCATGGTTCTGCGGCTGACGCGGAGCATTTGCATCACATCATAGGTGTCTACCCACTTTGAAGTGAATTCGCCAACGGGGTTTTTGAGGCTCTCGATATCGGCTTGCATTTTCTCCATTAGAGATCTTACGATTTTGAGCTCCTCGAAGATCATTTCGTTGTTGATGGTTTTACTGTTTTTCGCTTCCATAGACGACTAAAGTAAAATCATTTTTTGGAAAGAAAAAGAGGTTGGACACTTTGATACTAAGGTTAAGTGGTCGAAGCCTTGTCAAATAATTCTGCCTTCCGACTTTAAATACTTGGGCACTTCAACCGCCATAAGGAAAACACTCTCACGATTAGCTGAGCAAAAGTGTTGGTCCGAATGGGGCAGGGTATTTATGTAGTTCCAATTCATGATAAAGTATTTGGTGAAGTACTTCCTTCCATGGAAGAAATTACTGCGTCATTGGCGAAAAAAGAACACGTTAAAATCATGCCTACAGGTCAATATGCGTTAAAAAAAATCTGACTTTCCACACTCTATCAATTGGGTTTTTCACAATCGTCAAAGCCGTGCAACTAACGTTTTGCTGCTTTGCGAAGTTGGGGATTTAGAAGCACAATGTTTCAATTTAGTACAAATGTTCTTAAAAATGACAAATGTTGAAGTTGGCACTTCAGACCCAATTTCATATTACCGTTGATAGCAGAAGTTTTTTATTTAAAGGTCTTGTTTATTATTTTTGATAATTTATAAAATTCAGAAAAGTTATTTAAATCATTTTCGGCTTCTGTTTTGAACAATTCAAGTATTTTACCCTTCAATTCATTTCGTGCATTTTTTCCATCATTTGAATTTTCCATTGCTTTTTGAACCAAATCAACATTTTCAGAATATACTTTGGATAATAAATTGTGTGGCACAAGTCCTTCAATACATTTTTTACCTGTTTCGTTTTTTCCAATAACTAAAAATTCCTTATTTTCTTGAAGACCAAGAGAAGTAAATGAAGATCTTACTTCTGATATTTTATCCATATCAACGGTTACTAAAAATTTCTTAAATCTGTCTTTAACAAATCTTAACAAAATATTGTTTTTCAAATTGCCAGCACCTCCATAAGCAAAAATCTCTCCTGTGAATCTCAGTTTTGAATTGCCGTGTTTATCATCTTTCAATAATTCTAAATAGGCTTTGTCTGTTTCGCCCTCTACTAAAATTATCTCATTTGAGTCGCTGAAAATTGTTGATTTTAATGGTCCAAAATCATCGCCTTTTATTCCAAGTGATAATGCAAATGGTTCATGCCATTTGTCTCCTTTAGTGTCGATGATTTGTGAACCTTTATTTTGAGAATTTAAGTTTCTTTCAAGTAAGATATTTGCACTTGGGTCTTTATGACTTAATAAATAAGGACTATGTGTAGCAACAATTATTTGAATTTTAAATTCTGCTGCAATATCTTGTAATATTCTTCCAAACTCGGCTTGAGCTGAAGGGTGTAAAAAACTTTCAGGTTCTTCTATAATAATTACAGGCGTTATCCTATCATTTATTGAAGTTGATTCTTGAATTCGTTTTGCATTCATTAAATTTAATAAAATCAACGTTCTATTTTTAGTTCCGCTTCCCCAGTCGTCAAGTGAAACTTCAATGCCCTTTTCTTTTAATGAAATCTCTACACTTTCTCTTTCAATGTTTAAATTAGACATTCCAAGTGAAACTTCATACTTATCGTCAAGTCTTCCTAGTAAGGAACTAAAATCAGTTTGGTGTTTTTTAAGTAGTTTTTTTACTTCATTCTCTAAACTTTCTTTTCTTTTTGTTACTTCTGTTCTATCATCTTTCCCTATATATGACATTAAGGTATCACGTCTACCTCTGTTGAAAAATGCAGGCGCATTTTCTGTTGAATTATGAAAAAGTACACTACTAGAACCTCTCAATCTATTTAATAATTCTTCTCTTTTATATTCATCTGTTGGTAAGCTTCCCCTGAACAGTAACGGTTATAGATAGAGTTCCTGGGTTAAATGTTAGTACTAAGTTAGTTATCTATTTGAAAAGTTGGGTATAAAGAATCAATAAAATCTTCCTTACATT
>JAHEHJ010000127.1 GCA_024644655.1 Flavobacterium sp.
TTTCTTGATAGACATACAAAGGCTTTATGCCCACTTCATCGCGTGCTATAAACAACTCGCTCGTATGCGTATCATAAATAGCTAAGGCAAACATACCATTGAAGCGTTTGAAGGCTTCCACGCCCCAAGCGATAAAAGCATAGAGTACCACTTCGGTATCCGTATGCGATTGAAAACGATAACCTAATTGCTGTAATTCTTGTTTAAGTATTTGAAAATTATAAAGTTCGCCATTATAAATAATTTGATAACGAGCACTCGCATCCAGCATCGGTTGTGCCCCAGCATCGGTTAAATCTAATAAAGATAAACGACGATGCCCTAGCGCCATACCTTTTGTTTCGTCTACAAAAAAACCTTCTCCATCCGGACCGCCGTGTTGCATAGCCTGGCATAACCTTTTGATAGCAGCTGCTAACTGAGGGCTATTAGGGGAGATGATGGCTGCGATGCGACACATGTTTTAGGTTGAGGTTGAGGTTGAGGGGTTAGAGCTGTCATCCTGAGCTTGCGAAGGATCTCACAAATTCGTTGTTCGTTGTTCGTTATTCGTGGATGGCGGTTTGTGTCATCCTGAGCTTGCGAAGGATCTCACAAATTCGTTGTTCTTTGTTCGTTGTTCGTGGTTGTGCTTAGTGTCATCCTGAGCCTGCGAAGGATCTCACAAAAGTCGTTGTTCGTGTGTCGTTGTTCGTGGTGATGCTTAGTGTCATCCTGAGCTTGCGAAGGATCTCACACAGGATTCGTTGCTCGTTATTCGTTGATCGTTGTTCGTGTTGGTGCTTAGTGTCATCCTAAGCCTGCGAAGGATCTCACAAAAACTGGTTAGAGATTAGGGGTTAGAGGTTAGTATATTGATCGTTGTTTGGGGATGGCACAATTTTATATATCCTCTTAGCCTTATCCTAAACCTTAACCTCGACCTTGACCTTTACCTCGACCTTAACCTCGTTCTCATCCTTGGTCTTAGTCTTATCCTCAACTAAGCAATCCTTGTTTTTTAAGCACCATTAATTTCTGACCAAAATATCTACTATAGGCCATTACCAATAACCAATAGATAAACATAGATTTCACTAAGTGATTGATGGTGGTTTGTGTTTCACAATCTGGACGAACGGCATAGTTAAGTATGGGAAATAAAAACAACATAAAGAAGGGGGAAATCTTGGTCCAGTTTTCAACAACTTTAAAGGTTATAGAAAACAATAAACCCAAGGCAAAGCCAAATAGCGCCACACCCCAAGCTCCATAAGCAATATAGCCATCTGCAAAAATACCTAAACCCATAGAAGTTGTTTCAGATATTTCATGACCCGAAAACTTATTGAATATTTCTCTATCGCCTGATTTAATTTTATCCGGTGCTAAAAAACGAGGGAGTGATGCAGACTCAACATAACGCTTTACATTATTTAAACCTTGAAAATCTTTATAACGATTCATATGATCAACAGTACTTGCAAAAATCCAAGCTTGATTAGTTCGAGTTAGTGTACTAATTAGATTATCATCACCAGTTAATGTCTCAACTGTTGTGTTGGATTCTGCTACATCCAAAGCAGTACTTAAGGAAGCCTCTCGGTCACCCGACCAGGTAGCTGCTCTATATGCTTGTTTTATGGACTGAATAAATAACAAAACTACAATCGCTATGATTGAAGTAGTTAATTTAATTTTAAAACTTGGTTTTTTTAAGTATGAATAAAATAAAGCAAAAAAGACAATCCACATCGTCATTTCATGATACATACCAACAATAAAAGATTGAATTATTTCGATTAACAATACAAATACAACCCAATGAAAATGTTTCTTTGAACCAATTGCAAATAATGCAAACGCACCAACAAAACGAACTAAGCTTAATACATAAACAAAAAATAACAAGTCTCCAGAAATATAAAAAAGACTAAGTTTCAAGAGTACTCCGACAAATAATAATTGTTTGAGAATTTTTTCATTTAGCAATGCGTAAATTTTAACTAAATTAAAATCCGTGTAAAATAAGCGTGATTTAAAAAAATTCATTCCTAAATGAAACATAAGAATTCCTGGAAAGATTAATAAATAATAACTTTCTGCATCTATTTTGATTTTATAATTAACTTTTTCCTGATCTATATGTAAAATTAGTGCAGGAGCAAACAAATAATTTAGTGCATATAAAACCAAGGTCCATTCTTTAAATGCAATTTGATATGAAGATTTAATAAATAAATTATACGAATAATAGAAAAAAACAGAAACACCGAGGCAAGAATAAATATCCCAATTGAAGAAGTAGTAAACAACTGCAATAATAATTGATAAGAATATGTATATTTTAAACTTACTAAACATCATTTAGTATTTTTGTTAAAATAGATTTATAGTCATAGCCATTTTTAAAAACCTTTTGGGAACCATTTATGGTTTTATTCTCTAATTCAATTTTATTATTAAGTAACAAAGTTAAATTTGAAATTAAATGAATGTTGTCATCCAAAAAGACAACTTCACTGTCATTAAAAAAGCTTGTGGTTTCTGATGTTCTAGGCGTTATTAGACAAGTACCGCAAGCAGGAATTTCAAAAGTCCGAGTAGTATGAAGTTCAGGCACCCATTTAGATAATAAGCCTAGTCCGAAATAAGAAAGTGAAATTATTTTTGCATATTCTTCCCCAAATATTCCATCACCTAAATAAATTAAATTCTCACTTTGTTCTAAAGCAACAAACTTTTTCCAATGAATACCTGCTAAAACAATTTTAAAACCAGCTTGTAATAATTGATGAAGTAAGATGGCACGTTCTTTTTCAAAATGTCCTATAAAAACAATATCATAAATTTTTTCGTTGAATTTATTATTCGATTTATGAATAGAAGGGTCAAAACCTTGCGTACAATACAGTGTTTTTTTTGCACCTGCAAAAGAATAATCCTGAAGCTCATACTGCTTTGTGGTTATACAAATATCATATAAGTGTATGGTTTTAAAAAACAAACGAGAGCGATGATAAGCAAATGCAGGATCAGGTGTAAAATGAATGAGATGGGTCGTTAACGATCTCAACTTGCTCATGGTTTTTAAATTAATAAACACGCCTTTGTCTATCCAAATAATATTAAAAGAATCTTCTTCAGTAATATTTGAATTTATATAGCTATTAATTTTATTAATTAATACACCAATTTTAAAGCGCCAACCAATACTTCTAAATATTCGAGAAGTAGCATGTAAAGGATTATCAATATCAATTACTTTAAATTCATCCGGTTGTAAAATCTCTTGAATATACCTGCCGCGCATATTAGATGTGCTACCTATGCTGTATTGTGCTATATATAATATCCTCATAATAAAGAATTCAATTCTTGAGCATAATTCAATACTGAAAAATATTCCTTAGCTTTTTCTCTAGCTGTCTCCAAGGGAGCCCTATAATGAAGTAACAGCTTATTATAGTTTATTAAATCTCCCAAAACTTGTTGATTAAAATTGGTAACACCATTTTTTACAAAGTGAGGATAATTAATAGTATCAACAATTTCACCTATGCCCCCTTTATGATATCCAATTAAGGGAATACCATAATCTAATGCTTCAAAAAAAATTCTACCTAAGGGTTCTTGCTTATTTAAATGAAGCACCAAATTAATATTTGAGTATATTAAATCCTTTGATTCAACAAAGCCATGTAATAGAATTTTATGAGCATTCAGTAAGTCATTCATTGAACTAATAAGTTCAACATCACTACTGACATCACCATAAAAATGGAACTCAACATCTAAATGAGAAATGTGATTAAATAAACTAATAAATTCATCAAAACCTTTTGACTTAGTAATCCTACCAATTACACCTATTTTAATGGTAGTCTCTATTTCTGATACCCAATTTTTTTTTTTAATAAAATTATAACCATCATGTATCACTTTAGAAGAATAAGAAAAATTATTTGCTATAAATTCAGATACAGTTACAAAAGTAATATTAGATAGATGACCCAAAGGATATCTATTGCTATTACAATCTTCTAACAACCGAATATGAATAACAAATTTTTTATTCTTAAAAATGCCCGCTAAATAAGAGATATACTTAGAATGACCAGCTTCATTTAAATATACTGTAGAATAAGATCTAAAAAGTAAATCTATAAAGACAAACAAATACAACAACCACAAATTGGAATAATTTGAATAGTTAATATTAATTTTACTTAAAAAATTGGAAAGCAAACTTTTTACTGGCACATATACTTTATGTTTTGAATTCCCAGATTGTAAATAATCTATTAATACTTGCTCACTCCCGTACAAATTTCCTGAAGGACTAATAATTATGCTTTTCAATAGAATAGGAATTTTGATATTATGATTTAAAAAAATTAATCAAGTAATTAATTTAGCAAAAACCTTAATAGTTCACTAGTTGCAAATTCTGCAGTATAATATTCTTTTTCAAAATTTAAATCTTTACTATAAACACTGCAATTAGAATTAATTGACGTATTCAAATTCATATAATCAACTGAAATTACGCTTGTCGGATACTTTAATCGTAATGAGTTACATCCTTTCATTTGATATGGATACCACACTTCCAAATTGCACAATAAATATTCAAATAGCTTATTGGGTTCTGAATACACCTGATTCATGTTTGTACACTTATACACAATAAGTCCAACATCTTTATTTATCAAAACTGAAGGAATATTATCATATTTTATTGGACCAGAATATTTAATTGAATTGCAATTCAAGCTTTGTATATAATAAAGTACATCGTTTGAAATTGAGAATGAAAATAATTCTAAATTATACTTATCCTCAGTTAATTTAACAAAATCGAGCACCTCTTTAATGTAGGTATCTTCAAAGCTAATTGCACCAATATAGACCAATTCAATTTTTTCAAAATTCAAGGAATCGCAATTTTCAATTTGCTTAGACCATGCTGCTAAAGGGTAATTAGGTACTACTTTTAATTTTTTCTCCGGTAAACCACCAAAATCTAAAGAAAACAAGTTTAACCTATCTTGATTTGTATGTGAAAACCAAGAAAATTGATTACGATTTAATTTTTCTAGTTTATTATTAATCCTATCTAAAATCATTCCATCTTTATATTCCATAGGAGTCATATATTCATGATAATGAACTAATAACTTAACCCTTTTAAAAATATTTTTATAAATTAAACAAGGCAATGCAGATAGACTTTCAAAATATAAAATAGACGTTGGTCTAATAGCAATTAAATATCTGAAACATTGCAAATAAAAAATTGCATATTGTAAATAACGATATATTTTATTTGAACTAGATGTATCAATTTGTTTAAAATTTATATTTTTAAAATCATCCTTTAAAGTAAATTTAGACGTTACAACTGTTAACTTAATAGGGGTTGAAGTCTTATCTAATAATTTTAGTAAATTATATATCGGTGGATAATAATCTATTGATCTAAAATGAACTATACAAATATGTTTATTTCTATTAAACATAAATCTGAATAGAATGCGATTGAAATTTTATAATTGACTTCAATTTAAAATTTTATCTATTACCTATTTTTCTAATTGGATTACCTGCATAAACACCATTGTCTTCCAAAACACCTTTTACTATTGCATTAGCGCCAACTACAACGCCATTACCTATTTTTGCACCAGCTACTATTAAACAATTTCTACCAATCCAAACATTATTACCAATTTCAACTTCGCCCAATAAATCATCATTATTCATTATAATTGTTTGTTCTCCTTTATAATTATGAGTTGCATCTCTTAATGAAGAGTATTCACCTATTTGCACATTATCACCGATTGTAATTTTATTGCTACAACTCAATACAACACCATAAGAGAGTATTACACGATTGCCAATTTGCAAACGTCCATTTTGTGCTAATTCAATTTTACAAGAATCATAAATATTAATATCTGAACCTACATATAAGTTGCTTGAAAATCCAGATAGCGTAACCTGTTTTCCAACAGTAACACCTAAAGATTTAAAATAAATAAATGACCGTAGCTTTGATAAAATAGTAAGTTTGAAAGTAGATCTCAAAAAATAAATTACCTTCCTGGTGAAATCAAAAAATGAATTATTCTTATAAAAAGTATTGACTATAGAAATCATAAAAAGGTATTTAATTAATGTAGTTAGTGAAATTAACTGTTAGACCATGCTACTATAAAACACCTTACAAATTCGCTCAATATTAAAAGTGTTTTCAAGTGATAACTTGTGATTATTTAATAAATAATCATAATCTATTGCTGACAAATTACTTAAGGATTCAAGTTCTTTAGTAAAATAAGTTAAGTTGTTTTCTACAATAGTCCAACCTAGTTTTTCTTTTATAATCAAGTTGTAGGAAGCGGTGTATTTTGGCCCAATATAAATAATGGGCAAAGCATTAGAAATATAAAAAGGGATTTTTGTCATTAAACTAGTTTTATAAAACAAACTATCTTTTTCTTCAAAACTAACCGGTAAAATACCATACTTATATTGCTTTGCAATCAATTTCAACTCCGTCTCATTCAACCAACTATAATTTTTTATCGCTACATTTTCTGAAGGTATATTTAATGTATAATTGGAACAAACACCTAAAACAAATTGCTTATTTTCAATTTTGGAAAGCGCTGCAACAAAATGCTGCAAAGTTGCTAATTGCATTTCATGTAGGAGGCCTACATATAAAAAATCAAGTGGCTTATCAATATAACCTATAACATCTTCCTGTTTATTTAAAAAGCCATCGTGAATAATTTCATAATGGCTAATCGCATATTTTTCTTTCAAAAAAAGACCCATTTCTTCCGATATTACAAAAATACCATCTGCTGAAAATAATATTTTCTTAAAAACATAATTAATAATCCAAGAGGGTGTTCGAGTATAGCATAATATTGGCCAATAATCATGAATAGAAATATAAATTTTAGCTTTCCCCCATTTTTTTGCTGCATACACATATAAAGGAGCTGCTATACCATGAATGGTAATATGAATGATGTCGGGGTGTATTTGTGTAAATAAAGTTCTTAAACTTCTTCTACCTTTAAAATCAATGCTAAACAATAAGAACATTCTCAAGAAAACGCCTAATCCATATCGAAAATTAATGAAGCTTCTATTAAAGTGGTATTCACCACTTTGAATGGACGGCTGATGATACGCTTTGGGAAGTTCTTGCTCATCACAAGCTATAATTGTTTCAACTTTATAATCTTTGGCATAACTTAATAGCTTTTTTATAATGCTGGAGCCACCACCAGGTTGCGTTAGGGAAAAACTTTGTAAGAATAGAATTTTTTTCAAGCTTAGTTATCTGTTTTTCCAATTTTCTACAATCTCTGAAATAGTATCTTCTAGTGTTTTAGTAATGTCCCAATTCGGATAATGCTGCTTCATTTTGGTTAAATCACTATAATAACAGATATGATCTCCTATTCTATTAGAGGCATCATAAGTATAGACCATCTTTTTAACCGTAAACTTTTCTGTTATAGCAAAAGCTTCTAAAATGGAGCATGTATTTTGTTTTCCTCCACCTATATTATACACTTCACCAAATCTTGGAGCCTTGATAAACTCTTCAATAAAGCGTGCCACGTCGAAGGAGTGAATATTATCTCTAACTTGTTTTCCTTTGTATCCAAATACGGTATACTGCTTTTCTTCTAAATTACATTTTACTAAGTAACTTAAAAAACCATGCAATTCTACACCACTATGGTTTGGCCCCGTTAAGCATCCACCTCTTAAACAACACGTAGGCATACCAAAATAACGACCATATTCTTGTACCATTACATCTGCTGCTACTTTTGAAGCACCAAATAAAGAGTGCTTACTCTGATCTATAGTGAAATTTTCTGCAATTCCATTTATATAGGCCTCATCAGCATAATCCCAACGCGTATCCAACTCCTTCATCGGAATAGTATTTGGCGCATCACCGTACACTTTATTAGTACTCATATGCACAAAGGGAATGGTTGTAGCATATTGTCTAGTAGCTTCCAACATATTAAGTGTTCCAACAGCATTGGTATCAAAATCATCAAAAGGAATTGCTGCTGCTCTATCATGACTTGGCTGTGCAGCCGTATGCACTATAGCATCGGGTTGTATTTCTTTTACTAATGCTAATAAAGCATCTCTATCGCGAATATCTATTTCGTGATGCACAAACTTAGGCAAAGTACTTGCTAATCGTTGCTGATTCCATCGGGTATCACCTTGTGGTCCAAAAAAAACTGCGCGTTGATTATTATCAATACCATGTATTTCCCAACCTAAATGAGCAAAATGCATACACACTTCACTACCAATTAAACCCGATGACCCTGTAACTAGTAATTTTTTCATTTGGTCAACTTTTAAAAAAATGATTTTATTTTATTAATTATTCTTCGATGAAGTGATGTTTTTATTTGTTTTATATAAAAACACCTTGATTTTGAAAATGCACTATACCCATTTGCTAGTACCCTATTGTGATAGGTAGCATATAGTGTTTTTAACAGGGGGAAATCACTAAAATTATACCTGTTATAATATTTAGAAATATGTTCTGGTTTAGAGAATTGATAGGAGCTAAAATGATAAAAAATTAGATGCTCGTTATTCTGTAATGTATACTGTTCATTTTCTATTTCAACTAATTGCCTCTCATGCAAATTCCAAGGAGCCATATTCACTCCTTTTTCAGATAGAATAGTTACATCCCTAAAAAATATTGGAATATGATTCATATACAATTGATCTACAAAAATACCTTTAGGTTCATCGATAAAACAGTTTGCTAAACATCGCTCCTCCCACCAGTCTAATATTTTTTGTGTTGCTGTATGCAATGGATTCATAGCAAAAAAACCCAAATTATACATACCGTAATTGGTTGCTAAATTTTCTTGAGGCAACATGCCATCTAAAGGCAATGGTGTTAAAAAATGAGGACTTAGCAATGCAGAAGATGTCCTCAATTTTTGTTCTAAAATCTCAAACTTACTATATACTTCAATATCGGGATCTAAGTAGTAAATACTAGAAAGCTCTGGGTATTTTTGAATAAAATATTTAAAAAATGTAGGCTTTACCGAAGTGTTGAGTTCAATAATATTATACTTAGCAACCAAATCAGACAATTGCGCCTCACTCATCACTTGATTTACTGGTATTAAAGTAGCTAATTCATTTACTGCTTTATAGTTTAAATGCTCATTTACACAATCAATCAAGCCAATAAAAAAATGAATATCCTGATTTGTTTTTTTTAATGACTGCCCTAATGTTATAGCCTGTGCTAAATAATTATTAGAACATATAGTAAAGACTAGTTTCATGAAAAATATAAACTATAAATAGAATGTTTTAAATTAATTTTCTAACAAAATTTAGTGCAATTCGTGCTTGAATTTTAAATAATAACAATAACATTTTGAAGTACTGCTTTTTATATAAAGCTAACTTTACAAATCTATATTTTGAAAAATCATCATTTATATTAGAAGATGATATACCTCCCGCATTAAAATTTGCCACTATCAAGTCTATATATGTAAAACTGCTTGTAAGCCAAGCTTTAATATTAAAATCCCAATCTGCACAAATTGGAAATTTTAATGAATAACTTAATTTTTTAGAAACAATAAAATCTTTTTTATAAAATATTGATTGATGGCAAATATTCTGATTCAATAATTTTTCAAAGGTAAATTCACCATCGTAAATATTTGAACTACTAGCCCATGCAGGTCGTCCAGAATTAAAAAAAACATTACCATAGAGAATGTTAATGCTATTATTTTGTTTTAAGTGTTGATATATATTAAATAGAACTTTATCATTATTAAATTCATCATCACTACCTAAAAAATATATCCACTCTCCTTGTGCTAAAGTTATTCCCTTATTCATTGCATCATAAACACCTTTATCTCTTTCTGAAACTATTTTTATTCTTTTATCCTTAAAAGACTCAACTATTTTCAATGTTAAGTCACTAGAACAAGCATCTATAATAAGGATTTCGAAATCTGTAAATAACTGATTGACTATGCTATCTATAGCAATTTTAATAGTTCCTTCAGAATTAAACGTTGGAATTAATATTGAAAAGAAGGGATTTGTTTTCAAATTAATTTAATTTTTCTATAATTTGATTTTACAAAAATCAATAGTAGCTTAATGTTGAAATTATTTTTAATTAATGTCCATAAAACTCTAATAAATCCTTCAACAGAAACTCCAAAATAATGTCTTTCAATTACCCAATTTAAATTTGTTAAGACACTACATTTAAGTTCATCAAACTTAAACTTATTTAATTTAGGTTTAAAAAATATTAATAACCAACATACAAATTCTAAATGGCCAATTAACATTTCTGTTTTTTTTCTTTTTGCTAAACCAGAAATATTAAATTCTCCAATTCTCCAACTAACTTTTGGCCCACTGATTGTTCGTAAATTATTTTTATAAGAAAAGTAAATTGAAGATGCCCAGTCTGCGGCTTGTGCATATTTAGTTATAATGAATCCATTATTTTTCCTAACTAAGTCAGCTGAAAATATATGATCTGGCATGGAATTCCCTCTTTGTCCTTTTAAAATATTAATAGCCAAATCAATTGAATTTTCAACTTCTGGACTTATAATTGACTCATTTAGTATTCTATTTTCATCATCTATTATTCTTGTATTAAAACGATATACATCATATTTAATGGGATCTTTTTTAATCACCTCATAGAATTTCTCAACACATGAACTATCTAATAAATCATCATCGGAAAAAATCCAAATCCAATTCTCATCTTCTATTAATTCTAAACATCTATTCCAATGTAATACTAAATTTTCTGCCCCTATATTATCACTATATCTTTTATATTTAACATTAATTTGATTCTCAAAATATTTAATAATTTCATATAAATTATATGGACTAGAATCATCACCGATATAAACATTAAATTGCTTGTTAGTCTGACAGCAAAGAGATTCTAAAGCTTGTTTTAAAAAGAAAGGCTTATAGGCAGGAATTATAATAGCTAAACTATTATTCATTTTTTTCTAGTAGTAAAATTTGATAACCACAATTTTTAATTTTCAATTGCTCATCTGAATATTGATAAGTAAACTCCTCAATTATTGAGTCTTGACTTATTAACTTATCTTTTACTCCAAATATTTTTTTTAATACCCTTACTATTTTAGCATCTTTTTTAATTAATGAGTAGGGATATAATTGTACAAATATTTTTTTAATTGTAAATGTTTCTTGAAGTAAGTTTTGAAAGCTGTTAAATCCCCATTCTTGTATATGGTAAGGATTATTTGGTTTACTATCAAATTCAACATTTGATATAGGAGTAGAAATTAAAAACAAACCGCCTGGTTTCATAGCTTTATTAACTGATTTTAAAAACCGATTGTAATCAACTAAATGTTCTATAGTTTCAAAACTAATAACAACATCAAATTTATTTTCAAAAGTTAATTCTTGAGCATTTTCAATTTTGTAATTTAGATTCTCTAATTGAAATCTATATGATGCATATCTTATTGCATTTGAATCTAAATCACAACCTAACACCTTTTTAGCTTCCCCATTTTTTGCCATCATATAAGAACCCTTGCCTGTTCCACAAGCAATATCAAGGACTTCAAGTCCATTTACATATTTACATGCTAATTCATATCTAGCCAAATGAGAAAACTCTGTATCTAAAAACAAATAACCTGGTACCCATCGTTCGGACTTTGCTCTTAACAATACATCTGACAATGTTTCAAGTTCAAATTTTAGACAAAAAATTTCTTCGCGTAAATTATTTATTTCATTAATCATATTTCCAATTTTGTTTAACGACTATACTACCTTGACTATCATCAGGATATTCTATTTTATTCATAAAATTAGGTAATACTTCGATTGTCATACCATTTTCTTTATAGTAATGCGTAACAATATCATTACCTAGAAAAATATCTACAGTATATTTTCCTGGCTTTAATATTAATTTTTCTACAAAACATTCAACATGGTTTTCGCCAACTTTGATTTGAAAATACTGGTTTACAAATCGACTGTATAATGTAAAAATTCTATTATTAAATATATCATTAATTCCAACTCCAACAAATAGTTTTTTTTCTGTTATATTTGATTGAATGCTAAATTCAATAGTTAAATTTTCACTTGTTATAATTTGATTTAAATCAATATTACAGTTAAACTTGATATCTTTTAGCCAAATATCTTTGCTTTTTAATTGATTATCTAATTTAAACATCTCACCATTATAATAATCGTTATTATATAGATTCGTTGTTGTTTCTATTGAACCTATAAAACTCACACTGCCATTTTTAAGAAGCATTCCTTTATTACACAAACTCTGCACTGCCGCCATATTATGGCTCACAAACAAAACCGTTCTTCCTTCCCCTTTACTTACTTCCCCCATTTTGCCTAAGCATTTTTTTTGAAATTCCGCATCGCCTACAGCCAACACTTCATCTACAATCAAAATCTCTGATTCTAAATGCGCTGCTACCGCAAAAGCCAAGCGCACATACATGCCCGAGCTATAGCGTTTTACAGGCGTATCGATATAACGCTCCACACCAGAGAAATCAATAATCTCATCGAGCTTACGATCAATCTCTTTTTTGCGCATGCCCAAGATGGCCCCATTCAAATAGATATTTTCTCTACCCGTAAGCTCTGGGTGAAAACCCGTACCCACTTCTAATAAACTAGCTACGCGCCCTTTAATATTGATCTTACCGGTACTTGGCGTGGTTACACGCGAGAGTATTTTAAGTAAGGTACTTTTACCTGCACCATTGCGGCCAATAATGCCCACGGCATCGCCTTGCGCAATTTCAAAATTGATATCTTTTAAACTATAGACCAGATCACTACTACCCTTCTTACTACGGTCATTGCTTTCACCAATTTTTAAGAAAGGATCTTCTTGCTGCAATACGCGCATTTTGAACCATCGCTCCAAATCACGAGAAATAGTACCCGTACCTATTTCGCCTAAGCGATAGATTTTGGAAAGGTTTTCTACTTTAATAGCGGTGGACATATTGAGGTTGAGGTTGAGATTGAGGTTGAGGCCTTAGCCTTGATCTTAGCCTTGATCTTAGCCTTAGCCTTAGCCTCGTTCTTAGTCTTAGCCATCGCAAGCTCAGGATGACAGCCTATACTATGGTATTTAAGATTGAGGTTGAGGTTGAAGCTGAGGTTGAGGTCGAGATTGAGGTCGAGATTGAGGTTGAGGTTTTAACCTTGATCTTAGCCTCAGCCTTGATCTTAGCCTCAGAATGACATTTACAGTATGGTATTTAAGATTGAGATTAAGGTTGAGGTCGAGGTTGAGATTGAGGTCTTAACCTTAGTCTTAGCCTCAGTCTTAACCTTAGTCTTATCAGCATTGATCTTAGCCTCAGTCTTAACCTTAGTCTTATCAGCCTTGATCTTAGCATTAGCCTCAGCCTCGATCTTATCCTTAAACCGTATCTACAAAGGTTTTTTCTGTTTTATTAAAAATGATTACTCCTAAAACTACGGATACCAGTGTTACGATTACTGAGTAGCCCAAGCTTTGCCAAGTGAGTACGCCTTGTCCCAAAAATCCATAACGGAAGGCTTCTATAATGCCTGTCATTGGATTGAGTTCAACCAACCACTTATATTGAGCGGGGGCAGCACTCAAAGGATAGATAACAGTAGTGGCATACATCATGAGTTGCACTCCAAAGGTGATGAGGAAAGCAAGGTCGCGGTACTTGGTTGTCAATGCCGTGATAATAAGTCCGAGACCGAGACCAAGCAGCGCCATCAGGAGCACCAATATCGGGAACAACAAAATAAAACTATTGCTATGAAAAGCTGCACCGCTGAAGGCGTAATAGCCAATCATCATAAAAAATAACAGCATCTGTACCCCAAAGCGCACCAGATTACTCACCACAATACTCAAAGGCATAATTAAACGAGGGAAATAGACCTTGCCAAAGATCTGCGCATTATCTCTAAACACAGTGCTGGTTTTGGTAAGGCAATCGGCAAAATAATTCCAGGCAGTAATGCCCGCCATATAAAATAAAGGCTGTGGCAAACCATCGGTACTTAAGCCGGCTAAATTGCCAAACACAAAAGTAAAGATGATGGTGGTAAATAGGGGTTGTATAAAAAACCACAATGGGCCCAATATCGTTTGTTTGTAAAACGAAACAAAATCGCGCTTTACGAGCAACCACAATAAATCGCGGTAGCGCCATACATCTTTCAAATGCAATTCGAATAATGAGCTTTGTGGCTCAATTACTAAATCCC
>JAHEHJ010000129.1 GCA_024644655.1 Flavobacterium sp.
AGCCTCCTTGAAACCAAGGAGGCTTTTTTTATTTGCCCATGTTAAGCTCAACTGAATTTACCCGATATCAAAAGCAATTGGCCATTCCTGAATGGACGCTCGAAATGCAAGAATGCCTTTCACGGGCTCATGTACTTATTGTAGGTGCCGGTGGTTTGGGCGTTAGCGTCATTCCTTACCTCGCGGCTGCTGGGGTAGGACATTTGACACTCGTCGATCACGATGTGGTGGATTTGAGTAATTTAGGCCGACAAACCATTTATCAAAATGATCAAGTAGGGCAGTCGAAAGTCCTGATGGCCAAAGATTATGTGGAGGCATTGAATCCACATGTGCAGGTGGATGCCATTCCAGCGAAATTCTCGATGGCTAATCACCACCTGGTTCAATCGGCGGATTTAGTGGTTGATTGTACCGATAACTTTGACACACGCTACTTGATTAATGATGCCTGTGTCAAATTTGGTAAGGCATTTGTTTATGCGGCAATTCATACGTGGGAAGGCCAATTGGCCGTTTGCAATGCCCAAGGAACGGGACCTACTTACCGTTGTTTATTTCCGGATGAACCCTCGGCGGGGGAAATCCCCACTTGTGATGAAGCGGGTGTGCTAGGTTTCTTGCCAGGCATGATGGGATTGATGCAGGCCAAAGAGGCGATATTTTATTTAACAGGAATGTCTTCTCCGGCCCAAAATCATTTGTTGCGCTGGGATGTGCGCTCTATGCGCATGCATCAATTTCGGATGGAACGTTTGCCAGATGCGGAGGAACGAATATTTCCTGTGAAAGCATGGGTTCCTTTGGAGATGGAGCCGGTTGATGCCGCAGATTATATCAACAAGGGCGATATTCAGTTTGTGCTCGATGTGCGGGAACCTTTCGAATGGGATGAGGCGCAAATTGCAGGATCTATCTGCATGTCGATGAACAACTTACAAGTGGATTTAATCCCGAAGGATGTGCCCGGATTGGTCGTTTGTCACCACGGAATGCGCTCGATGTTTGTCATTAAGCACCTGCATAGTCTGGGTTTTGAAAACCTAATCAACCTAGCAGGTGGTATTGATGCTTGGTCGCACGAAGTGGATGATTCCATCCCGCGTTATTGAAATCTAAACATCATAAATTGTGTAAATAATAGTTTTAGTTTCCCGCTTTCTTTGTGTTGTTGGTTTGCAGATATATTTAACTTATTATTTGTTAAATGGTATTTTATTGGCCCAATCACTTGGCATTGTTGGCCCTGATTCATCCTTCAATAATCCAGTTTCTGCTCGGCTAAATAGAGATTGAAGAATAAGAATTCTATCTTTTTCCTCAATTGCACTATCTTTTTTAAGAGAAAGATAAACATAGGTGAGTTGTTCTCTTTCTTCGGAATCACGAGCTAAGTGAAATGAACTAAAAGCAACTTTATTTAATGCTCGAATACCAAATGCTAAAAATGAAATAAATGTAACGTAGATAATTGACCACTTTATTGCTTGGGCTTCCCCTTTTATAAAACTAAGTAACATTCCTTCTGGGGTTAGCCATAATAAAAGATATAATGTAAAACAAGCAAAAACAACTAAGCCGATTAACCAGTGAATTGCTTTCCAGCCTTCTTTTTTTAATAAATTTGCCCGTTTACTCCAATATTCTGCTGGTTTCTCTAGTCTAAGTTTCTCTTCATACGTTTTTTCAAGTTCAGCTATTTTTGTTTTAGATTCAGTATCGAAAAGATTGAAGTCATTTTGAGAGTTTTCATACCAACTATTAAATATCTCCTCTTTTTCTTCTTTGAATTTGTCAATAGAAGTGACATAATCCTTATAATCTTTGGAGCTCTTAGTTAAGTGTTCTGTTAATTGAGTTTCAGTTTGATTAATTTGTTTTTGAAAATCATTTCTGAGCTGCTTTATTGATTTTCTTTCAGAGTCAACTCTTTTTCCTAATTCAGAAGTTCCTTTTGAATCGAATTCATATGCAAGTAATGATCCAATAAAATCATTCTTGTTTGATGATTTGAATTCTCCTATTATATAAGAATATGCTCCAAAATAATATTCGGGATTATTCGAATGTAATCCAATCAGAAATTTTGATTTTTGCGCATCAATAGTGAAGTAATTATTTTGACTGCAAATTTGAGTACGAGTATTATTCCATTGAGTTGAAATTGAATTTTCATCTTCTAGATTGATACATTTTTCTAAAAACTGTTCAATTAGTTGAATAAGTTGTCTGAAGTGAATTAAACTTTGTTGGAATTCGCCCGGAAGTGAACTTGTTGCCTGCCACCCTTCAACCTGTTTACTAAAAAAATCATGTATGGAACTAAGTCCTACCAACTCAATTTCAAAATCAATCATAGGATAATTGATTGTAACTGAAACAGTATTAAACCAATCGGGTAATTTGCTTTCAGAGATTCTCTTTCTAAATTCTTTGGTATTCATACATTTTTCGGATTATTGAATTTTCACCTGGCCATTCATCAGCATAGGTATAAGCCAATCTCTAAGCTCAATAAGCTTTTGATTCTCTTGAATGTTAAGTATCATTTTTTCTATTTTCGGCTGAATAATGCTATTAAATTCACTTAAAATCTTTTCGGGTGGAAAGAATGTGTAATTATCTACCGCATCAGCTGGACTAAGATTTTTCTGAGAACTACCTGTTGCAATTTTTTCCAGCCTTAGACGCTCTTCCTCCCTTTGAAAAAATAAATACGCAAAGTTTCTATACATATCATTGCAAAGTATTTTTCCAACACGTTGATTCAACAACAAATTATTTTCTGGAACAAGACAAATACGGCCTACATTTCCAGTCAATGACATTAAAATATCCCCAATTTTCAATTTACAGAAGTCAGAAATATTTTCAGGTGTTTTATCTATATAATCCACCTTTGTTGTTTCAATTCTTAACTCTTGAACATTCTTAATTGTAATTATTTTGTACTTACCCTTTTTTAAATAGGTACTTGAATCGAAAGGGAAACCTGAACCTATTTTAATCTTAGATTTCATTTTTGTTATTTCCCAATTCTCTGGGACTTCTCTATTCAATTCATTATTGAAACTCATTTTGCCGAGACATGCTTTATAAGGCCTTCCGTTCTTATCAGGAAAATCAAATTGCACAAACCAGTAATCGTAAATGGTTTTTGATATGGCCTCTAACTCGTTATTGATGAGGTTGTTGAGTTCGATTTTTGAATCTAAAGCTGAAAGAACTGAGGCAATTTTTCTTTGCTCATCAATATCCTTTAAATCTAATTCGAGTTTGCCAAGTAAATCTAAATTTAGATTTGGTTGAGAAGACTGTGAAGACAATTTGTTGATATATGCATTTATATTTCTTTGTGAGAAGTAATAGTAAACATAATCTACGTCAACCTTATCCTTATTCAATCGAACTATGCCAACTGCTTGATTTGTATTTGCAGGAATATCTTTTCGTTGGACAATTGCAATTTTACCTAAATATGCACCAGCAATTGAAAATAATAAATCACCCTCCTTTATCCTTGACCGTTTTAGTTTTTTATCAGTTTCGGTATCAATGTGCTCATAAATTGAACTATTTAAATATTTTGAATTAGATATGCTTTCTGATTTTATGAAGTTTATTCCTTCACTTACAAATTCGCAACCTAAAGAAGAAGGTGTTGTTCCTTTTGTAATCAATTCAGAAACATCTTTTAAAGTTGACTTATTCATACTTCAATCCTTTCAATTTTTTCTGAATTCCCATTTCCAAGTCTCTGGATTCAGCAAACATGCTATCCAATCTTGACTGAAACTCCTCCATCTTTGCAGAAAATTCTTCTATTGATATGTTTGTATAATCAATTTTTACGTCGAAGTACTGTCCTGCACTAAAACTGTAATTTTTCTCAGCAATTTGTTCGTAGCTTACCACCACAGAAAAGCCTTCTATCGCTTTGTGTTCGTTGAATGTGTTGATGATCTTTTCTTCTTCGTCATTGCGCAAAACGGTCTTTTGGTTTTTGCCATCTTTCACGGTTTCACCCAATTTAGAGGTATCCATCAACACAATATCTCCTTTTGTATTTGATTTGTCTAAAAACAAGATGCTGACATTGGTTCCAGTTGTGGCGAAGATGTTGCTGGGCATACTTACTACACCACGAAGCATTTTCTTTTCAACCAATTGCTCCCTAATTTTCTTCTCAATACCACTTTGTTTAGTAATAAATCCAGTTGGCACAACAATAGCTGCTCTGCCTTTATCTGATAAGGAGAACATGATATGTTGAATAAATGCTGGATAGATCGCCATTCCTTCTGGTTTGACTTTGGGAACATTGGGCATTCCTGCAAAAAAGCGCTCATGATTCTCTTTAGTTTTCAAGTCCTCGACAAAATCACTGAAGTCTAGTTTAAAAGGTGGGTTAGAAACAATGAAATCGAATTTCTTTAGCTTTCCATCTTTCTCCCTGTGATAAGGATCGAGCAGTGTATTACCTTTTACTATGTTTGGAATAGAATGGACAAGGTTGTTTAGAATCAAATTCAAACGCAATAGGTTTGATGATTTCTGAGAGATATCCTGGGAGTAAATGGTGCATTTGTCTTCACCTATGGCATGGGCCAGGTTCATCAATAATGTGCCTGAACCAGCGGAAGGATCATAACAAGTGGCATTTTTCACCCGTTCTGTAACCAAACAAGAAGCCATAATTTTTGCAACAGCATGAGGGGTGAAATATTCTGCATACTTACCACCGCTATTGGTGTTGTAATCTTTAATCAGGTATTCGAAAATGGTCGCATAAAAATCAAACTTTTCGTGGAAAATGTGCTCAAACGAAAAGTTAACCAGCTTATTTACAAGTGCTTTACAAAATTCATCACGCTTATCAATCACATATCGACTCAGGTTTTCAAACAGCAAGATTTTCTCGCCACCATCGGTTTTTACAGAAAAAATATCGATGTTTTCTTTTGCAATATCCATCAAGGTACTATCAAACAATTCAGCAAACTTAGACTGGTTCTGATTCTCGAATAGGTAAGAGATAAACTGGTCTGGCTTCAGGCGGGCAGTACTCTCGCTTAATTGCATCAAGAGCAGGTCGTAATCGGTTTGCTTATACTTTTTAATTTCAGTCTCCCAACTTTCCACTTTTGCTAATTTGTTATCAAGTTGTTTCACCTCAAAGGCAAACTTATCGTTGAGGAATTTATAAAGGAAAACTTGTGTAATAATCTTAAACTCATTTCCATCATTTCCCAATCCATAATTTGCACAAACGCTTTTCAGGTCGTCAATGAGGGCTTTGGTATTTCTCTCAAATTCTAAGGTTCTGTTCATAATGTATTTTATGCTACATGTCCGTAATATTCGCTCATGTATTCTTTTACGATTAAATGGTTAATTGCTTGCGAGCGTGCTGCATCCAAGGGCAATTCAAACTTGTTTTTTAATTGCCTGATTACTAAACGAAGAATCATTTTTTCAACGAAACTCTCATTTTCCAACACATTGGCATTTTGTAGTATTTGAGCATCAACCTCATGTTTCAAACTTTGTAACGCTTCAAATAATTTGCTTTCACTATCCGTTAATGGATCCTTTTCCATGAGGCGCTTGTGCAAGCGAGCGTATTTAGCATCGTTGTCGTATTTTGCTTTCAGCAATTGGTTTTTGCGCTCCAATTCCTTGGCATCAGCGAAAATCTTTTCCAGTTCTTTGATATTCGCTTCCATTTCTTCTTTGGTTACCTCGCTTAAATTCTTCTTCTTAAACAAGCGCTCCAACTCCTCTTTCAATGAAATGAAAATCGGGTCGTGTTGATCAAAGTTTCCACCCAACATTTCTCTGGTTTTTTGCAAGGTATTTTTCAGCTGATCGGCTATAATCATTTCCTCCTCTTTCAGCTTGGTGAAAGCAAAAACAACCTCTTCTAAAGCAACATTTAATAGGTTAGAAGTATCTACATTGTTTTCTAATGCCTCCTTGGTATTGATTAAAGCTAAGTGGTTGTTGGCTTCGCGTGCAAGCAGAGTAATTTTTTGAAAATCCAATTGGTTGAGCATTTCATAGTGTCCGGATAATCGAATGAGGTTGTACAAATCTCTTGCATTGTTCAATGCTTTGGTCAATTCAAGCATTATTCGTTTATCACTGATTTGGGAAATCTGTTGAGAGAAAATCTCAGCATTGGTGGTGTCGTAATGGAACAATACATCCTTAATGGTTCGGATGTCCTGATCAATATCTTCCTTGGTTTTAAACAAGTTTGAATAATGCTGCATTTCATCGCCCAACTCACTTTGCAGCTCATTGAAATAATCGCGATTGGTTTTGTCGAATTCTCGTTGGATGTCGGCAAAATCAACTACATAGCCGTATTTGAAATTCTTGTACGTTCTATTTACTCGAGTAAGTGCCTGCAATAGATTGTGTGCCTTGATGATTCTGGTTACATATAATTTCTTAAGACGAGGTGCATCAAAACCAGTAAGCAGCATATTGTAAACAAATAGAAGGTCTATGTTTCCCGATTTAAAATCTTCGATTAGCGTTTCCCTTTCATCTTTTGTTCCTGCATCGTGTAAAATGAGAGCGGCTGAGTGAACTTTACTCAATTCTTTTTGCATGGACCCGTAAGTGTTTCCAGGTTCAGCCGCCATTGAAAGACTTTGCATATTAGATGCCGCATATTTTGCATCAAAAATCTCTTTCAGCTTTTCAGCTTGTTCTGAAGAGTCGCAAATAACCATGGCTCCAATGGTGTTGTCGTTCATTGTAATTCTTGACCTTTCAAAATCATTAATAACATAATCTAAAAGCGGTTCAACAAATTTAGGATGTGCATATACAAGCTTTCTGTCGCTTTGTCCTTTAATGATGTCAATCTCATCGAGTGCCTGTTTGAGTTTAAACTTGTAACTCGTTTCAATTTCTTCTCGAATCAAACGAAGCGTGTAACCATCGGTAATTGAAGCGTTGTAATAGTATTTATGGATATAATCCCCGAATAAAATTTTCGAATTGTAATCCGTTCCAAGTAATGGTGTTCCAGTTAATCCAATCTTAATAGCATTGGGATCTGATTCATTCAAATTAGCAAGGAAACTTCCTTTAGGATTGTAACTTCTATGTACTTCATCTAAAAAGTAAACCCTTTGGATATTGATCTGGTAATCATTAAGGCTGACTACATCTCTATCCTCCTTAAATTTCTGAATATTTACAACTGTAATTTCAGGCTTACCTGAACTATTATGAATTGCTGTGGTTTTTTTTAACTCTTTTACAAATTCATCTCGTGAGTTGATCGAATGAACAACCAGTCCACGGCTTTTAAATTCTCTTCCAGCTTGAATTAGTAGATCAATTCTATCGACAATAAAATAAAACTTAGGTACAATGTTTCTATCCCTGAAATAATGAGTAAGGTATTTTACATTGTAATAAGTAAGTGCAGTTTTACCACTTCCCTGGGTATGCCATATGATTCCTTTTTTTACCCCTTCATTTAATTTTCGCTCAATTGCATTTGTAGCAAAAATTTGAGGATAACGCATCACGTTTTTTTCCAAACCTTTTTCAGATTTCACATAGGCAATGGCATATTGCAAGATGAACGAAAGACGCTGGGGTTGGAATAGTGAAGTGCAGATTCTGTTTGTAGGAGTGTTGGACCCTTTGTTTGTTAAAAACTCCTGAGAATTTTTAATACTTACTAAATTATTGTCTTTAAGGATATTCGTTTCTAAATCATCTGAAATAGGGTGTAGGATGTTCGATAAAGTAAATTCATCTTCTTCACGGAAGTAGTTAAATTTTACATCACCATAAGCTGTAGTTGCATAGAAGGCTCCTTGCAATGGCTGTGAACCATCATTGGCATATTCCATGTTATTGGAAAACACCATGAGCTGAGTAATGTTTATGAACCTACGAAACTTCTTGTTCTTAAACCGAGATTGAATGCGTTTGTATTCCGCTTGAATTCCATCGAGGTTATTTGGTTTTTTCACTTCAATAAAAACCAAAGGAAGACCATTAATGAGTAGTGTAATATCAGGTCTGAATTCCTCGTCACCGTTAATGCACGGCAACTCGGTTACAACGTGTAAAGAATTATTGCTAAAGTTTTCAAAATCAATGATTATGTGGTTAGAGGTATTGGTTAATAGTTCATAAAAACCCTTTCCAAGATCTTCATTATTAAGCGTTAAATTGATATTCTCAAGTAGGATTTTGAAATCTGCTGAATCCATGTTTGGATTGATTCTTTTCATATTTTCCTCAAAAATATCTGTAAAGATGTTCGTATAGATATCCCATTTGCCCTTTGACAATGGTAAGTATTCATAGCCCAAGCTGCACAGATGCAGAATGGTCGGTATTTTTACTCTTGAGTTTTCGTTAAAGGGCATATTCAAATTTGAAATTTCTAAAGCTTCATTTTTTTAATGTGTCGTTGCACTTCTCTTTCTACTTGATCGAAGTTTGGCAGTTCTTTTATTTGTTCACTCATTGAGCTTTTCCACCTGCCTTTGTATTGCGGTAATCTTTCGATTAGTTTTTTCGGAAAATCGGTATGCATTATTTCTTTGCTTTTGCATTTGACTTCAAATTCATTTAAACAAAAGTTCACATCCATTCCATGCATTTCTAATAAATACCAAATGTCATAAAAATCACGTGCTTGCATTCTTTGCATTACTGAACGCATTTTTTCAACTAGTACCTCTTCCAATGAATAGCATAAAAGTTGGTGCTCTTCCAAATCGGAATAATCCACAAGTACATCTTTCATGACCGGTTCAAATACTAATTGCTCATTCCGTGAAATATCAACCTTTACTCGTTTATTGTTCCCTTGCCCTCCAAGTGGCCCGACATAACTGATGTAAAAATTTATTCCGCCATCCTCATGCTCGTTGTTGTCGATTATATTAAGCGGAATATTGGCTTCTTCTTTTATAAAATCAAATACTTGTCTGAGCCATAAAAATATTTCCTCGTTAGATATTTCAGCATTCAATAAAGTAAAATCCAAGTCTTCCGAAAAACGGTAATCTTCAAAATAAACTTTCTTCAAAACAGTTCCACCTTTGAATACTATTTCCTTTGAGAGGATTTCATGGTTTGTTACGCCATATAGAATCCATGAGAGGATATAATCCTTTTCAATCTGCTGGTCACGCACACCAAATGCATTTGCTTTTTGCTGTATTTCTCCCGGTTTTATCATGTGTAAATGGCAGATTTAATGGTATCTGTTTCTAAATTTTGTTGAATACTCCAACGGCTTATTCGTTTACCATTTTTAGGTAGTTCAGTATCAAGCACCACATAGGAAGCTGTTTTCATTAGTTGTAATTCTTGAATAATTTTATTGGAAATTTCCAGTGATTCGAGCAGAAATCCCAATCGTTTTATTACAGCTTGTGAATCAAATTTTTTAGCGTATTCGAGAAGTGTATTGTAATTGATTTTATCTTTTGAAATGTAAATTGCTTTTGCCACTTCAACGATTCCACCTGCATAATCCGGCTTGAATAAACAATCAATAATTGTTTTTTCTAGGTCAGAACAAAGTACTTTATTGAAATTATCTATCCAGATTTTTTTTGCACCAAAAAAATGTTTCTCATTATGATAGATAAACTGAAAGGGAACATCCTTGATTTTTATTTCTGATGGTCGTAATTGCTTCGATACAACTATTTGCTCTTTTAATGATGGTTGCGTGATAAGATTATGAATCTGCAATGCAGAATAATATCCAATGTATTGTTTTGCACCATTGACCACATACTCGGCAATCAAATGCCAGTCGGGCATAAAAGTTTGTGCATTTTGTTCGTAAGGTATGATGTAATAAACACCATCCTTTAAGCGCATCAACAAACCTCTTTTTGTCATGTCGCTTAGTAGTTCTCTTATAGCACTTGCTTTAGAATCCGGTAACGCTTTATATGCCAAAGAATAGTCAAAGCAACTTCTATTCGTACTATTGAAATAGTATAAAAGCTCGTTCGATTGCTTTGATATGTATTTATTTCTCATAGTAACAACATCAGGGTTTACCT
Organism: Flavobacterium sp.; assembly: GCA_024644655.1. Taxonomy (GTDB): domain Bacteria; phylum Bacteroidota; class Bacteroidia; order Flavobacteriales; family Flavobacteriaceae; genus Flavobacterium. Next base: position 10,071 of record JAHEHJ010000129.1, read on the forward strand.
AACATCAAGTATACTAAATAAATTCGAGAAATTGATACTTATTATTGTGAGGTAATTGCTATTTGTAGGCGTATTGTCAGCTAAAACCTTATTTTTTGACTATAAAACATCATTTTGGGCTTGGTGAGCTCCATATTAAAAAATACAAAAATCAGAGAATTAACCTCTGATTTCTAGCATGTTAAGTGGATTAATTCATCAAACGATATCGCCGTATAAATCGAATTCCTCAGCTTTATTAATTTTCACCTGAACAAAATCTCCCTGACGGGCAAATTGCTCAGCCGGAATTAAGACTTCATTATCAACCTCTGGGGAATCATGTTCCGTACGTCCCACAAAGAATCCGCTTTCCTTACGATCAATCATGACCTTGAATGTCTGGCCGATTTTCGCTTGATTCAACTCTTCCGAAATACCTTGTTGGAGTGCCATAATCTCATCCGAACGCTCTTGTTTCACCTCTTCCGGAACATCGTCTTGCACTAAATAGGCATGCGTATTTTCCTCGTGTGAATAATTAAAGATTCCCAAACGGTCAAATCGCATACGTTCAACGAACGAATAGGTTTCTTCAAAATCAGCATCTGTTTCGCCCGGGTAACCGGAAATTAACGTCGTTCTCAAGGCGATTCCAGGTACTTTTTCGCGAATATCAGTAATTAATTGTTCTGTTTTTTCACGGGTGATTCCGCGGCGCATGTGCTTCAACATCGCATCGGAGCCACTTTGAAGCGGCATGTCCAAATACTTGCAAATATTATCGCGCTCAGCCATGGTTTGCAAAATTTCCATCGGGAAACCTGCCGGATAAGCATATTGTAAACGGATCCATTCGATGCCTTGCACATCAGATAGGCGCTCTAAAAGTTCTTTGAGTTGTCGGCCTGATTTTCCTTCTCCCTTCAAATCCAAACCATAAAAGGTTAAATCTTGGGCGATTAAAATCAATTCTTTAGTTCCTTTCTTCGCTAATGAGCTAGCCTCTTTGACTAATTCATCCATCGGACGTGAAACGTGTCCGCCACGCATCAAAGGAATCGCACAGAAACTACATGGTCGGTCGCAACCTTCCGCAATCTTTAAATAAGCGTAATGTGCTGGCGTTGTCAATAATCGCTCGCCAACAAGTTCATGCTTGTAGTCGGCCTTCAGTGCTTTCAGCAAGCGAGGTAATTCATTCGTTCCAAAGAACGAATCCACCATCGGAATTTCTTTCTCTAAATCATCTTTGTAGCGATGCGAAAGGCAACCTGTTACATATAATTTATCAATCTTACCTGCCTCTTTGGCATCTGCGTAACGCAAAATGGTATCGATGGATTCTTGTTTGGCATTGTCAATAAACCCGCATGTGTTCACCACAACAATGTTTGCGGTGTCTTTTTTTGCCTCGTGCGTTACCTCCAAACCGTTACCTTTTAATTGGGTAAAAAGGACTTCGGAGTCCACCAGGTTTTTGGAACAACCGAGTGTAACGATGTTAATGGATGGCTTTGGACTTACTTTGGTTTTCATGCGGATGTTGAATAAGCGTGCAATTTACGAATTAATTTGCAGCTTCAGTCGGAATTTCATGCAGGCGGGATACAAGTATTGAATTCTTTTTTTAGTATTGTAATTCTTAAACTTATTTATCCACATGAAAAAATTGATATTGATTTGTGCTTGCATGGCATCTGGTTTGATGGCATTTGGGCAAGGGCTAAACTCACTTTCCAAGCAAGAAAAGAAAGACGGGTTTAAATTGTTATTTGATGGGAAATCTTTTGCTGGTTGGCATACCTACGGAAAACCCGGAAAAGTAGGGGCATCTTGGACGATCGAAGATGGAATCATTGGTTTTGATTTAGCCAAAAAAGACGGAGGCGATTTAATTACCGACGCGGAATATGTGAATTATGATTTTTCAGTTGATTGGAAAATCTCTCCAAACGGTAATAGTGGTATTATTTTCAATGTTACGGAAGATCCTGCGAAATACCACAGTACCTATAATACAGGACCTGAAATGCAAGTGCTTGACGATGCGGGCCATCCTGATGGTAAGATTATCAAACATAATTCAGGCGACTTGTATGATTTGATCAAATCGTCTGTGAATGTGACTAAGCCCGTAGGCGAATGGAATACGGCACGGATTGTTAATAACCGTGGATTGTTGCAATTATATTTAAACGGATCTAAAGTCGTGGAGACGCGTACGGATGATGCGAATTGGAAAGCAATGATTGCTGGTTCGAAATTTAAAACGATGCCAGGTTTTGGTGTGAATATGCAAGGGCGCATTGCTTTGCAAGATCATGGAAATCCCGTTTGGTATCGAAATATTAAGATCAAGGAATTATAAAAGAAATAGGGGGCACGAGCCCCCTATTTTAGTTTAATGCGTAATAGATTCATGTCGGAGGTGATGAACAAGTATTTTCCATCGCTTCCTCCAAAGGCCACATTCGAATTTCGATTTCCTGTGGCGATTCTGCCTAATAGTTTTCCTTCCGAGTTTATGATGAGAACTCCTCCAGGCCCCGTTGTCCAGATATTTCCCTTTGCATCCACTTTCATGCCATCATAACCTCCGCGGATGCCTTGTTTAGCTAATTCGGCTGCATCGAAAAAGACACGTCCTTCTCCCAAGTTTCCTTGCTTGTCTACCGGATAGGCCTTGATGTAGGTAGGAGGTTCTGAGGTGCCCACATACAAGATACTTTCATCTGGATTGAAGGCGAGGCCATTCGGCCGACCTAAATCCTTGATTTGCAAACTCGTCTGACCTTTTGTGTCAATACGATAGACTCCTTGAAAATCGAGTTCTTTGGCAGGTTCTGGTTTTCCGCGACCGGGTAATCCATAGGGAGGGTCCGTGAAATAATAATCGCCTGATTTTTTCTGAACCAAATCGTTTGGACTATTTAATTGCTTTCCTTCGTACGTATGTGCCAAGGTTTTTTTCTGATCCGGATGATGCAATGGCATTTCGGCAATCCGACGATCCCCATGTTCACAGGAAACAAGGTTCCCTTTTGTATTAATGATCAAGCCATTCGCGCCAGGTTCTTCGGAATAAACGCCCGTGCCCGTGTATCCTGAAGGCTTCAAGAACACTTCGAGGCCTTTGGTCTCCGACCACTTATGTGTGGTGTTTTCAGGCACATCGGTGAAAAGCAAATAGCCTTCATTTTTCACCCAGACCGGGCCTTCCGACCAAGTAAATCCCTGGGCAACAATTTCGATTTTGGCCGTTGTATCCAACAAAGCATCCAAGCCCGCATCATAGCGATGGATTTTGCCGATGGTCTGGTACTGTGCCATGGCGCTGACCGATAGACTCATGAGGCTAATTATTCCAAGTATTTTTTTCATAGCTCAAAAAAAATGGGCCGAAGCCCATTTTCATTACAGGTGTTTCTTTTTACTTTCTTTCACGGCAAAGTCGGCCGCACGAGCCGTCAAGGCCATATAGGTCAACGATGGATTCACGCAAGAGGTTGAGGTCATGCATGCGCCATCTGTCACGAATACATTCTTTACAGCGTGCAACTGGTTGTTGCCATTTAACACGGATGTTTTTGGATCACGTCCCATACGTGCGGTTCCCATTTCGTGAATCGCCATACCTGGGTAAGAGCCATTGTCGAATGCGCGAACATTTTTCAAGCCGGCACTTTCCAACATCTCTTTGGCATCTTCCATCATATCTTTCCGCATTTTCATTTCATTTTCTTTGAATTCTGCGTCAAACACAACGACTGGAATACCCCACTTGTCTTTTGTGGTAGGATCTAAATACATTTTATTTTCGTGGTATGGCAATGTCTCACCAAAGCCACCCAAGTTCATCGTCCATGGGCCTGGTTTTGTCATCGCATCTTTGTAATCCGCACCGAAGCTCATGTCGTTCACGCCGCGATTCCAGCTTCCACGCGAACCTCCTCCTTGGTAGCCAAATCCACGTAAATAATCACGTTTATCATTGCCAATGTTCCGGTAACGTGGAATATAAATTCCATTCGCCCGGCGGCCGATGTAATATTTATCTTCATCGCCTTCCCAAGTACCTGCGGCACCCACACGGAAGTGATGATCCATCAAGTTATGTCCTAACTCACCTGAATCATTTCCTAATCCATTTTGGAAACGGGATGATTTCGAGTTCAATAATAAGGCTGTCGTAGCTACAGTAGAACCACAAACAAAGATAATTTTCGCAAAGTATTCGCGCACATCTTTGGTCACCGTATCGATGACACGCACACCCGTTGCTTTTTGTTTGGCATTATCAAACAAGATTTCCGAAAC
>JAHEHJ010000178.1 GCA_024644655.1 Flavobacterium sp.
TGGGATTTAGATGCCATTACTTTAGGCGCACGAATTGCGGCTGTAGAAGCTTCAGCCAGCGGTATTCATTGGACGTTTGCGCCAATGGTTGACATTGCCCGTGACCCACGCTGGGGGCGTGTGATGGAAGGAGCGGGCGAGGATACGTATCTGGGTTCTAAAATTGCCATAGCAAGAGTAAAAGGGTTTCAAGGAAACTTGGGCGATACTAATTCGGTGATGGCTTGTGTGAAACACTTTGTAGGCTATGGTGCTGCTGTGGGTGGTCGTGATTACAATTCGGTGGATATGAGTGATAGAATGTTATGGGAAACGTATTTACCTCCCTTCAAAGCAGCTTTGGATGCAGGTGCGGCAACTTTTATGAATTCGTTCAACGATTTGAATGGCGTACCAGCGACAGGGAATAGATTTTTACAAAGAGACATTTTAAAAGGGAAATGGAACTTCCAAGGATTTGTAGTTTCTGATTGGGGTTCTATTGGAGAAATGGTCAATCATGGTAATGTGAAAGATAATAAAGAAGCAGCTCAACTCTCTATTACAGCAGGAAGTGATATGGATATGGAAAGCAATGCGTATCGTTATAATTTGGCGCAATTAGTCCAAGAAGGTAAAGTTGATGTCGCTTTGATTGATGATGCCGTAAAGCGTATTTTGCATAAAAAATTTGAGTTGGGTTTATTTGATGATCCCTACAAATTTTCGAATCCAAAACGAGAAGCAAAAGAATTAAACAATCCATTGCATCGAAAAATAGCCCGAGATATGGCAGCTAAAAGTATTGTTTTGTTGAAAAATGAAAAACAACTTTTGCCGTTATCTAAAGACGTGAAAAAGATTGCGTTTATTGGTCCATTAGTCAAAGAACACAAAGAGAACATGGGGTTTTGGGCAGTTGAATTACCTGAGTTAGATTACAATAAACAAGTAGTTTCACAATGGGAAGGATTGCAAAATAAAGTAGGCAAAACTACTCAATTGTTGTATGCTAAAGGATGTGAAATAGAAGGAAATAATAAAGACGGATTTGCTGAAGCAGTTGCCGTTGCCAATCAAGCTGATGTAGTGATTGTGAGTATTGGTGAACGAGGCAATATGAGTGGAGAAGCCAAGAGCAGAAGCAATATTCACATTCCGGGAGTGCAAGAAGAGTTGGTAAAAGTACTTCAGGCTACAGACAAACCGGTTGTGGTTTTGATTAATGCAGGACGACCGCTTATTTTTAATCAGACTGCTGATGCTGTCCCCGCTATTTTATATGCTTGGTGGTTAGGAACTGAAGCGGGTAATGCTATTGCTGATGTATTGTTTGGCGATTATAATCCCTCAGGGAAATTGCCAATGACATTTCCAAGAGAAGAAGGACAATTGCCTATTTATTACAATCATTTCAATACAGGAAGGCCTGCGCCAAATGAAACAGCTTTCAATTATGTTTCAGCGTATACCGATTTGAAAAATAGTCCGAAATTTGCTTTTGGACACGGTTTAAGTTACACCTCATTTGACTATACGGATTTGAAATTATCTAAAAATAAAATCAACGATACTGAAACTATTGAGGTTGCCTTCCAATTGACAAACTCTGGAAAATTTGCAGGTGATGAAGTGGTTCAATTGTATTTGAGAGATAAAGTAGGCTCTGTGGTTCGTCCAATTATTGAATTGAAAGATTTTCAAAAGATTCATTTGAATGCAGGAGAAACTAAAACAGTTCAGTTCAGTATTAATAAAGAAAAGTTGTCGTTTTATAATCAACAACTAGAATGGGGAGCTGAACTTGGAGATTTTGATTTGATGATTGGTTCGTCATCAGCGGATATTCGTTTAAGAGCAACATTTGAACTAATTAAATAATTATTGTAATAGCGCTCTTTTTTAATTCAAAATGAATATATTTGGAATTACTGTTTTGATTTTTTTACTATTAAGTAAGGAATAAAAAAAGTATTGACTCGAAATCAATTTTCCCAATAAGCTTGTAGTTATGACCTATCAGGGAATGTAGATTGAATAAGAGAGAATTAAATTAGAGGTTGTCTATCGGGACAACCTCTTTTTATTTCCTTTTCAATACTTTTTTCCAACAATAATTAACTTAGTTTTTGTTTACCGCAGTTAATATAGCATTCATATTGTCCTCGGTGAATTTTCCTCCAGAAAGTAAAATGAATTTATTAATTGGTAAATCACCAAACATAGCTGCAAAGAAAGCGGCTGTTTTTTTATCTTCTTCTGTTTCAAGTTTGTTATTTGTACCCATAAATCCTTGGATTAATTGATTTACAATAACTTCGCCTTGAGGACTGCTTTTAATTTCTTTTACCATCGAATCACGAGTGTAAACCACTTTTATTGGTTTAGTATTTTCAATAGCAATAGTTTGTTGTAGCGGTAAATTACGAGAAGAACCACCCACACGAATATCAAACTTTCCAGTTCTAACAGTCCAATCGTGAATTTTGGTATTGTAATAAGCAAAATCACGAGAGTTCAATTGGAAACTTACGGTTTTTTCTTCGCCAGGTAATAAACTGATTTTTTCAAAATGTTTCAATTCATTTTCAGGTCTTGCTACATTTGAATCTTGTTCGTGTACGTACAATTCAGCTATTTCTTTTCCTGCTACAGCACCGGTGTTCTTCACTTTAAATGAAATAGTAATTGCATCCGTATCTTTTGCATTGATAGCGCTTGATTTGATGTCAGAATATTGGAAAGTCGTGTAGCTTAATCCATAACCAAATGGAAAATTGGGTTCAATTTTTTTCTTATCATAATAACGGTAGCCAATGAAAATACCTTCTCCATAAGTAGCAGTTCCGTCTTTAGATGGGAAATCAGTTGCTGTTGGAGTATCTTCGGTACGAACAGGGAAAGTCTCAGATAATTTTCCTGAAG
>JAHEHJ010000180.1 GCA_024644655.1 Flavobacterium sp.
AGCAAAAGCCGACTAAATTAAAAAAAGTCTTTTTATCACATGGAGAGGAAGAGAGTATGGTTGAATTCGCTTCTATTTTAAATGGATTGGGCTTTAATGAAGTTATTTTGCCTCAAAAGGAAGAGACTTTCGAGCTTTAATTTTATTTTTGTATTAAAATTTACGCCTTATGAAAACATTATTGGAATTTGAAAAGCCTATCGCTGAGTTAGAAGATAAATTGATTGAAATGCGTAAGCTTGCTTTAGAGAATAATGTCGATGTGACTGCTGCAGTAGCATCGTTGACTGATAAGATTTTAGAATTGAAAAAGGAAACATTTTCGAATTTGACACGTTGGCAACGTGTACAATTGTCTCGTCATCCTGACCGTCCGTATACTTTTGATTACATAGAGCATCTATGTGAAGAATTTATTGAAATTCATGGTGATCGTAATGTAGGTGATGATAAAGCCATGGTAGGTGGATTTGGAACTATTGATGGAGAAATATCTGTGATGTTTATCGGTCAGCAAAAGGGACGTAATACGAAAGAACGTCAGTTTCGAAATTTTGGAATGCCTAATCCAGAAGGATATAGAAAAGCGCTTCGTTTAATGAAGATGGCTGAGAAGTTCAATAAACCAATTGTTTGCTTAATTGATACTCCGGGGGCGTTTCCTGGTTTAGAAGCGGAAGAAAGAGGGCAGGGAGAAGCCATTGCGCGCAATATTCGTGATATGTTTATGCTTAAAGTACCGGTTATCTGTGTTATCATAGGGGAAGGTGCTTCAGGGGGTGCATTAGGTATTGCTGTAGGTGATCGTGTATTAATGATGGAAAATACTTGGTATTCGGTGATTTCTCCTGAGTCTTGTTCCTCGATTTTATGGAGAAGTTGGAATTACAAAGAGCAAGCCGCAGAAGCTTTGAAATTAACAGCTAACGACATGTTAGCCAATAAATTAATAGACGGCATTATTCCGGAGCCTTTAGGAGGTGCGCATCTTCACCCTGAAGAAGCTGCTGCAACCTTGAAAGAAGTGCTTAAAAAAGAATTAGCTGTTCTTTCAGCTCTAGATCCAGCGACTCGTATTGCTCAACGTATCGATAAGTTTGGTGCCATGGGTGAGGTGATTGAATAAGATGGCAGTTCCTAAAGCCATTATTTTTGATTTAGGTAATGTTTTATTACCCATTGATTTGTCGCTTACCTATGAGGCATTTTCGGCTTATTCTACCTTAAGTGCATTAGAAATTGCATCTATCATCATAGATAAACAGTTATGGGTTCCTTATGAATCCGGTCAACAAACAGATGAAGAATTTAGAAATTATCTTCGATCTCATCTTTGTTTAACTATTTCTGATGTGGATTTCGATCATGCTTTTTCTGCCTTATTACTGGACTTTCATTCTGGTGTTTATGAATGGATTGCTTCACTGAACCCTAAGTTTCATTTGATCCTTTTGAGTAATACCAGTTCAATACATGCGGAGCGATTTACGAAGGTTTCCTTAGGGCCTAAGGGTCAAAATTTATTTAGTCTTTTTCATCAGGTATATTATTCTTTTGAAATGGGGCTTGTTAAGCCAGATTTAGCGATTTATCAGCAAGTGTTGAATGAACAAGGTTTTTCAGCGGAAGAAGTATTGTTTTTTGATGATAATGTCGCTAATATTAATGCTGCGAAGTCAATAGGAATTCCATCTTTTGTAGTGGATCCGAGTCGTTCCTTAAGCCAAATTCAAGAAATTTTAGATACGTATGTTAGTTAGTAGTCCTATTTTTGATGTGTTGTTTAAATTAGCTGGTTGGAAATTAGTGGGAGAGGTGCCGCGCGATTTAAAGAAGGCATTAGTGATTGTTTGTCCACATGCTACTTGGAAGGATTTTATTGTAGGATTAGGAGCCCGCTCCTTACTTCGAATGCCTATTCTGTTTTGGGGTAAAAAAGAACTTTTCGAAGGACCATTTGGCGGTATTTTTACCTGGTTAGGTGGTTATCCAGTGAATAGAGGAACAAAATCTAATTTAGTAGATTCGATTGTTGACATTTATAATTCTAAGGAATCCTTTTATGCTGTATTAGCACCAGAAGGTACACGTAAAGATGTTCAGGAGTTGAAAACGGGATTTTATTATATCGCAAATGGGGCGAAAGTACCTCTAATTATGATTGGATTTGACTTTGTGAATAAGGAAATTAAAATTAGAGAGCCTTACTATACAACAGGAGATTTCCAAAAAGATAAATTGGATATAGCTCGTTATTATCAAACTATTCCTGGTGTTCAAAAATCTTGGATTAAGAACTATTTAGCAGAAGCCGCTGAATAAATTAGTTCAGCCGTTTTTTTAGACGCTCCTGCGTTTCCTACTACTTTTTGTAACTCCTGATAATCGTTCTTCTGTTGTTGATAGGTCTTTCCCTTTGTTAATAAGTCTCGCATCCAAGCGGTCATGTGTTCAACAGAGAATTTTGCTTGAATTAATTCCGGTACAGCCAGTTTGTCTAGGATTATGTTAACGAGTGAGATGTATTTAATCTGGATGACAATTTTTGCCAAAGAATAAAAGACCCAGTCCGTTTTATAAACAACGATCTGTGGCGTATTTAATAAGGCTGTTTCTAAGGTTGCAGTGCCTGAGGTAACGATAGCCATCTCAGCTTGTTGGACTATATCGTATGTTTGATCGAATAGAACTGGGATGTTCGTTTGGTATAACTCTTTCCAATCTGATATGCCAGCAATGACGAATGATAAATCGGGATTCGTTTTAGCTAATTGTTCAAATAAGGGTAAGGCTGTTTTGATTTCTTGCTTTCGGCTTCCGGCTAATAGGGCAATATATTTTTGCCCCTTTAAGCTGAATTCTTCATTGGGTACAAAAGTTTGAATGGCATCTTGCAGCGGATTT
>JAHEHJ010000133.1 GCA_024644655.1 Flavobacterium sp.
TCTTCTGAAGTGATTGTTGCGAATTCTTTTCCTTGCTCTAAAGAAACAACTGCTGTTTTTGAAAATGTAGGAAATTGGCTTCCTAAACCTAACATGTAATTTGCCATTTGTATAAGTGTTTTGCTTGTTCGTTTAAAATGATGTTGCAAATATGGCAGGTTAAATACTATCAATCAAATCTATATTTTTTATATTTGTATAGATTTTTATTATAATATGACTATAACCCAACTAGAGTACATTGTTGCCTTAGCCGACCTGCATAGTTTTTCTAAAGCTGCTGATTATTGTTGCGTTTCTCAACCTAGTTTGAGTATGCAAGTACAAAAATTGGAAGATGAATTGAACATGACTTTGTTTAATCGAAAAGCGAAGCCTCTTGAACCTACACCAGAAGCAAGAGAAATTTTAGCTAAAGCTCGAATTATTCTTTCGGAAAGTAAATCCATTCTATCCCTTACAAAAGGTTGGTCTACGCAAGTAAGTGGTAATCTGGCTATTGGTGTCATTCCAACGATCGCCCCCTATCTAATGCCACGCTTTCTGGCTGATTTTCAATTGAAATATCCTGATTTGACAATTAGTGTTTCAGAGACTACAACAGAAAATATTAAACATGAAATTGCTGAAGGACGAATTGATATAGGCATATTGGTGACTCCTTTGAATTCAAATTTGGTAGAGATTCCCCTTTATTATGAGGAATTATTTTTGTACTCTAATGTATGGGAAGACGATGGATCTAAGTTGAGTTCTACGTTAGATCCATCCAAATTATGGTTGTTAGAAGAAGGTCATTGTTTGAGTAATCAGATTAATTCGATATGTAATTTAAATGCTGGCGCACGTATATCGAACTCGCTTACATATCAAACGGGAAGTTTGGAAACAATTGTACGCATGGCTGATTTAGGTTTTGGTCAAACCATTATTCCACAAATGTTCGTAGACTATTTAGAAAGTAAATTGAAAGAAAAGGTTCATCCCTTGCCGAAACCCACACCAATTCGTGAAGTTTCCTTAGTTCACGCGAAATCCTATTCGCGAAAAGCCATTATCAATGCATTAAAATTAGAGATATTGGCACACATACCTTTGCAATGGCAAACGATTGCTGATCGATCGATTATACCGATATAGGTTGAAGTACTTTTGTACTTCTTATTTTTAAGAGAAAAAAGATACTCGCAATAAATACGAGTCCTAAAATTAATATTCCAAGGCGCATGTTTCCAGTAATTTGGATTATTAGTCCAAAAATGAATGTACCTAATACCGTTGACAAACGATCACAGGCATCGTAAAAGCTAAAATAAGAACTCGTGTCTTTTTCATTTGGTGGGCACATTTTTGCGAATGTCGCCCGACTATTAGATTGAATTCCTCCCATCACAAAGCCTATGCCAGTGGCCAATAGGTAGAAATTAAACTGGTCGTTTACCTTATAGGCAAAAATACATATGGCAACCCATACAATGACAATTACGAGTAATGCTTGGATGTTGCCGAATTTTTGAGAAAGTTTAGCACAAAAATATGCTCCTGGAATCGCAACTAATTGAATTAATAAAATAGTTATTATTAATGCGTCTGTAGGCAAATGTAATTCTTCACTTCCAAATAAAGCTCCCAAATACATCACTGTTTGAGCACCCATGTTGAATAGAAAAAAACTTGTCAAGAACCGCTTTATTGCGTCAATAGTCCTGATTTCGTTAAATACTTTATTAAGTTCTTTCCATCCACCTAACCATATGTTTTCACCCTGATGCATACGTTTATTACCATCAGGAAGATAATGAAATGGAATTTGAGCAAATAATAACCACCAAATTCCGACACTTAAAAAGGATATTCTGGACGCCAAATCACCGGCTAGATTGCCATACCATTGAGGCATCATGACCATAGATAAATTTTGTATTAGCAGAATCACACTTCCGATATAGCCCATCGTAAATCCCTTGGCACTTAGTTGGTCAAAACGATCTGGACTAGCAATTTCAGGTAAAAATGAATTGTAAAACACCATGCTCCCACCCCAACCTATAATAGAAAATAGAAAACCGAATGTTCCAATGTAATAATTGCCTTTTTCAAAAAAGAATAGACTCATGCAGCTAAATGAGCCTAAATAGCAAAAAAATCGCATAAATGATTTCTTGTTTCCTTTGTAATCAGCGATTCCCGAAAGAAAAGGCATCAATACAGCTAATGATAGGAATGCGCACGATACCGTGTAAGAAAAAATTACTGTATTGCTTAAATGCAACCCTAAAAAATTGATCTCTTTTTCTCCCGTTGAACTTACCGCCGCAAAAGGATAATAGATTGGGAAAATCGCACTAGTTATTGTCAAAGAATGAACTGAATTTGCCCAATCATAAAATGTCCAAGCACGTAATACTTTTGGGTTATTCATGTTCATTTTCTATTTAAAATAAGCCTAATTGCTCGCCTTTATTTGATTCTTTTGGTATAGATTCGGCTGAATAATTTTTAATTTCTAGTGGAATTTCATCAATTTCTGTATTGACTACTTCGCCTTTTATGGTTAATGGAATATCTTCGATTTCTGTGGAATTGATTTCTTCGGTTATTTTCAATGTTTCAATTGCAGGCTCCGTTTCATTTTGTTCCTCAATTGGAGATTCATCAACAAGCTCGATAGATTGTTCATCAATTTCTGTTGTTTCTGATACTGGGCTCTGCAGTTCTGTTTCGATGAACTCTATGCCAACTAATTTTGTGTAGGTTAATTTACTACCTATGGCCTTCCATCCTCTAACTTCTACGAGTTCATCAATAGGAACTAAAATAATTTCAGTGCTTTTCCCGTCAGGTTTATGTTTGATTTGAACATTAGGGGAAT
>JAHEHJ010000135.1 GCA_024644655.1 Flavobacterium sp.
TGCCTTCTACTTGATCATAATGCCGCACATCACACTGTAATGGTAAACAAATTCCATTGGTGGCTTTTTCCAATTCACTAGCAGTAGTTTGTAGCTTTTCTAAATCACGAGAAGTAATGGCGACTTTAGCTCCCAATTCCATAAAATAGTGCGTCATGGCTTTGCCTAAGCCACTTCCACCACCGGTAACCACTATTACTTTGCCTACTAAGGCATCATCACGAAGCATTTTTGCTGAAAAATCCATGTTTCTATTTTTAGTAAAGATATAAAAGTTAAAACCACTAAAAAAACTGGATTCTTGTCTTTGCAAAATCCAGTTAAAAAAGTAACTGTTTTTTTAAGGAATTATTTCTTAAGGAACTTTTTAATAATGGTTCCTTGATTGCTGTCTATATGCAAGAAGTACATTCCCGAACTCAAATGGCTAAGGTCCATAGTGTAAACGGAATTAATTGTGTTGACACTATTTTGAGATAGTAACTTGCCTTCAGTGTTCGTTATTTTATAAGTAAACGGTTCTTGTGAATGATCCAAATCCTCTATAGTTAATGAGGTCTCTACAAGAGTAGGGTAAATATTGATTTTTGTTTTATCATTATTTACTACCATATTCAGGTCATTTAAGTTTGTTACTACATTGTCTATAATTAATCGGCTTCCAAAAGTAGGAGTAGAACCTTCTTTTGCCATAACAAAGGAAACATACATATAGACTGGTGCTGCATTTGAAGTGTATAGTATAGGCTCGTAAATGAATTGATATGAAGTATTGGTGTCTGTGATGTCAATATTTGCAGTGCCTATCTCATTTCCCTCAATGTCAAAAACTTGTACTTTGGCTTGCGCAATGTCATTTCCAGCGGGTAAGAACTTATAATAAAATCCAATTCCAGTTACGTTATCAGTAACGCTAATAGGTACTCCTGGATTCCAACCAGGTATGTCCTGGGTTTGATCACTAAAAAGGACTGCTTCACCAGGAATAACAATATTTTGAGTTAAATTAAAGGCATTGGATAATTCCATGGCATACTGTCCTGATTGGGCCTCAGTAGAAGCATAAATCAAGTAAGGGACACACCATGTGTATTGAATTTGATCGCCTATGTTTTCACCCGTTTCATTGTCTATGATTACTTGTTGAAAATAATTCATGCCCCAATTACTAGGTAGTAAATTCGGTTTTATGTTTTCAAAATCCCCATTGATAAGTTGTCCCATAACTCCAAAAGGCAGAAGTAAAAGAAAAAGTATTTTAAATGTATCGTAATTATTTTTCATAGCTATTTAATTTTCATCTGTGTAATAGTAAGATAATTGCAATTCTTGTGTAAAGTTATTTTTAATTCTTTAGAATCCAAAAAAGAGGCTATCTCTTTTTGGATGGATTTAATTGTATAGCCACAATCTATCAGCCGATAATAAATAAATCTGTTATCATATTAGTATAGTTTTTCCAATCGTTTTGCTGCGGCTACTAAGGTAGCTTCGTCTTTAGCAAAGCAAAAGCGTATTATTTTAGAGTCTTTTTGGTCAGCATAAAAAGCAGAAAGGGGTATGGCAGCAACACCATATTCTAGAACTAATCTTTTGCAAAAATCCACATCGTTTTCTTGGGATATCGAGGCATAAGAGGCGGCTTGAAAATAGGTTCCTTCACAAGGTAGCAGTGAGAAGGGGGTGTTTTTGAGTAAGGCTCTAAAGAAATCTCTTTTTTGTTGGTAAAAGGCACCGAGATCTTTTACTTGAGCAATCTCTAAATAAGAGTTTAGAGCTATTTGTGCCAAGCTATTGACACTGAAAACTAAAAATTGATGTACTTTTTTTATTTCGTGCATTAATGTTTCAGGTGCTATGACATAGCCAATTTTCCAACCGGTAATATGGAACGATTTGCCAAACGATGAAATACAGATACTGCGTTCCCGTAATTTGGGACGATGGTTTACTGAAAGGTGCATCTTTTCAAAGGTTATGTATTCGTAAACTTCATCACTTAATATAAGGAGCTTCGGATTGGCTTCAATTAACAGCTCCAATTGATTAAAATCATCTTCTGTCCAAGTCTTCCCAGTTGGATTGTGGGGGTTGTTTATAATTAGTATTCGGGTATTGGGATTAACAGCATTTTTAATGGACTCCCAATTTGGACAAAAATCATCATCTAATGCAATGTGAACGGGTTTACCATTACATAATAGTATTGGGGTTTCATAACAATCATAGCTAGGGTCCAATATAACGACTTCTTGTCCTACGTTGACTAAGGCTTGTATTGTTGCAAATATACCCTCTGTTGCACCAGCTGTGATTAGTATATCTGTTTTGGCGGATACAGTCCTTTGATACGATGAAAAGGTTAATTCTTTGAGCTTATCTAGTAAAGGAGGGTACCCCGCCATAGGGGCATATTGATGAATTTCTTGTAATGCAAGTTCAGCCGTAATCTTTTTAAGGCGTTCGTCTACGGGGAAGTTAGGAAAGCCTTGGGATAAATTTATAGCATTGTGTTCCGTGGCCAATTGTGACATCACCGTAAATATACTAGTGCCTACATGAGGAAGTTTAGACATTATAATAGAGTAATTAGTAAAGTTTAAAAGTACAGTTTAAAATTTAAATTCAAAATAATAGGGTTATAATGCAATGTAGCCTTGATTTTTATGAAGTATAATTTAAGATTTCAAATGATGATAGCGGTTTTAAGAGGGGTGTTGATTTGTGTTTTCTATGTTTAATAAATATTTTTAAAGAGATTGGTGTTAATTTAGTTCTCCAAAGCGCACGTTTTCAAAGTCTTGAAAAAAAGAATAAAAAAGGCTATAAAATATTTGGAAAGGGATTAAAATAGTTTTTATATTTGCAC
>JAHEHJ010000023.1 GCA_024644655.1 Flavobacterium sp.
GCTCTGAATTTGAATTCACCAGCTGTCATTACTACAGTCCCTTCCCATTTTTTAGTAGTAGAGTTGTACGTTAATGGAGTACTATTATCCCAAGATAATGGTGTAGCAGCACCAATGATTCCCCATGTAGTAGGCTCAACAGTATACAATAATGAAGTAGTGTTCGCACGTACACGGTAGTATCCTGCAGTAGCGCTACAATCTGATTCTCCTGTTAAAGCTAAAGCTCCTGAAAAACTTCCGTCATCACCCCAGTCAGGGTTACCCCAGTTGAAGTTACCTGCTGCATCTGGAGCTACAAATTTGAATCCTCCATCTAACCAAATGTATCCTTCATAGTCCGTTTCACCAAATGCAGAAGAAGCAATTCTTGGAGCTGTTGGTGGGTTCCATCCTTGGTGGTTACCAGGAACAGCTAATTTTGGTAAGTCTGTAGAATAAGGAGTCACTAAATACGTGATTACATCAGAGAATTTTTCTTCGCTTCCTGTAGTACCTACAGTAGCACGAACTCTAATTTCCAATCCGCCTTCTGAGAATGGTGTTAATCCTGCTCCTACTGAAGCACCATTTAATACATCTGAAGTAACAGACACATAAGTATTCACTGTAGATACTAAATCAATTGGAGTATCAAAGTTATCTCCCGATTTATCCACCTGAACAGTATACGTTACCTCTGTAGCTTCACCATAGTTCATATCTTCCCATGTCATTGATAACCCTGGGTTGGTTGGCGTATCTGGACTTAAAACAATTCCTTCTCCAGAAACAGGAGATAAAATTTTAAATTCAGCCGCATTGTTTACATACTTTAAATCTTGTTCATCTGTACAAGAAGCAAAACCCGCAATAAGGGTAACTGCTACTAATGATTTTATTATATTTCTCATTGTTATATTTTTTAGTGTTTAATTATTAATAACCTGCATTTTGTGTCAAGTTAGGATTTGAAGTCAACGATTGCGTTGGAATAGGGAATACTTTTAAATTGTTCGAAATAGCAATACCATTTGAACCATTTCCTTTCCAAGCCCAGTTGTAACTTCCTCCTGTATACTTACCAAAACGGATTAAATCTTGTCTTCTGTGAGACTCCCAGTGCATTTCTCTTGCTCTTTCATCTAAGATGAAGTTCAAGGTCAAAGCACCCGCAGAAATATTAGCAGCTGTACTACCATTATTTGCTCTTTCTCTTAATGCATTAACATACGTTAACGCTTGTGAAGATGAAGCTCCTGAAGCACCACGCAAAGAACACTCTGCATACATTAAATACACGTCAGCCAAACGGAACAATGGGAAATCTGTATCTACAAAAGTAGTATTGATTCCAGGTACGCCAGCCGCAGATTTATTAGAGTATTTAGCTAATACATACCCTTGATCTCTATTGGCTACGTCAGCAATTTCAATGTTACGTGTACCTGAAATAATTGTTTTACGGGTATCGTTGTCAAATTCACTTCCATCAAATTTTTGAACAAATTGTTTTCTCAAACGCAAAGCGCCACCCCAGCCACCTGAGCCTACACCCAAGTCAGATCCGTTTTGCTCAATTGAACCCACTTCACCGTTAATCATAACAGTTGTTGGACCGTAGTTTTGAGTAATAACACCATCAGACTGTAATGTGAAAATCATCTCCGAAGAAGTGTGGTTATCCGCATTAAAGTTGTTCAAATAATTTGAATTCAACGTATATCCTCCTGCAATGATAGCATTACATTGAGTCACACAATCGTTATAACGATCTGTACCAATATACACTTCAGCATTCAAATACATTTTAGCCAATATCATTCGAGCCATTGCTTGATCCAATCTTCCATATTCGTTGGTACGAGGCGCTTTTAAATCAGGCATCACTGCATTCAATTCACTTTCAATAAAAGTAAACAATTGCGCTCTATCATATTGAGGACCTGCTGTATTAATAGGATCCGCTTCTGTTACAAAAGGAGCTTTACCAAATAAGTCCATAAGGTTGTAATACGCATAAGCACGTAATACTCTTACTTCTTGACGGTAGGTAGCCACATTGCTTAATGTAGTAGCATCAGTTACTCCTCTTCCACTCAATTTCTCAGGTGTAGTTTGACGTAAATACTCATTAGCAAAAGCAACTTCTGCCATAGTTCTACTAAACATACCTAATATAACTGGGTTACTTGCAGTCCAAATATTACGTTGCAATTCTTTAGTTCCTGGGTCATTTTCATAACTCCATAAAACCTCATCGGTAGTCAAATCTTGTAAATACCACAAACAACGACCAAATTGGCTTGTCCCAGCATCAATTCCAGTAAGGAAAGAAGAACCAGAACCGTCTGTACCTGTTAAAGACAAGTTACCATAAACCCCTGCCAAACCTTGCTTATATGCACCCGGTTGAGCAAAGAAATCTTCAGATAAAAATACTGTCGGATCTTTTGGCAATACATCTAAGTCGCTTGTACATGAGCTTAACCCTAACAAACTTCCTAAAAGCAGTAATGCATTAATTTTAAATTTTTTCATAGTTTTTTAATTAAAATTTTACGTTAGCTCCAAATAAAAACTGACGTTGTCTTGGATAAATAGTATTATCAATACCACCTGTGATTTCAGGATCTAAACCTGAATATTTCGTAAGTATAAAGGCATTTTGAATTCCTGTAAAGAAACGCAAAGATGCTTTACCTTCTAACCATTTTGGGAACGTATACCCTAAAGTAATGTTGTCCACACGCAAGAATGATCCATTCTCAACATAACGATCAGACAATACTACATCTGAAGTCGTGTTGAAATTGGTATCCAGTACAGAGGTTGGAATATTTCCTAATACTGCACTACTTTGTAAATTATCATATTGTGCATTACCCGCATTTACGGCATTGTACACTCTATTTCCTAAACTAGCTCTTAAGTTGAAAGAGAAATCTAAGTTTTTGTAGTACATATTAGAAGCAAAACCAAATACGAAATCTGGATCTGGGTTTTTGTAAATGTAACGGTCATCACCATTGATAAGTCCATCACCATTCAAGTCAGCATAAGCTCCTTCAACTGGCGCACCTGCTAAATCATACAATTGTTTGTATACATAGAATGAACCTGGTGTATACCCTTCTCTGTAAATCAAAGCAGTACCACCTGTTCCAGCTCCAGTACCTCCAAACAATACATCAGCACCTCCTGCAAGAGCATCAATACGTCTTTCGTATTTTGTAATGTTGAAATTTGTATTCCAGTTGAAATCAGTAGATTTTACCACTTCAGCATTTACAGTTAACTCAATCCCTTTAGTAGAGAAACTACCAATGTTTTGAAGTAATGAATTCGAATAATTACCTCCATCAGCTACAGGAGCTACTGAAAATAAATGATCTGTTTTTTTGTAGAATATATCCAATCCTCCAGAAATTCTATTACTAAACAATCCATAATCTAAACCTGCATTATAAGTAGTCGTTTCCTCCCAATTGATAATGTCATTGTATGGTTTAGAAATCGCAATAGGAATAGCCAATCCTCCAATATTATATTGAGATTGAGTTGTTCCTACACTGTATTGTTGTAAATAAATGTTGTTGTATTGAGATGGTAAACTCTGTTGACCTGTTACTCCATATCCAACACGCAATTTCATATCAGAAATCGTTTTAGAATCTTTGAAGAAATCATTTTTCATTTTCCAAGCAAAAGCAAATGCTGGATAATTGTGCCAACGATTTTCTTTAGCTACTCTTGATGAAGCATCTCTTCTAAATGACGCTGTAAATAAATACTTGTCATTGTAAGTTACATTAGCTCTTCCAAATAAACCAATCAAAACGTTGTCTATCTCCGGACGGTAAACCGTTGGATTAGCTGGTTGTAGCGGTCCTCTTCTTAAATCACCAAAATACGTACGCTCTTCATTAAAGATTTGGTAAGAGTATCCTGCAGTAGCTTCTAAAGCAGTTTTACCAAACGTTTTGTTGTATACAAAATATGCATCTAATAATTTATTACGCAATAAAGCAGTTTGTTTAGAATCTGTACCTATATAATGTACAATACCAGCATCCGTATAATTGTTTCCTGTAGCAACTCCTGCTCCAACAACTCTTCTACGGTCTCCGTTTGATTCGTCAAAACCTACATTAACTACCGCTCTTAAAGCTGGGAAGAAATGGAATTTATAATCCACCTCAAAGTTACCAAAGATTCTACGGTTTGTTCCTGTATCGTTTGTTTGCATCAATTGAGCTACTGGGTTTCTTGTTCCTAAAATCAAGTTACCATTAGCTGAATAGTATTCAAAGTATCCACCAAATGGAGATCCTGCTTGATATACGGGTTGAGTTGGGTCAAAACGGAAAGCACTTCCTTCAACACCATCTGCAAAACGGTTACTCTCATTTGCATAAGTTGCGTTTAAACGCAATTTCAAATGGTTGTCAAAGAATGCAGGATTCAATGTAGTTGACAATGTGTTTCTTGTGAAAGAGTTTGTCAAACGCAAACCTTCTTGGTATGTATTACCAAAAGACAAACGAGCTGGAATTGTATTAAACAAATTCCCTTTGATAGATACGTTGTTATCTACATAATCCGTTCTTCTATAAATTTCTTTTTGCCAATCTGTATTAGCAGTACCCAATAACCCAGCTAATCCTGGACGCTCTTGTTGCACTAAAGCTCTATATTCATCTGCACCAAACACATCGATTTGATTCACATTTTTACCAGAACCATATTGGAAATTGTATTCCACACTTAATTTTTTACCACCTCTTTTGGTAGTAATGATGATTACACCATTAGAAGCACGTGAACCGTAAATCGCAGTAGCAGATGCATCTTTCAACACGGTAAAACTTTCAATATCATTTGGGTTTAACGCCGCTAACACTGAAGTAGATGCTTTGTTCTCTACATTCAAGATAGGCAAACCATCAATTACGATTAATGGATCATTACTAGCATTCAACGAAGCACCACCACGAATTCTGATTTCTGAACCAGAACCTGGAGCTCCACTTGTGTTGATAGTAACACCCGCTACTCTACCACTCAACATGTTTTCCGCCGTAACGTTGGACCCTTTGTTGAAGTCTTTTGCGCTCAATGTAGCTACCGACCCTGTGGCGTCTTTTTTCTTCACAGAACCATACCCCACTTGAACTACAACTTCTTGTAATTGATTAGCAGCCTCATTCAAACTCACACTAACAGTCTTTTGCCCAGCATAAACTACTGTGCTTGAATCGTATCCAACAAAAGAAAAGACGATCTTATCGCCATCTTTTAATTTGTTCAGCTGGAACTTTCCATCAAAATCTGTTGAAGTGCTTTGATTCGCGCCTTGAACAGTCACATTTACTCCTGGTAACGGTTGGTTCGATTTCGAATCAACAACACTACCGCTTAAACCACTTTGTGCAAGAACACTAATTGGCAACAACAGGAATAAAAATAACAACTTTTTGTAAATTGTTTTCATACATTTTGTTTAGGTTAAAAATTTAATTTGTGCATATACTTATACTTCGAATGTTAAATTTATGTAAAAAAATGAATATAGCGAACAAACACTCGTTAAATGTGCTTCGAAAACGTTTTCGTGTTGAAAACTTTCTGCTATTTTTAATAAAATGACGTCAAAATTGATAGAATAAAAAATATCGTATATCTTTATTCAGAAATTAGTATTGAACCAATTCAAATCATGAGAAGAAAAGTCACTTTAAAACAAATTGCCAAAGAATTGGATGTATCCATTTCTACCGTATCAAAATCATTGAGAAACAGCCTGGAAATTAGTGAGGATACACGCCAAAAAGTGCAAGCTTTCGCCAAATTATACAACTACAAACCCAACAATATTGCACTGAGTCTGAAAAACAAAAAAACCAAGACAATTTGCATCATCATACCCGAAATAATACACCACTTTTTTGCCACTGTAATCAGCGGCGTAGAAAGCATCGCAAACGAAAATGGTTATAACGTTTTGGTATGCCTTTCCGATGAATCTTTTGATAAAGAAGTCATCAATATGGAAATGCTGGCCAACGGTAGTATCGACGGATTTATCCTTTCCCTATCCAAAGAAACCCAACAAAAAAAAGACTTTCACCACATCGTAGAAGTAATCAATCAAGGAATGCCAGTAGTCATGTTTGACCGCGTAACAAACGATATTTTGTGCGACAAAGTTATCATAGACGACAATCTTTCCGCCTTCAATGCTACCCAATACCTCATCGATAAAGGCTTCAAAAGAATTGCCCTAATCACCACAGTTGATTATGTAAGTGTAGGCAAATTAAGAACCGAAGGATACATCAAAGCCCTCAAAAATAATGACCTCAAAGTAGACGAAAGTCTCATCCTCAAAATAGAAGATACCGAAAACTTTGAAGGTAGTATCGCAAACCTTTTGGCCGATGACACTATTGATGCCATTTTTGCCGTCAACGAACTTTTTGCAGTAACCGCCATAAAAGAAGCTAAAAAACTAGGAAAAAAAGTGCCCGAAGACATCTCCATTATTGGATTTACTGATGGTATCATTTCTAAATATTCTTCCCCAAGCATTACCACTGTTAGTCAAAATGGTATAAAAATGGGTGGTAAAGCAGCCAAAATGCTCATCGAAAGGCTCGAAGCAGAAGAAGAGGAAGAAGAACAATACCGCACCGAAGTAATTGAAACCGAACTTGTAGAACGGGAATCAACTATTTAACAAGACTCTATTCAAAATCTACTCATTCCTATTTGCAAAATAAAATTGGCCAAAACTGTTCTTAATAGGCACCAAATTGCCTCAAAAGTGCCTGTTAAGTGCCTAATACCCCCCTCTAGAGTGCTGAGAAAGTGCTGAGAAAGTGCTGAAACACCCCAAGCCAAAACATCCTTAGCGCTGTAGTATTTTGCCATCTTTGCGTGCTTTTAAAATAAAAGCATACTTCTATACAATCACTTAAAATCATAAGGATACATAGTTCAAACTAAATTTAGAAATCAAAAAAAGTACTATTTCTAAAATCTTTTATATATTTACAACCAATTATCAAAGCATATACTTTTACTTCGAAATAAAATAATGTTTTGATAAGCAAATCGCTTATCGTAAAATAGATAAAATTTACGATAATGAAAAAACCCAAATTAAGTTTTTGGCAAATCTGGAACTTGAGTTTCGGATTCTTAGGTGTGCAAATTGGCTATTCGTTACAAAATGGCAATACCAGTAGAATCCTTGAAGCCTACGGTGCAGACGTTCATAGTATTGGCCTTTTTTGGTTGGCTGCTCCTCTAGCAGGCCTTATAGTTCAACCCATCATCGGACTCTCCAGCGACAAAACCTGGACCCGTCTTGGCCGCCGAATACCGTTCATCTTTTTTGGTGCTTTAGTTTCCGCCTTAGCCATGTTCTTCATGCCTAATGCTGGAAGTTTTACGCATTTAATTCCACCTCTAATCTTTGGTGCTTCTGCCCTACTGTTAATGGACACCTCCTTTAACGTAACCATGCAGCCATTCAGAGCTTTAGTGGGCGATATGGTGAATGACGAACAAAAAAACTTGGGCTATTCGTTGCAATCTGCCCTTATCAATTTTGGAGCCGTATTTGGTTCCTTATTGCCTTATATTCTAACCAAATTAGAAGTGGCCAACGTGCCCGCTGCAGGTGAAAAAGTAGCCGACTCGGTAATATGGTCTTTCTATATTGGAGGAGCAATTCTTTTATTAAGTGTATTATGGACGGTTTTTAAAACTAAAGAATATGCGCCAAAAGAACATGCTGAATATAATAACATCGACCTTAATGCACCCGAAGTAAAAGAGAAAACCAACTTCCTAGAACTGATTAAAAATGCACCTAAAATATTTTGGCAATTGGGCGTAGTCCAATTCTTTTCATGGTTTGCTTTGTTCTTAATGTGGGTTTACACCACTAGAGCAATTGCCAATCAGGTATGGGGTGCTGAAGCACTTGATGCAAAATCACTTGGTTTTAATGAAGCGGGCAACTGGACTGGAGTCATGTTTGGCTTCTACAGTGCAGTAGCTGCAATCTTTGCACTTCTAATCCCATCTATCGCCAAAGCAGTAGGCCGTAAAAAAACATACAGCTACTCTTTATTAGCAGGTGGTATTGGACTTATCTCAATGTATTTTATACACGACAAAACAACACTTTTAATCTCAATGATTGGAGTTGGTATCGCCTGGGCTTCTATTTTAGCCTTACCCTATGCCATGCTCTCTAGTTCACTTCCTGCAAACAAAATGGGAGTTTATATGGGGTTGTTCAATGCAACCATCACCATCCCACAAATTATTTCTGGAATTTTAGGAACTATCATTGCGAGCTACAATTTTCCGCCTATCGTAATTACAACTATAGCGGGTATTTCACTTGTATTAGGTGCATTGGCTGTTTACTCTGTAAAAGAAAAAGCCTCTGACTTAGTATAAAAATTAATGGAAATGACGAATAAAAAAGGATTCATCTTTGATCTAGATGGAGTTATTGTAGACACCGCTAAATACCATTTTTTAGCGTGGCAAAAAATAGCTACCCAACTTGGCATTGAATTTACACCCGAACACAACGAAGAATTAAAAGGAGTAAGCCGCGTGCGCTCTTTAGATATTATTTTGGCCCTTGGTAACATCAAGGCAACCCAAAAAGAAAAAGACCATTGGCTTCATCAAAAAAATGAAGACTACCTCTCCTATATCGAGAACATGGATGAAACCGAAATACTTCCAGGAGTACTAAACGTATTGGAATATATTCGGGAACAAAAACAACTTATAGCGCTAGGTTCGGCAAGTAAAAACGCACGCCCTATTCTAGAAAAAGTAAACATCTTGCACTTGTTTGATGCTATTGTAGATGGTAATGATGTCAGTAATGCAAAACCCGACCCCGAAGTATTCCTTAGAGCTGCAAGCCTATTAAATACTACAAATGAAAATTCAATCGTTTTTGAAGACAGTGTGGCTGGCATTCAAGCCGCAAACATTGCTCACATGACCAGTGTAGGTATTGGAGATGCCTCTATACTACACGAAGCACAATACAATTTTAAAGATTTCACATTTATGGATGTCACATTTGTACAGACACTCCTAAATGAAAAGAAATCATAAAGACCCTAACCCTAATACAATGAACCAAGATTATATAAAACCAGACAACTGGTCAATTATTGAAGAAGGATTTGATGCCGATCAAGTAAAAGCTTCCGAAAGTTTATTCAGTATTGGTAACGGTGCCATGGGGCAACGTGCCAATTTTGAAGAATTCTACTCTGGAAATACATTTCAAGGAAGTTACATTGCAGGTATCTACTACCCAGACAAAACTAAAGTGGGTTGGTGGAAGAATGGATACCCAGAATATTTTGCTAAAGTACTTAATGCCCCTAGCTGGATTGGCATACTCGTTGAAATAAACGGAGAGAGCCTTGACTTAGCTAGTTGTTCAGTAACCCAATATAAAAGGGAACTCAATATGAAAGAAGGGTGGTATAACCGTTCCTTTCATGCCAAACTTCACAACGGAGTTGAACTAGCCGTAAATGTACGCCGCTTCCTTTCATTAGATAGCGACGAACTTGGCGTAATCAAATATGAAATAACACCTCTAAACCAAAAAGCAACCGTAGTATTCAGCCCCTATATAGATGCAGGGGTACACAACGAAGATGCCAACTGGGAAGAAAAATTTTGGGAGCCTTTAGCCACCCAACAGGAAGGAAATGAAGCTTTTGTAACTGCTCGTACTTTCAAAACACACTTTGAAGTAGCTACCTTTATGCACAACAGCTTGTATTTGAACCATGAAAATCAAAATGCAAAACCAACATTTGTAGACTCTACTTCAGATAAAGTAATATTTACCTATGAAATGCAAGTGGAAAAAGGACAAACCATTGCACTTCAAAAATTAGGGGGATATACTGTATCCATGAATCATGAATCGGCTCAGTTAGTTCCTGCAGCCCAAAATGTAATTCAAAAAGCTTTAGCTACTGGCTACGACCAATTATTACAAAACCAAATCGATGCTTGGGCGAAGATTTGGGAAATGAGCGACATTACTATTGAAGGAGATGTAAAAGCCCAACAAGGAATTCGTTTCAATATCTTTCAATTGAATCAAACCTATTTGGGAAAAGACAGCCGTCTAAACATTGGACCTAAAGGATTCACCGGTGAAAAATATGGTGGTTCAACCTATTGGGACACCGAAGCCTATTGTATTCCTTTCTATATGGCTACTAAAGACCAACAAGTAGCACGTAATTTACTTACCTACCGCTATAACCAGTTGGACAAAGCCATTGAAAATGCTGCTAAATTAGGATTCAAAAATGGAGCGGCTCTATACCCTATGGTTACCATGAATGGGGAAGAATGCCACAACGAATGGGAAATCACTTTTGAAGAAATCCACAGAAATGGAGCCATCGCTTTTGCCATCTATAATTACTACCGATTTACAGGCGATTACAGTTATATCCCTGAAAAAGGATTGGAAGTACTTATCGGTATAGCCCGTTTTTGGCACCAAAGAGCTACCTATTCAACTCATAAAAACCAATATGTAATTCTAGGAGTTACTGGACCTAACGAATACGAAAACAACGTTAATAATAATTTTTATACCAATTATTTAGCAAAATGGTGTATTGACTACACGATGGAGCAAATCCAAAAGGTAGCTTCTGAATACGGCACGGATTATTCCCGTATCATGTCAAAAGTAGGCTTAGACTCTATTGAAACAAACCATTGGAAAACCGTATCTGAAAATATGTATTTACCCTATTCGGAAGAGCATGGAGTATATTTACAACAAGATGGCTTCTTGGATAAAGAATTGGTAAAAGTGCATGATTTAGATAAAAGTCAACGTCCAATCAACCAAAAATGGTCTTGGGATAGAATCTTGCGTTCCCCTTATATTAAGCAAGCTGACACCCTACAAGGGTTCTATTTCTTTGAAGATCATTTCACAAAAGAACAATTAGAAAAACATTTTGACTTTTACGAACCATTTACAGTTCACGAAAGTTCATTGTCTCCTTGTGTACACTCTATTCAGGCTGCTACATTAGGCAGAATGGAACAAGCTTATACTTTCTATTTACGAACTTCACGTTTAGATCTTGACGATTACAACAAAGAGGTGGAAGAAGGTCTTCACATCACATCTATGGCCGGGACTTGGATGAGTATAGTAGAAGGGTTTGGAGGAATGCGTGTTAAAAACAACACACTCCACTTTGAACCAAAAATTCCTAAGGAATGGAACGGCTATTCTTTTAAAATCAACTTTAGAAACCAAATACTGAAAATTGCAGTTCATCAAAATGAAACTACTTTCTCACTTGAAGGTGATAAAGAAATTAAAGTATTCGTAAATGGAAAAGAGGTTACAGTAGAACCAAATTGTATGGTTACTGTTTAAATAAATAACATTTAAAAATCCAGAAGGCATATAAGAACAGGAAAGAAATACTTCGTGATACTTATATGCCTTCACTAATTAATACTGGCTCTCATGAAAAAATTATTTCTCATTTTCTTATTCACTTCGTCACTAGTTGCTCAAGTAGATCGTATTGAACCTCCTTTTTGGTGGAGCAATATGAATCATTCAGATGTACAAATCATGTTTCATGGAAAGAATATAGCGCTGAATGAAGTAACCGTATCTAATGGAATTGTTATTAAAGACATTCAAAAAACGGCCAACCCCAACTACCTTTTCATAACTATTGACACCAAAAATGTAGCGCCTACCCATCTAACCTTTACGTTTAAAAACAAGAATAAAGTTGTAGAGACTCAAAAATATGAATTAAAAAAGAGAATAGACAATTCAGCTCAACGTCAAGGTTATACCAGTTCAGATGTCATTTACTTAATTATGTCAGACCGTTTTGCCAACGGAAACCCAAATAACGACAGCACAACGGAAACAATTGAAAAAGCCAATCGCACGAATATAAATGGCAGACATGGTGGCGATATTGAAGGAATTATTAAAAACTTAGATTACATACAATCTCTTGGTGCAACTGCAGTTTGGCCAACTCCTCTTTGTGAAGACAATGATGAACGGGGTTCTTACCATACGTATGGCCAATCGGACGTCTATAAAATAGACTCTCGTTTTGGAACCAATGAAGACTACGTGCGTCTTAGTGCTGAATTACACAAAAGAGGCATGAAAAACATCATGGATTATGTAACTAATCATTGGGGATATAAACATTGGATGATGAATGATTTGCCTACCTATGATTGGACTCACCAATTCCCAGGTTATGCGCAAACCAATTACCATATGACAACCCAATTTGATACACATGCTGCTCCTATAGATGCCAAAATGTGTATGGACGGTTGGTTTGTAAAATCGATGCCCGACTTAAATCAATCTAATCCTTTAGTTTTAAACTACCTTATCCAAAATGCTTTGTGGTGGATAGAATATGCTAATTTAGATGGTTTCCGCGTAGATACTTACTCCTACTGTGACAAAGATGGTATTTCAAAATGGACAAAAGCCATTACTGATGAGTATCCTCATTTCAATATCGTTGGAGAAGTATGGATGCACAACCAAGCCCAAATGGCTTATTGGCAAAAAGACAGTAAAGTTGGCGCTATAGAAAGTTTTAATTCGTATTTGCCTAGTGTTATGGACTTTACCCTTCAAGATGCCATAGGCTCTGTGTTTGACGAAAACAAAGCTTCATGGGACAAAGGAATGATTAAATTCTATGACAATTTCACCAACGACTTTTTATACCCAAACACCAATAATATGTTAGTGTTTATGGAAAATCATGACACTAATCGATTCAATGGTATCTATAAAAAGGATTTTAAAAAATACCAAATGGCACTTGCTCTTATAGCTACCGTTCGAGGAATTCCACAAATCTATTACGGAACTGAAATTGGTATGGATGGAGATAAAGGAATAGGAGATGGAGATATTCGAAAAGACTTTCCAGGAGGCTGGAATGGCGACTCTAACAATGCCTTTACTCCCTCAGGACGCACAACAGAACAACAAAAATTTTATACCTATACTTCACAGATTTTCAATTGGAGAAAAAACAAATCTGTAATCCATTCTGGTAAAATGACACACTACATCCCAGAAAACAATGTATATGTGTATTTCCGGTATTCCGAAAAAGAAAGTGTAATGGTGATTCTTAATAATAGCACTGAAAAACAATCTATTTCAACCTCTCGATTCCATGACAACATTCAAAACTATACTTCTGGAATCGATGTAATCACAGGAAAATCAACAGACATTACGAAAGAAATTACTATTGATGGTCAATCGACCATGATCCTTGAATTAAAATAACAGCATGAAAAAAGCGCTTTTACTGGTATTATTGACAAGCCTTTCATGGGCACAAAATGCCAACCGAAAATACATTTCCCATACTTGGAAAAACAATGTGTTAGAAATTAAAACTAATGATGGCACATACCATATTCTACCCTATTCGGAAAAAATAATGGAAACATCATTTATCCCTAACGGTGAAGTCTTTAATTCTAACTCACATGCTGTTATCAAAAAACCTGAGAAAATAAAAGCACAAATTAGTAAAGAAGAGAATACACTTTCGGTTTTCACTAAAGGAATTACTGTTATTATAAACAAATACCCTTTCAATATTACTTATGCCAGCAAAGGAAAAGTACTACTCTCTGAAAAATTAGGGTATTCAAAAAAAGATTCTACCGAAACTTTATCTTTCAATCTTGACAATTCAGAAGCGCTATATGGTGGAGGAGCTCGAGCTTTAGGTATGAATCGCAGAGGAAATCGTTTGCAATTGTATAATAGAGCTCATTATGGTTATGAAACCCATGCCGAGTTAATGAACTTTTGTATTCCTTTAGTATTATCGTCTAAACTTTATGCAGTTCACTTTGACAACCCCGCTATCGGCTATTTGGATTTAGACAGTAAAAAAGACAATACTTTAA
>JAHEHJ010000138.1 GCA_024644655.1 Flavobacterium sp.
GATACAAAGCAATGAGCAAAAGAACGTTTCAACCATCGAAAAGAAAAAGAAGAAATAAACACGGATTTATGGACAGAATGGCTTCTGCAAATGGAAGAAAAGTCCTTGCGCGTCGTAGAGCAAAAGGAAGACATAAATTGACTGTATCTTGTGAACCAAGACACAAAAAATAATGATTAGTATTTAATCAATATTAAGGCGTTACTATTTTTTAGTAACGCCTTTTTTTTAAACTTGTTTATAAATTTTAATAAGTTTAAAAGGTGTTTTCAGAGTCATTTCCCGCAAACGCCTTATTTTTGAACGACAACTACAAACTACAACAACACTACAATGCCTAAAGACAACTCCATTAAATCGGTACTTATTATTGGTTCGGGTCCTATTGTAATAGGACAAGCTTGCGAATTTGATTATGCAGGTTCCCAATCGGCGCGCTCTCTTCGCGAAGAAGGTATCGAGGTGATTCTTATCAATTCGAATCCGGCCACGATTATGACCGACCCTACCATGGCCGACCATGTGTATTTATTACCACTTACCACCAAGTCCATTATCCAAATTTTAAAAGAGCACCCTCAGATTGATGCCGTGTTACCTACTATGGGAGGGCAGACTGCTTTGAATTTGTGTTTGGAAGCCGATGAAAAAGGAATTTGGAAAGATTTTGGCGTTCGATTAATAGGGGTTGATATAAATGCGATAAACATTACTGAAGATCGAGAACAATTCAAACAATTGTTGGAGAGAATACAAGTACCAACAGCGCCTGCTAAAACAGCTACTTCTTTCTTAAAAGGAAAAGAGATTGCCCAAGAATTCGGTTTTCCATTAGTAATTCGCCCTTCATTTACCTTAGGGGGAACTGGAGCTGCTTTTGTACACAAAAAAGAAGACTTTGATGACTTGTTGACCCGTGGTTTAGAAGCTTCTCCTATTCACGAAGTATTGATTGATAAAGCTTTGTTGGGGTGGAAAGAATACGAATTGGAATTGTTGCGCGATAGTAATGATAATGTCGTTATTATTTGTTCGATTGAAAATATGGACCCTATGGGTATACATACAGGCGACTCTATTACTGTAGCCCCTGCTATGACTTTGTCGGATACTACTTTTCAGAAAATGAGGGATATGGCCATCTTGATGATGCGCTCTATTGGGAATTTTGCTGGAGGATGTAACGTACAGTTTGCCGTATCTCCCGATGAAAAAGAAGATATAGTGGCTATAGAAATCAATCCTCGAGTATCCCGTTCTTCGGCTTTAGCTTCTAAAGCAACGGGTTATCCTATTGCAAAGATTGCAACAAAATTAGCTTTAGGATATCATTTGGACGAATTGCTAAACCAAATCACCAAATCTACTTCGGCTTTATTTGAGCCTACGTTGGATTATGTAATAGTGAAAATACCGCGCTGGAACTTTGATAAGTTTGAAGGCTCAGACCGTACCTTAGGACTCCAAATGAAATCGGTTGGGGAAGTGATGGGAATTGGACGTTCGTTCCAAGAAGCCCTGCACAAAGCTACCCAATCGTTAGAAATTAAACGCAACGGTTTGGGTGCCGATGGAAAAGGATATAAAAACTACGAACAAATTATAGAGAAGTTAACTTTTGCCAGTTGGGATCGCGTATTTGTTATTTACGATGCTATCCAAATGGGAATACCGTTGAGCCGAATCCATGAGATTACCAAAATCGATATGTGGTTCTTGAAACAGTATGAAGAGTTACATTTCTTAGAGCGCGAAATATCACAATACACTGTAGATACCTTACCAAAAGAATTATTACTTGAAGGGAAACAAAAAGGCTATGGGGACCGTCAAATTGCCCACATGTTGGGTTGTTTAGAAAGCCAAGTGTATAAATTGCGCGAAGAAATGCATATCAAACGCGTGTATAAATTAGTAGATACTTGTGCGGCCGAGTTCAATGCGATGACGCCTTATTACTATTCTACTTTTGAAGCCGAAATCGAAAAGGCAGATGGTACTCGCTATGTGGCCAATGAAAGTATAGTAACCGATAAAAAGAAAGTAGTAGTGCTGGGTTCAGGACCTAACCGCATCGGACAAGGAATTGAATTTGATTACTCTTGTGTGCATGGGGTATTGGCCGCCAAAGAATGTGGCTACGAAACCATCATGATTAATTGTAATCCAGAGACGGTTTCTACCGATTTTGATACGGCAGACAAATTGTATTTTGAACCCGTATTCTGGGAACATATTTATGACATCATCCGTCATGAAAAACCAGAGGGAGTCATTGTACAGTTGGGCGGACAAACCGCATTGAAACTAGCTGAGAAGTTAGATCGCTACGGTATTAAAATATTAGGAACTTCATTTGATGCCTTGGATTTGGCAGAAGATCGAGGCCGTTTCTCCGAATTATTGGAAGAATTGCATATCCCGTTCCCTAAATT
This sequence comes from Flavobacterium sp., assembly GCA_024644655.1. Classification (GTDB taxonomy): domain Bacteria; phylum Bacteroidota; class Bacteroidia; order Flavobacteriales; family Flavobacteriaceae; genus Flavobacterium. Next base: position 2,436 of record JAHEHJ010000138.1, read on the forward strand.
TGGTGTGGCAGAAAATGCAGATCAAGCTTCAGCTTTGGCTGATGTTTTAGACTTCCCATTATTAGTGCGACCTTCTTATGTGTTGGGTGGACAAGGCATGAAAATTGTCATCAACAAACAAGAATTGGAAGAACATGTTATCGATTTATTAAAAAACATACCCGGGAATAAATTATTGTTGGATAACTATTTGGATGGTGCTATAGAGGCAGAAGCCGATGCAATTTGTGATGGGGAGAATGTATACATTATCGGAATCATGGAGCATATTGAGCCTTGTGGAGTACATTCGGGCGATAGTAATGCGACATTACCACCGTTTAATTTGGGTGAATTTGTCATGCAACAAATCAAAGATCACACCAAGAAGATAGCATTGGCACTTCGCACGGTGGGGCTTATTAATATTCAATTTGCCATAAA
>JAHEHJ010000144.1 GCA_024644655.1 Flavobacterium sp.
TCTCCAGAATTGAATGGAAAATATTTAGGACTCATTTCCAGTGATTTTGTATTAGTAGCTGATACAATTAAAGAGGCAGCCTACCAAATTAAAAAACGTGGATTTTCTGAATTCCCTGTTTTTGTTTGTTCGCAGCGACCTATTGAAATTGGCCAAATGCTAATCGGTGTTGGGGAATTGAACGGCAACAAGTGGAATTACCATGCTTCCATGATGGAAGAATTTGTGCAACGCAAATTAATCGCAGAAGAAAACGTGGAATTGTTTGTACAAAATTTCAAGGATGTCGAAGAATATGCCTGTTTATTTGTTGTGGATGGCCAATTCACCAACTTCGTTTTTATTCCTTTCCCGGACGAGATTTAATTATGAAATTGCGGAGTTTCAAAGTATGGAACTTGCAAATCCATCATTTTACATTTCGTTAAAATGCCATTTTTTGTTTGGATAAAGGAGAGTGAATAATTCCCATGATCAACATTAGATTTTGGAACAATCACAGTAAATGAACTTGCATAAATGGGCATTCCCATTACTCGCTTCAGTAAATCTTTAGCGGAAAGATTTACTTTCAGAGGCAATAAAACCATATTTTTTGATGACTGCATTTGAATGCAGTTGAATTCATCAATAGGTATGGGTGCTACGGCCATATCAATAGCGGTATGATAGGTCAATGATTTCTGAGTAAATGAAGCACAAACTGCTTGAATCGAATCCTTACCCAAGATCTGCTTCTCAGAATTTCTAAACCCCCAATCACCCTGATAATAGCCTTTTGAAATAAGCATTTGACATACCCGACTAGCGTTTTCGGCATTGGTAAAATTGGTCGTGAACGGCGGATAAATACCTTTCCAATTTCGATTATTTAGTTCATAGGTTTTACCAGCATATTTTAATTCATTAAAATGATTGTAGAGCGTTGACACAAATGGCAAAGATTGATACGAAAAGCATACAGCCAAAATAAAAAACACGCCTGTAATCGCCTTAGGTTTGCCAAACTCAAGTGCAGATAAAAATACAAATACTAAAACTAAGCTAGAATAGATTTTGTACCGACTAAAAAGCATATTCTCTAATCCTCCTCCCCGATTTAATGCCACTAAAAATGCAGTTCCTAGTAAAAATATAAACACGAGAAAATACCAATTCATTGCTGCATGTTTCATTTTCAAAACGAAAACAACTTGATATATGAACCAAGTCATGTAACCAACAATAAGTGTACCAATAACAAAACAACTCACAAACGAGAAGCCGATTCCATGAAAAACAGAGGTTAGAAAAAGTGTGAAATTTTCAAAAAGCGAAACAGGACTCAATAACATATCACCTATATTCGACCTTCCACCAAAGACAGCAGGTGGTTTTTGGTAATTTAAAAAATAAATTAAGAGTAGTCCAAATGCAAAAAGCAACCACAAGTATAGCTGCCGATTACCCTCTTTTGAAAATAATATAAATATAAAACCAATAGGCAATAATAAGACCCCATTCCCTGAGGTAAAAACAGTTAGCACTACGATCAAATAAGTAATTAAGCGGTTCCATTTTAAGCTCCCTTTCGAAAGAAAATAAAGTGCTGCTAAACTAAAAAATGGGGATGAAATATTTTGTAATGCCGTCATGGCGCTCATCATATTTTCCCAATATTGAAAATTTAATAAAAACAAACTGCATATAGATAGCGCTACAAAAGCATATCGAAACTTTTGGACTACGGAATAAATAAGCACTTGAATCCCTAAAAGCCCCAATAATCCAAACCAAATTAAATGCATAAAATTCAGCTTCCCAAACAAACTAAAATACAGTAAAGAAATCATTCTTGTGTATCCAATTCGGTGTTCAGCGTATTGATCAAACACATGAAACAACCTACTTCCAAAGGCATTATTTCCACTTAAAATAAACGTACCAATCGAATCGAAATCATCATAAAAAGGAATATTCAGACTAAAATCCATGACAAAAAAGGCAAATAAGCCATTTGTCACGCATAAAATAAAAAAACCTAAAATATTCGTCAAACGACCCATTACCTTCTATTTAGTCAATAAATTTATGATTATTATTTAGTTGGGTCTTATTCAAAGGATGAAAATCATGCACCATTTGACTCAAATAAGCCCGATCTAAATGGGTATAAATTTCCGTGGTCAAAATGGATTCATGCCCAAGCATCTCTTGAACGGCCCGCAAATCAGCCCCTCCTTCGATGAGATGTGTGGCAAAGGAATGTCGGAAGGTATGCGGACTAATCGTTTTCTCGATACCTGCCTTTGCGGCTAATTCCTTGCAGATGATAAAGACCATCACCCGACTGAGTGCCGCCCCTCTCCGATTTAAAAAGACAATATTTTGCGCTTCTTTTTTAACATCCATGTGAGCTCTAACCTCCTCTTGATACAGTTTCAAATAATGAAACGCATCCCGACCTGCTGGAACTAATCGCTCTTTATCTCCTTTTCCGCGCACCTTGATTAAACCCAAATCCGTATAGATATCACTAATTTTCAAGTTGACTAATTCGGAAACACGCAAACCTGCACCATACAGAAATTCCAACATCGCCCGATTGCGAATGCCTTGCGAATTCGACATATCATTCGATTCCAATATGAGCTCAATTTCATCAAACGAAAGCGTATCAGGAAGGTGTCTTCCTTTTTGAGGGGATTTGATGTGAACACTTGGATCCCGAAAATCAGGATTCTCGAGGCATAAATATTGAAAAAAACTACGAAGACCAGATAAACAGCGCGCTTGGCTGCTCGCCTCAATCCCAAGATCATGTAGCACCTTGAAAAAATCAAGAATGTGATTTTCCTCAA
>JAHEHJ010000150.1 GCA_024644655.1 Flavobacterium sp.
CACCATCAACGAAGGGAAGTTCAGACAGGTTCGTAAAATGACGGCGTATGTAGGTTTTCCTACCTTGCGTTTGGTACGGGTTCGAGTAGGAAATGTACATTTGAATAATTTACAGGCAGGTGAAGTTATTCAAGTAGCTGATTTTCAATTATAAAAAATGAATCTTAGTGTACGTGAAATTTTTACCACATAGAAACATAGATTAATAGTTTTTTAAATAGGGGAGATAGACGTTTCACTATTCACATAGCTATGAGGCAAATAGAATATTTCTATATCTTCTTTTGGTTGAATTGAAGTCTATGTATCTATGTGGTTAAATAAAAAATATAATAGTTTTTAATATGTTAAACATCGTATTGGTAGAGCCAGAGATACCCAATAATACAGGTAATATTGGTCGTCTGTGTGTGGGGACAGAAAGCAAACTGCATTTGATTCACCCCTTTGGATTTGTAATCAATGACAAGAATTTGAAACGTTCGGGTTTGGATTATTGGGTGCATTTGGATGTCACTGAATATCAAAATGTAGATGAATGGCTGAATCAAATTCCAGATCGTTCACGCGTTTTTTTGATGAGTTCTCACGCTACAAAATCGTATTTGGATGCCGAATTTCAAGATGGAGATTGGTTAGTGTTTGGTAAAGAAAGTGTGGGTTTAAGTCCTGAAGTTTTGGCGCTGTTTGACAATCATTTAACCATTCCAATGTCGTCCTTGATTCGAAGTTTTAACATTGCTAATTCGGTTGCTTTTGTTGTTGGAGAAGCCAAAAGACAAATTGGATTGAAGTCTTAGTTTTTACTATCCTTTGATGACGAATTTTCCTTTTTCGGCGTCAAAAAAAATGTGTTCGTCTTGAAACAAGGTGTTGAAATTCCCTTTCATAATTAAATTACAAGGTTGGTCTTGTACCACTGATTCAGGTGTCATAATGATCATTTCGTCACTCAATTGGATAGCCATATCAATATCATGTGTCGAAAATAAGATGGACTTTCCTGTTTCCTGAGTCAGTTTTTTCAAGAGTTTTAAGAGTGTTACTTTATGTAATAAATCCAAGTGAGTAGTGGGTTCGTCTAAAACAATAAGTGGGGTGTCTTGTGCCAATGCTCTTGCAATAAGTACAATTTGCAATTGTCCATCGCTAATTTCATCATGCTTTTTGTCAGCAAGATGAGTTATCTGTGTCAGTTCCAAAGCTTCATTTACTTTGGTGATATCGTCTTCTGTTAGTTTGCCAATCCAATTGGTATACGGTTGTCTTCCTAAAGCAATGAGTTCAAAAACGGTTAGATTACTGGGAGGTAATTTATCGGTTAACACTACACTTAAATGTTGTGCTAAAGTCAAATTATCTAAGGAATGAATGTCTTTTTCTTTTAGGATTACTTTTCCTGAAAGAGGCGACTGAATTCCAATTAAGGTTCGTAAAAGAGTTGATTTTCCAATCCCGTTAGCGCCAATCAAAGCAGTCAGTTTTCCTTTTTCTAAAGAAACAGTAACTTGTGAAGCTACAACGGTAGTTTCCTTTTTATTGGAATACCCAATGCTGATATTAGAAGCGCTTAGAATATTATTTTTCATTAGTATTAGAAAGTTTTTTACCACATAGAAACATAGACTTAATAGTTTTATAAAGATGGAGATAGACGTTTCACTATTCACATAGCTATGTGAGAAATAGTACTATTTCTATCCATTCTTTTGGTTTAATTTATGACCTATGTTTCTATGTGGTTAAAATTTAATTTTCACATTTTCAAAATTTAGGTAACGTTTTAAAATGGTCGTTAACTAAAGTAATTTGCCCCTCTTTAAAAAGATTAAAACAATTAAAATTAATTAATATGCCTTTAGGTGAATGTAACAACTTCATATAAGTCAATAATTGAGCTTTGTGTGCAGCATTTATTTCATTCACTGATTTTAGTTCTACCACCAAGCAATTTTCTACATATAAATCACATTTATAATTGATATTCAACGATTTGTTTTTATAGACTACTGGAATATTCATTTCTGTAGAAAAACTTATATTTCTGGTTGATAATTCTTCAATTAAGCAATGATGATAAATGTTTTCGAGCAGCCCTCTTCCCATTGTTTTATGAACTTCAATAGCAGCGCCTAGAACTTCGTAAGTAAGTTCGTCCAAATATTTTTGAGTAATCATTTTTGGTTTCTCCATTAGCTCATCATTTTACGTTTACGAATGAGTAACCAAATTACAATTGGCGCACCCAAAATAGAAGTAATGGCATTGATAGGAATTACAATTGCTGAGTTAGGTAGCTGAGAAATACTGTCGCAAATCAACATAATCATGGCACCAAATAATAATGTACTCCAAAATAGAATTAAGTGATTACTCGTTTGAAAAACTAATTTAGCAATATGAGGCACAGCCAAACCTACAAAAGCAATGGGTCCAGCAAAAGCAGTGATACTTCCTGCTAAAATGCTGGTGGCTAAGATGATTATAAAACGGGCTTTAGCATAATTCAATCCTAAACTCTTGGCATAATTTTCTCCTAAAAGCAAGGTGTTTAAAGGTTTAATACTAACCAAACTTAATACTAACCCAATCAAAACGCAAACAGACAAAATTGCTATCGAAGTCCAAGATAGATTGCCTAAAGTACCTAAAGACCAAAAAGTAAATTTTTGCAATTGCTCAGCAGTACTAAAATAGGTGAGTGTACCCACCAAAGCATTGGTTAAACTACCAAACATTAATCCGACAATTAGAATGGCCATGGTGTCTCGCAGTCGTTGGGCAACAGCCAAAACCGCTAATAAAACAGTGAAACTTCCTAAAC
>JAHEHJ010000156.1 GCA_024644655.1 Flavobacterium sp.
CCTTGGCACATTTGCCTTGAGCAAGGCGAATTTAAAAAAGAAAACATCGATTTGCAATGGACTGATGTACCTGAAGGAACGGGTAAAATGTGCCAAATGCTTCGTGATGGAAGTGCTGATATTGCTGTCATTTTAACCGAAGGCATCATCAAAGATATCGTCAATGGAAATCCGTCTAAAATACTACAAGTGTATGTAAAATCGCCTTTGGTATGGGGGATTCACGTGGCAGCTCAATCCAATTACCAAACGCTGGCTGATTTAGAAAATACCAAAGTAGCGATTTCAAGACTGGGTTCAGGCTCTCAATTGATGGCCTATGTCAATGCCAAAAACCAAGGGTGGAATACTAACGAATTACAATTTGAAATTGTCAACACCATCGATGGAGCGGTAACTGCTTTGACCGAGGGGACGGCTGATTATTTTATGTGGGAACATTTTATGACGAAACCACTAGTCGATAAAGGTGTTTTTAGACGCCTAGCCGACTGCCCTACTCCTTGGCCTTGTTTTGTGATTGCCGTTCGCGAAGAAGTCCTAGCTACACAGCCCGAAGCCATTGCAACACTTCTTGAAATTATTAATGCCAAAACACGAGATTTCAAAGCCATACCCAACATTTCAGACCGTTTAGCCACTACCTACCACCAAAAAACAGAAGACATCAAGGAATGGTTATCACTAACCGAATGGTCTCAAGAAAAAATAGACTTAGATCTGCTAGAACACATTCAAAAGCAATTGTTGGAGTTGCACATTATTGATAATACACTTCCTGTAGAAAAGTTGGTACTAATAAATTAAATACAGAGCATAAAAAAACTCCATCATTACTGATGGAGTTTCTTGTGTTGAAACAATTTTCTTATTTCCAACCACCGCCTAAGTCTCTGTAAACATATACTGAGGCGTTAATTAGCTCTTTTTGGGTTTCTACCAATTCTAACTTTGCTTCTAAAGCATCACGTTGGGTCATCAACACTTCAAAATAATCTGCTCTAGCTGATTTGAATAAATCATTAGAAACCGAAATAGAACGGTCCAAAGCCCCTACTTGTTGGGTTTTCAAACTAAAGCTTTTTTGTAAGTTCTCAATTTTTGACAATTGATTCGACACTTCTAAGTACGCATTCAAAACGGTTCTCTCATAATTGTATAAGGCTTGCAACTGACGTGAGTTGGCGCTTTTAAACTCGGCTTTAATCGCATTTCTATTGATTAATGGTGCCGCTACATCTCCTACTAGAGAATACAATAACGATTCGGGTGTTTTAAATAAATACGACGATTTGAACGCATTCCATCCTATTGAAGCTGAAATATCTAAGGAAGGATAAAACTCCGCTCTAGCCACTTTTACGTCTAATTTTGCGGCTTCTAATTGCAATTCGGCCTGTTTAATGTCGGAACGATTTGCTAATAATTGCGACGGGATTCCTGCTTTCAATTGCGAAGGCAAAGCGCTTACTAAACTCGTTTGGTCTCTCTTAATTTCCTGTGGATAACGTGCTAATAAGAAGTTGATTTTATTCTCCGTTTCTTTTATTTTTTGAAGAATATCAAATTCCATACTTCTAGAAGTCAAAACTTCGGCTTCAAATTTTTGAACGGCTAATTCGGTAGCACGCGCTGCCTCTTTTTGGATTTTTACAATTTCCAAAGCATTCTTTTGAATTGCAATACTTTGTTTCACAATCTCCAATTGGTTATCGTAAGCTAACAACTCATAGTACGAGCTAGCTATTTCAGCAACTAAATTAGTAATCACAAAGTTTTTACCTTCAACTGTAGCCAAATAACGGCTAATGGCTGCTTTTTTACTATTGCGTAATTTCTTCCAGATATCCACTTCCCAATGGGCATAAGCGGCTAATTTATAATCTTGTAAGGCTTCAGGGAATTCTTGTCCTGGAGTAATTTCAGTAGAAGCGTCACCTGCACCTTGACTGGTGTAACGTCCTACTTTTTCTACTCCTGCAGTAGCCCCAATGCCTACTGTAGGCAACAAAGCCCCTTTACGCACTCGAATATCGTTCTTAGCAATTTCGATTTCTTGTAACGTAATAGACAATTCTTGATTGTTCTTTAAAGCAACATCAATTAAATCAACGAGATTTTTGTCTTTAAAAAAAGTATGCCATTGGAGGGTTGCCATTGTTGTGGTATCCTTACTAGTAGCAAACGCTTCTGGAAGTACAGTTGTTGAAGTAGCAGACTTAATATCTGGTGCTTTACAACTAATTACCGCTAGGCACAAGCCTAGCGGAATAGCATATTGATGTATCTTAAATTTAAACATTGTCGTCAATTTCTTCAGTTAATGGATTTTCTTCTTGATTTTTTACAAATTTGATTTTTTCTGAAATTCTGCCGAATATGTAATACAATCCAGGAATGACTAATACTCCACAAATAGTACCCAAAAGCATCCCTCCTGCAGCAGCCGAACCAATAGTACGGTTTCCAATTTTTCCTGGACCAGAAGCAAATACTAGCGGAATTAATCCGGCAATAAAAGCAAAGGATGTCATCAAAATAGGACGAAAACGCACCACAGCACCTTCCATAGCAGCTTGTAATACCGAAGCACCATTTCTATGTTTTTGAATTGCAAATTCGACAATCAAAACAGCATTTTTACCCAGTAATCCAATTAACATAATAAAGGCTACCTGAGCATAAATATTGTTTTCCAAACCAAATACTTTTAGTAATAAGAAGGAACCAAAAATACCTGCTGGAAGTGATAAAATTACCGCAAATGGTAGAATAAAACTTTCGTATTGAGC
>JAHEHJ010000165.1 GCA_024644655.1 Flavobacterium sp.
GATAAAGTAACTGAAAGAAAAAAATCAATTATTTCTGGATTTCCAATTCCAAATACGAAAGATGATATTCTCGAATTTTTGTCAACAGCAATTCCAAATGCCAAACAAAAAGGAAACTTTTTAACAAAGCAACAACCTGAAAACAAATCACACAATGATTTAGCCCCAACCTGGCGCTCAAAATGTGAACAAATCATTATGAAGGCTAAATTTTCAATGAAAGAAGATAAAAAAACATTGGAGGAAATTTTAATGTACGCCAACGAAATTGGAATAAAATAATCATGGGACTATTTAGTAAAAAAGAAGAAGGTGGATTAATGGATGTAATCCGTTGCGATGAACAAGAATATCTTGTTTGGAAATGGCGTCCATCTAGCGCTGCAAATTCGACAAATAAAGAAAATTCAATTCGTTTTGGAAGTAGTTTGCGCGTAAAAGATGGTGAAATGGCTGTTTTCGTATATCAACAAAAAGACGGATCAGTGCAAGACTATATTGAAGGGCCTTTTGACAAAACAATAAAAACAGCCAATTTCCCTATATTATCCAATATTGTTGGACTCGCCTTTGGTGGTGCATCTCCGTTTCAAGCTGAAATATACTTCATCAATTTATCGGGAAATATTCAAGTGAAATTTGGAGTGCCTTATTTTGATGTATTTGACCCAAGATTCATTGATTTTGCTGTCCCAATGGCTGCAAGAGGAACAATAACATTTAATATTACCGATTACAAAAGTTTTATCAAACTAAATCGATTAATCAATTTTGAATTAGAAGATTTCAACAAGCAGATCAAAGACGCAGTGGTTAAATATGTGAAAGGAATAATTACAAATATTCCCTCTGATGCTGGGATTCCTGTGTTACAAATGGAACGAAAATTACTCGATATTAATGATTTAATTTCAGCAAAATTAAAAGCTAGATTAGAGTCAGATTTTGGAGTAAATATGAAAGGTTTTGATTTAGCGAATATTGAAGTAGACAAAGAAAGTAACGGTTATGCCGAATTACGAAAAGTGACTGCTGATCAGACTACTAAAACTACGATTGCTCAAACTGATGTTAATATCAAAAACTTGAATGACATGCAAGGTATAAACGCCATGAATATGGAAGAAACCTTGAGAATACAGCGAGAAGAGGCTCAAAGAGCTCAAAAATTGCAAACAGAAACCAATTTTATTGGTGCTCATGCTCTCAATCAACAATCAGATGTTTTAAAAACTGGAGCAGAGAGCCTAGGTAATATGGGCAATATGGATTTAGGCAGTGGAGGTGGAGGAATGAACCCAGCTGGAATGATGGCTGGAATGGCTATGGGCGGTGCAATGGGTAACCAAATGGCAGGCATGATGAATAATATGGGACAGAATATGAACCAACAACAAAACACACCACCACCACCACCGACAATCGCTTATAGTGTATCAGTTAACGGACAAACTGCTGGTCCTTTTAATTTGCAACAATTGCAGCAAATGGTTCAAAACGGACAACTTACTCAAAATACACATGTTTGGAAACAAGGTATGGCAGGATGGGAAGTAGCAGGGAATGTTCAAGAACTTGCAAGTTTGTTTGGAGCAACTCCACCGCCACCGCCACCACCAATTGTTTAACTATTAAAATGTAACATCATGAATGAGGATAGTTTTTTTTCAATAAACAGATTAGTAGAATTCGGAATGGGTATGGCTGTTGCTCAGCAAATGGTTAATTCTATGAATAGTGCACTGACCAATATGCATGTTCCGGGCTCTATGAATCCAATACAATCAACTCCCCAATTTTATTATGTATTGCTTGAGGGTAATCAGGCGGGACCATTTTCAGAACAGGAATTATCACGACTAATTGCAGAGAAAACAGTGGTTAATGAAACTTACATTTGGAAACCAGGTTTGCCAAAATGGGAAATTGCTGAAAAATTGCCAGAAATATTAAAATTGGTAGCATTAGCACCACCACCATTTCTAAATAATCATTAAAATGAAAATAAATATATTTAATACTATTATTACACTTTTTATTAGCTTATTACTTTCTTATGGCTTGTATAATTTATGTTCCTCAAATATGAAAAACATAATTTGTGTCGGCAGTTTTCTTTTTTTTATTACCACTTTAACTCCTTCAATAGGACTTAATTTTTACTATGCCAGAACAAACACAAATATTAAAACGCTGTCACTTGTATTTTTTATTTTAGGATTGATTTCGAACATTCTCTTTTCTTTTTTTCTTTTTTCAACATCGTTTTACGTAATGTTAAATGGAATTATTTTACTTGTCTTTTTATTAGCTGCAAATTCAATTTTTAAGGCTGAACAATAAGCAATATTATGGAACAATTTTCAAAAAAAGTAAAACTAATTGCCTAAAGAGTTAAATATTAAAATCAATACTTACTAGGAAAAATTATTTAAAACTTTACCCCTACCTAACACAAAAAAAACAGCTAAATCAATATTGGTTTGGCTGTTTTTATTTCAACTTTTTGGGCATAAAAAAAACGCCTCAAAAAGACGTTTTCAATAATGTAAAGAATCATTATTCTTCTGTTGCTTCTTCTTCGAAGATTCTTTTTGGGCGCATTTGCTCAAAAACACCTAATGTAATCCAAAATGGTAGGATGAAACCCATTAAAAATAATAACATCCAAAATGCCATTCCTGCAATTAAAAGAAACAAAACTATACCGAAAACGCTCATCTTTTTTTATTTAAAGTGCTAAATTATGGGGTAAAAATACAAAATAATTCAAAAC
>JAHEHJ010000169.1 GCA_024644655.1 Flavobacterium sp.
CCATATTCTCCAGTATTATTGAAAGAATGGTTGCCTAATTCAGAAGACGTAATTAAAGCGGTTAAAAAAGTATTGAATAAATAGCTTAACAATTGTTAATTATCTTGAGATAATTAATATAATTTCTATATTTGAATCTTCATCAATTGTATTGGTGAAGATTTTTTTATTTATGATAATACAATTCCCTAAATATATTCTTTTTTTATTGTTGATTACAACGCAATTGCTTTTAGCTCAAACTAAAGTGAGCGGCATTGTTTTGGATAAATCCAATCAACCTATTCCATTTGCTAATATTGTTTTTAAAGGTTCTACCACAGGAGTAGTTTCTAATGAAGATGGCCGTTTCTATATTGAATCTCCAAAAGAGTACCCACTTTTGTCTGTTTCGGCTACCGGTTTTTTAGATAAGGAAATCCGATTAGAGAAATCAGTTAACTTCAATTTTAAGATTCAGTTGAAAGAAGCGCAGACCTTAAAAGAAGTCGTTATTTTTAAAGGGAAGACTTCCAAGAAGAATAACCCCGCTTTGGATATTCTTCGTAAGATTTGGGAACACAAGCATAAAAATGGGTTGTCCTTATTTCATCAGTACCAACTCCAGAAGTATGAGAAAATCGAATTTGATATGAATACGATTGACAGTACGTTCATGAAAAACAAGATTTTCAAAGGAATGGAGTTTATCTTCAATAAAGTGGATACCTCAAAAGTTACAGGAAAAACCTATTTGCCTATATTTATTAATGAGTCTTTGTACGATGTATATGGTGACAATCAGCTCAAGAAAGAAAAGAGCATTTTAAAGGCCAATAAAAACTCAGGATTGCGTAATGGAGATGGGGTTAATACATTTATGAAAGACTTGTACAGTGAGTACAATATTTATGATAATCACCTGCATTTTTTCGACAAAAGTTTTACCAGTCCGTTATCTACCACAGGAATCGATGTGTACAATTATGTGCTAAAAGACACGGCAAATATTGATAACAAGAAATGTTACAACATTGTTTTTTATCCAAGAAGAAAAAACGAGTTGACTTTTAAAGGCGATTTTTGGGTGAATGACAGCACATTTGCTATCAAGAAAATTAATATGGAGGTGACGAAAAGTGCCAACATTAACTGGGTAAAAGACATTTATATCGAGCAAGAATTTGATGTGATGAACGATTCGGTTTTTCTATTAACCCGAGATTATATTATGTCTGATTTTGCGTTAAATAAAAATGAAGATTCAAAAGGAGTGTATGGGAAGCGAACCACTTTGTATCGTGATCATCAATTCAATAAGCCCAAACCTCCTGTTTTTTATAAAGAAGAAATCAACTTTATTGACAATGAGGTTTTTACCAAATCAGACGAATATTGGCACGAAAACCGTTTTGAAAAATTAAACAAAGACGAAGAGGGAATTTATAAACTTATTGATACCTTAAAAACAGTCAAACGGTTCAATCAGATTTATAGTGCGGTTTCTATTTTAGGAAAAGGGTATATTAATTTCAAAGATTTTGAGTACGGACCAGTTTTCTCTACTTTCGGTTTTAATGAAGTAGAAGGCTTCAGAACCCGAGTGGGTGCTAGAACGTTTTTTGGACCCAACGATCCTTGGCGAATACAAGCCTATACAGCTTATGGTGCCAAAGACAACAAATTTAAATATGGTGTGTCGGGCAAATGGATGATTGATAAAAAAAATCGAGTAATTGTATCAGGAGGTACTCGACGGGATATTGAGCAAATAGGCGCCAGTTTGACCACTAGCAATGATATTTTGGGACGTAATTTTGCCTCTTCTGGTTTGTTTACTTCGGGTTCCAATGGAAAATTAACTAACGTCAATTTGACCAATGTATCTATTGAGGCAGAGCCAATAAAGAACTTGGTTTTTGAAACTGGATTTTCGTACCGAACCTTAGAGTCGGCATCGCGATCTTTTAGTTTAGATTATTATACGGATGATACCCATACTGCAACAAAATCAAAAGTGCGCCAATCCGAATTGTACTTCCAAATAGAATACACACCAAAACGAAAAACCTTTGGTTATGGTGTTGAGCGCAGGGACGTAGATAGTCCGTACAGTAGGGTTTTTATCAACTACAGCGAAGGATTTAAAGGGTTGTTAGAAAGCGATTTTAATTATCGGAAATTGCAACTGTATTACAAACAGCCGGTTATTATTGGTGCTTTAGGAAGAACTAATTTTACAATAGAGTTAGGAAAAACGTATGGCACAGTTCCTTTAGGGTTATTAAATGTGATTCCAGGAAATCAATCTTATTTTATCATTGGAAACACTTTTAGTAATTTGAATTATTACGAATTTGTCTCTGATCAATATACTACGTTCCAATGGGATCATAATTTTCAAGGTCGCTTGTTTGCTAGAATCCCTTTTATGCGAAAACTAAATTGGCGTGAAATTATTGGTATAAAAGGTGTGTATGGAACTATATCTGATGCTAATAGAGCTGTCAATGCTTCAGGCTTAGTGTATCAGGCGCCAGAAAATGTATATTGGGAATACAGTGCGGGCATTGGGAATATATTCAAAGTGTTCCGTTTGGACTTTTCGTGGAGAGGGAATTATTTAGATGTTCCGGATACTCATAAATTTGCCATCAAAGGCTCTTTTGGGTTTTATTTCTAAGAAGAAAATAGCAATTTTAATTAGCAAAGCGTACAATCTTTAAAGGTACCAATCTTTTATATTATATGAGAGGTTAAGTACAATACAATAATTTTAATT
>JAHEHJ010000177.1 GCA_024644655.1 Flavobacterium sp.
CTGGAGAAAACGGGCATGTTGACCACCCCAAAACGGAGTATACTGACCAGCTATTTTCATTTGCCTAAAATCACGATTTAAGAGATTAAATTATTTACCAAAAATATTATTTTTTTTCGATTAAAAAATCATTTGTTAAATTGATTTTTTTCTTCCTCATGGATTCACCTTGTAACTCGAAGCGATGAGCATGATGAACAAGTCGATCCATCGTTGCATCAGCGATGGTTTTCTCACCGATAACATCATACCATTGGCTTACAGGTAATTGAGAAGTAATGATGATAGAGCCTTTACCGTGACGGTCTTCGATTATTTCTAAAAAGGCCATTCTATTTTGATTATCCATTGCTTGTAGACCGAAGTCGTCTAGGATGATGAGTTGTTGCCTTTCTATTTTAGCGATCTCCTTGAGATAAGTCCCATCCGTTTTTGCCATTTTTAGCCGTGCTAATAAACGTGTTGTATTGTAATATTTGACCCGATAACCATCAATACACGCTTGATAACCTAATGCTGTTGCTAAATAACTCTTTCCAACACCCGTACTTCCGGTAATGAGTATATCTTGTCCTTGGTGGATGTAATCTCCTTGTGCAATGCGTATTAGTTTATTCCTGTCAAGATTACGTTCATCGTTATAATCGATCTTCTCTAAAGATGCTTTATACCTAAAAGTAGCATTGTGTATGTTGCGATTGATTTTTCGATTATGTCGGTCATCCCATTCTGTTTGAATGAGTTGAGCAATAAATTGATCTAAGGTGTAATGATCTGTCCGACCCGTTTCAATGGCTGTTTTAAATTCATTGTGCATTCCATGAAGCGCCATTAACTTCATCTTTGATAATGTAGTTTGATTCATATTATTTGGTTTTTATTGATTACTTGTAATAGTTGTTCCCTCTGATGTTTGGGTGTTTTGGGAGTTCGCCTTCCTGGTCATCCTGCTTTTCAGATAAATTGTCAAGGCCCTTTTCTAAAATGTTTTCTACCATTTTATAATTGTAAATCCCATAGTCTAATGCTATCGAACAAGCTTTGGTTAAACGCTCATTACCCACCTTTTTGGCCAGTGCTAAAACACCAATGCAACTTTTGTAGGATTGTTCTATATGCTGCTTTTTATTGAGTATTTCAATGATTAAAAGCTTGACATTATTGTCAATAGACTCTGCCCATGATATAAAGCGCTCGGCATTCCATTCGGTCATAAACTGATGTGTAGTTGCCAGATGATCCTTTATGGTGCTGTAATTATGAGGGCTTTTAATTCTAGGATGTATTGCAATGCGATTATAGCCAGCGTATATTTCAACTGTTTTTTCCGTGTAAAGAACTTTGACTTTCTTTCGTATGTAGATATACGGTACGCTGTAATAATGCCTATCCTCGGATAACAAAATATGGCCATTATTCATTACCGTTACAATGGCCTGCTTACGTATTTCAAATCGTTCCAATGGAAGTTCTTTTAACATGTGTTTCTCCAGCTCATCAAAAAGTTGATTCCTACTGTAGGGTTTACCGGTAAGATTTGATGTGTTGTGCTTCTCTAAAAGCGTTTTTATGGCGTTATTTAAAGATTTAAGGCAAAAAAATTGCTGGTCCTTAAGCACACTATAAATTCGGGTATAGAGTATTTTAACAGCGCCTTCAACCAACGATTTATCCCTTGGTTTATAAGCCCTAGCTGGTAAAATAGTCGTACCATAATGTTCTGCAAAATCTAAAAACGTTTCATTTAAAGTGGGTTCATATCGATTACTCTTTGTGACTGCAGACTTTAAATTATCGGGAACAATGGCATCAGGAACACCACCAAAGAAGTGAAGTGCATTTTCCACAGACTCAACAAAGTCTTCCTTCTTCTGACTCATACTAGCCTCAGCATAAGTCGCTTGACTTGCCCCAAGAATAGCAACGAAAAATTCAACATCGATTACTTCACCACTTTCACGATCAATAATCTCGAGCGTTTTCCCGGCATAATCAACATACATTTTGTCACCTGCTTTATGACTCATATGCATCGTAGCCTTTGCATTTATCCGTTTTGTCCAACGATTAAAATATACTGCAAATTGAGTCCGCTGAAAACCATCAGGGTACTTCATTTTATATTCTTCCCATAAGATATTGATGGTTTTCCCTGTTTTCTTTAACTCTTTTTCAACCCGTGGGAAAAAGCTCTCTAAATCACGCATTTTGGGACTTAATTCATTCTCCTGCTGAAGATTGAATAGTTCGTCTAAATCCAGATCAGTCAACCTATCTAACTCTTCAAAGGTAACCTTTAACCCATTAAATTGTCGAATATACTTCTTGACAGTATTGCGCGATAAACCTAAATAGGAACTGATAAAAACCTTACTCTTACCTTGTACGTAAAGCTTAATTACTTTTCTTAACTTACTCATGTCGATTGTTTTTCCAGCCATGCTTCAAACTTTAACAAATAAAGCTTGATTTTACAGCTACGATAACTCTCGAAAATCGTTTGATTTTAGGTGGTCAACATACTCCGTTTTGGGGTGGTCAACATACTCCGTTTTAGGGTGGTCAGCTTAAACCGTTTTAGGGTGGTCACTATGAGCGTTATTTCCACCCAGATACCCTCAATTGCTCGATTAGGTCGTTAGAGGGGGGATGACCCACCTTTAGCGCTGATATACCCCCCCGCCCCCCTGCTAGAACAAGGGGCTCAAATATCTATGGATGATTTTCTCA
>JAHEHJ010000136.1 GCA_024644655.1 Flavobacterium sp.
TGGGGCTACAGTTTGCACTGCTTGTTTCCCACAAATTATTGTGCCTCCTAAATCATCATATTTTAGAACCAAACTTCCATTGGTGTCGCTACAACCATTTTCAAATAACTTCACCGTTTTTCCTTGTGGGTTAACCAATTCTATTTGGACATCTGATAAATAGCGATGAGTAAAATTCAAATCTACATTCACATCAGAAACTAGGCTGGAATTAGTAGGTACCGTTATCGTTTTGGTTGTATAAGAATCCGATTCTGGAATGACAATAGGCGTATCAAAGGCATAGGTAGTGCAACTAGATTCAATAGTATACCCAATAGCAAAAGGCTCTTTATTAATAGCATAAAAAATATTATTTGTAGGTTCAATTAAAATGCGACAGTTTTTTCCCAAAATACCATTGGGCACAATAATACGTTCTGAACCGTCATTGGGAGTGTTTGATTTGAGGAATATGGGAAAAGTTAGTCCGCCATCAACGGACAATTTAATATTGACATTGGCTGATCCTGGTAATTGATCAGTAGTATTCACAGCCCAATTAATCGTTTCAAGGCTTAACGGTTTCCATGACAAATTACTCGTGTTTTGGGAAGTAATTTCAAACGGACCCGAAGATGCGTCAACGGTTACTGTCATAGCATCGGTGTCGGTTTGAGCCAAACCAATTCCGCCATTATCTCTTACCGTTAGTGTAAAATGCATAGTTCGTGCCACATCTGCAACCGATTCCCATGAAGAGTTCAAATTATTTGTCGCAACTTTTGCTAGCTCCGGCATAAAACGATTGGGAGAATTTGTTGGCGGGAACGACCTAAAAAGAGGTCCGTCTTTTTTAGTTGGAAACGCAATACTATTGGCTCCAAAACTAGTAGTAGCCGTATCATTTTGTTCCCAACAATAACTTAATCCTGCACCATTTGGATTCGAACTGGATCCTTTTAATACAAATGGGGTGCTTTTGGGAATTACAAAATCCTCTCCGGCATTCGCTTTGTGTTTTGCTTTGGGGATAATTGAACTTACAGGACAGCTTTTAGATGCAAGATTCTTACGAATTTGATCAATGCTGACATATGCAAAATAATCATCTGAATGACTTTGAATATTATAATCCGTCACGCCTGCATAACTCATAATAGTAGAACCTCCTCCGGGTTCTACATTAACTCCTGTTCCTTCTGTCTCATGAGAAAAAGTATGATTCGCTCCCAATTGGTGCCCAATTTCATGTGCTACAAAATCAATATCAAAAGTGTCGCCTTCTGGTTTGCCATCAGCTGGTGAAGAAAATCCTCCGCCTTTGGCAACATCATTTAATGATACTGGATCTTGACACACACAGCCAATACAGCCTGCATTACCACCTCCGCCAGAAGCTCCAAATAAATGACCAATATCGTAATTAGCATTGCCAATTTTTGCGGTTAAATCCCGTTGCAATTCTAAATTCCAATTGCCATTAGCTCCACTATTCGCTGGAGAAAAAGGATCGGTAGCTGGGTTAGTATACAATAAAGCCGTAGTGGGAGAAATTAAATTTAAGTGCAGTGATAAATCCCTGTTGAAAATTCCGTTTACTCTGGTTAAAGTAGCATTTATGGCTTCTAGTGCTTGAAATGTTCCTCCAAAATACGCCGTGTATTCTGCCGTACAGGCTACTGCCAAACGTAAGGTTTTGTATAGATCCCCATTTGATGTTGCCGAAGTTGTCAACTTACTCAAGGGTTTATTGAGCGTTTTGTCCATGGTGGCACAATATAAAGCGAGCCCATTGGACTTGTTATTGGAATCAAAGAGTTGATATATTTCTTGATTTCCAGAAATTTTCTCAATAAACTCTGTCGGTTTATCAGAACGCAATACCATGGTTTGTATTCCTTTGGGCGAAAAGCTACAATAAAGCGTAGCGGTTTTGTCTGACAAACTTGTACCAACATAGGCTCTAATAGAAGGAAATTGAGCTTGTAACTCCACATCAAAATTAGAAAATTCGTGAATTTCATATTTTTCCAACTCCCCTTTTGTGTTGGGGATTTCAATCACAACTTGCGAAGCATTATTGGCTTCTTGAAGAGGTTCTAAAGTACTTTTAACAACTGCTTTATCCAATTCGAAAAGCAATTCCTTTTTTGAGGCACCATTTTCATTCCATCGTGTGGTTGCCAAATTTCTGCTAGCTGCCACCCTTTTCCATGGAGATCCATTTTGAGAATGTATCAAGGAAAAAGAAAAGAAAAGTAGTGCAAATAGAAGGTGTCTTTTCATAAATTCAGGCAACTCTTGATTGTCAAAATTAGGTTATTGATTTAAAATGGGTATTCTAAATTTAGAATTTTATTTATAAAAATACGGTTTTGAAATTCTTTTTTTCCAATAGTATATCATTGCCCTCAAAAGGAATTGATTTTGAAACGAAATTTCGAATAGATTAGCTTAAATTTGCAGCCAAAATAATTAAGAAACTAACTTGAACATTTTTCATTCCATAAACGAATTTCACTCTGACAAAAAAACCATAGTAACACTAGGTACTTTTGACGGAGTCCATTTGGGTCACGCAGCCATTCTAAAAAAGCTGACTCAAAACACGCAGAATGGAACTTTTGAAAGTACGGTACTTACTTTTTTTCCGCATCCAAGAAT
>JAHEHJ010000011.1 GCA_024644655.1 Flavobacterium sp.
AGCCATTTAATGTTTAAGTCTTTTTTTAATTGTAAGCCAATAAGATGTAAACTATGGGGTGGCCCCGATGTTACGATAGTGTCAATTTGATTTTCCTCAATGTATTTGGTCAAATAGGCTACTGAAGGTTTTACCCATAATAATCGAGCATCTGGAATAAATATATTGCCTCGAATCCATAAGAATGCTTTTTCAATAAAAGATTGCTTCTTTTGATTGGGAATAATTCCAGAACTGATTTTTTTGGTTTTGTTTTTTGAAAAAAAGGAAGCAAAACCATACGGTTCCGTAATTTTATTTTTTAAAATAATTGCTTGATCCGAAACTTCTGAGACTAATCCGTTATCAATAATGGGATAGGTCGGATTCTCAGGTATGTAGACTATCGGTTGTATATTAAATTCGGGTAAATACTTTACAAACTTTAACCACCGTTGTACACCTGGTCCGCCAGCTGGAGGCCAATAATACGTGATGATTAAAAGTTTTTTGGATTCCTTCATTTAGGTTTATTTGGTTTTATTTTGTTCAAAATAGAGTCCGCCAATAATAACCAATAGCATTCCAATAGAACTGAATAATGCAATAGTACCACCCGTTTTTACAACCTGTGGCTCAAAATTGAATACAATGGTATGTTTTCCTTTTGGGATATCTAGACCACGAAGTACATAATCAACTCTTTTGATAGGAGTTTCCTTGCCATCAATTGTAGCTTTCCAACCATCCTTATAATATGTTTCTGAAAATACTGCAAATCCATTATTAGTATTGGTTGATGTGTACTCTATATGATTAGGTTTATAGACATTTAATTTGATAGTTGCTAAACTGTCTTTTAGGAAAGGCATTGAAATTACAGCAGTTTCAAAGCTCTCTTTTTGTCTAACAGCAACTTCTTTAGTGTCAATTTTTGCCAAAGATTTTATTTCTTCATCAGCGGAATTAACGTTTTGAATTTTAGAAACAAACCAAGCATTCCCATTGATATAAGGATTGGTAATAGGAAGACTTTGTCCGTCCTTAACTTCTACTAATATATATTTGATATTAAGCGCGTTTAAAAGAGATACACTTTTGTTTAGTGACAACGTTTTAGGGTCAACCATATTTCCGAAATCGGCCAATTGTTTGTCAATTACATAATCAAATAATTGATCGTAGCGTCTTGGTCGAACTGCACTATAGCCTCCTACAGATTTGTGGAAATAAGAAGTTCTACCTTGTAAACGACCTTGTAGTTCATAAACTCTAAAAATAGAATTATCTTTTAAAATTTCTTCGTCGGCTGGAGTAGGTTGAAATGGCTCATTTACTTCTCTTGCACTTTTAAATTGTTTAGGAGTATTGCTCACATAGTTTTTATCGACAAAGAATAAATCCCCTACCATAAAAACACCTACTATGATAACAGCAGTGTTTTTGGATAATTTCCCTTTTAAGTAAAACCATAAGGAACCAAAAGCAACAATCATAAAGAATCCAGAGCGCAATAAGTCAGCCATATATAAACTAGCTCTGTCAGCTTTTAAAGCATCCACGAATGCAGTGCCCATTTCTTTGCCATACGATTGAATATAATATCCGTCGTTTTCAGTAGTAAAAGAGAACATACTTTTGGCAACAAATAGGAGTGCTATTAGACCTAAGGTTGTTGCTGTGGTATAAAGAAGTGATTTTTTTTGGTTTTCAGTTTCTTTGAAAAAGGATTGTAGTCCCATTATAGCTAGAACAGGGATGCATAATTCTAAAATAACTTGTATAGAGGATACTGCTCTAAATTTGTCATAGAATGGCATGTAATTGATGAAGAAATCGGTAAGTGCTGAAAAGTTTTTTCCCCAAGATAGAAACAAGGATAAGATTGCTCCTGCTAAGAAAGCGTATTTCAATTTTCGTTTGTCATGGTATAATGCCAATACGCACAAGAAAAAAACGATTGCGCCAATGTAGGCTGGGGCAGCTACTATAGGTTGGTCTCCCCAATAGGTAGGAGCGTATTGTACAAATTCTTTGGCATCATCTTCTGATGCATTTTGGTTGATAATGAATTCATATAGTTTACTATCCGTTCCTACGTTTTCAGTGTTGGATCCTCCGAATAGACGAGGAGCTATTAAATTCAAACTTTCGGAAACCCCATAACTGTATTCAGTAATATAATCGTGAGACATAGAGGCTGTGCCATTATTTTTTGTGCCATCGGCATTAAAACTTAATTCACTTTTACCTCGCATACTAAAATCAGCATACTCTTTAGTGGCCATTAAATTGGTTGCGTTAACTCCGACAGCTAATACAACAGCAACGAAAAATGTACCTATAATTTTAGGTAAGGATTTAAAGTCTTTTTCGGTACTAATTTTATAACTAAAATAGAGCCCCAAAGTCATGAGTAGAAATAAAAGATAGTAGGTCATTTGGAAATGATTGGCATTTATCTCTAAAGCTACGGCTAGCATAGTGAGGATACCTCCGAATAGATATCTTTTTTGAAATACCATGATAAAACCTGCCACTACTAATGGCATATAGGCAATGGCATGGGCTTTGGCATTATGACCAACACCTAAAATCACAATAAGATAAGTTGAAAAACCAAAGGCTAATGCTCCAAAAAAGGCTTTGAGCGGGTCGATTTTGAGTACTAATAATAATGCATAGAACCCTAGAAAATACAAAAATAAATAATCAGCGGGTCTGGGTAAAAAGCGCAATACATCGTCTAGTTTGCCAATATAGTCATGAGGGTAATTGGCCCCTAATTGATATGTAGGCATTCCTCCAAAAGCGGAGTTGGTCCAATAGGGCTCTGTATGATATTCATTTCTAAAGTCATTTTGTTCTTTGGCCATTCCGGTATATTGAACGATATCGGATTGAAATATTTTCTTGCCTTGTAAAACAGGGTAGAAATACACTATTGAAATAGTGATAAAGCCTATAATGACTAAGAAATGCGGATATAACTTTTGGATTTGTTTCATTAAATTAGGTATCTATAGTAAGTGTTTTTTAGTCGATTTCTTCAAAATCAACATATTCGCCAACAATCTTTTTTTCTTTTGGTTTTTCGGTGGTTTTGTTTTGTGATTCTTGCTGATGTTTTTGTTGTTGCTGAAATTGTTCTGAAGCTTTATCCATCATTTTTTGCGCCATCATGGGTAAAAACAATTGGCCTAAAAATTTCATGATATAGTAAAAAGCAAAGATGAATAAAATGGTTTCAATTAGACCATTAAAAGATGCAGTTTCCATTTAAATATAAATTTTTGCCAAAAATACTAAATTTAAGAATGTAATTTTCGCTTTGACTTCTTAAATAAATAATAAAAAATACTACTTTTGAGACACTTTGAGATTATGAATAATTCCCATTTACAAGATGAAAATTAAAAAGGTAGTACTCACCACAGCACTTTTTGCAAGTGCTTTAATACAAGCTCAATACACTGATATTATTAATTCCAACCGACCAGGAAAATCAATTTCGGCATTCTCTGTTGGTAAAACGGTTATTCAAGCCGAAGGGGGGATTTATGGAATTCAAGAAAAACATGATTTGTTACGCTATGAGGCAAACGGTTTTGGTACCGATTTAAATTTGAGATATGGTGCTTTTTTTGAGCAATTGGAATTAGATTTGGATACACAGTATCAGTATGATTGGTACCAAGCACCATTAATAAATGATACTCGTGGTGGATTAAAGCAATTTACTATTGGGGCTAAATATCTTATTTATGACCCTTTTATAAAGTTGACTGACAAACCTAATTTATACAGTTGGGTTGCTAATCATAAATTTAATTGGAAAGATTTCATTCCAGCGGTTGCAGTCTATGGGGGCGTTAACTTACAGTTGGGGCCCAACCCATTTACTTTTGATGGAGATTCCCGCTTTAGTCCAAAGTTGATGTTGATAACTCAAAATCAATTTGGGAAGCATTGGGTTTTTGTGACCAACATAATTGCGGATAAAATGATGACTAAATATCCTAGTTATGGTGTTATTGCTACAATGACACGTGGATTTAACATGAGATGGTCTGGATTTTTTGAGTTTCAAGGATATAAAAGCGATTATTATGCGGATACTGTTTTTAGATTTGGAGCTGCATACCTGGTACGTGAAAATATTCAATTGGATGCTTCTATCAGTAAAAATGTTAAAGAAACACCTGCTTTGCTTTTTGGTAATGTTGGGATGTCATGGCGATTTGATAGTGACTACAAAATGGAGTACAAAAGAGTAGACAAAAAGAAAGACGACAAGGATAAAAAGAAAGATAAGAAGTCTAAAAAAGACAAAGGTAAAAAACGAAAAGACGAAGTAGAATTAGAAAAAACAAAGCCTTAATGATTACGATACAAGAAGCAACTACTAAAAGTAAGTTAAAGGAATTTGTTAAATTTCCATTTTCATTATACAAAAATCATCCGTATTGGGTTCCTCCTTTAATACAAGATGAACTAGATACTTTTGATGCAAAGAAGAATCCTGTTTTTGAAAAAGCAGAGGCTACGTTTTATTTAGCATACAAAAATAATATAGCAGTGGGAAGGATGGCAGTTATTGTCAATTGGGGAGAAATTCATGACCAAAAAAAGCGGAAAGTGCGTTTTGGATGGTGGGATGTAATAGATGATGTTGAAGTGACTAAAGCGTTGCTGGAAAAAGTGTATGAAAAAGGGAGACAATATCAATTGGATTATGTAGAAGGGCCAATGGGTTTTTCTAATTTAGATAAAGTAGGAGTGTTGACTGAGGGGTATGATGAGATTGGGTCAATGATTACGTGGTATAATTATCCATATTATAAAGAACATTTAGAGATTTTGGGTTTTGAAAAGGAAAAGGAATATATAGAAAGTAAGTTTCCTTTTGAAAATGTAAAAACAGAATTCTTCCTTAAAGCACAAGATTTAATTAAGTTAAGGTATGGTTTGAAAGCAATGAATTTTAAAACTACTAAGGAGATAATGCCTTATGTAGATGAGATGTTTTCGTTGTTTAATAAAAGTTATGCTTCTTTGTCTTCATTTGTTGCTGTCACTGATTCTCAAAAAGAATTTTTTAAAAATAAGTATATCAGTTTTATAAATCCTGAGTATATAAAATTTGTGATGGATAAGAATAATGAGATGATAGCTTTTAGTATAGTCATGCCTAGTTTTTCTGAAGCACTACAAAAAGCAAATGGCACTCTTTTTCCTTTTGGGTTTTATCATATGTTAAAAGCAAAAAAAGAAAGTAAGGAAGTGTTGTTTTATTTAATTGGAATTGATCCTGAATATCAGAGTAAAGGAGTAACAGCGATTATTTTTAATGAATATTATACTACTTTTAAAGCTAAAGGCATCTTAAATTGTATTCGTACTCCCGAGTTAGAAGAAAATCATGCCATTCATAATTTATGGAAACATTTTGATCCTATAATTAATAGAAGAAGAAGAACTTATAAAATAAATGTACCTTATTAAGGTAATGAGTAAGGTCACAGTGTAGTTAATCGGTAAAAACGAATCCTTTGTAGAAAAATACATTTTTCTTTATTAGGATTGGTAAAAATGCGCTAGTTTCGGAATCCCAAATTTATTGTAATTCATTTTTTCTCTATGAAGATTTTAGAAAATTCTAAATATTCAATGAGAATTTTAGCCCTGCTTATGATATAAAATTTATTTTAATTTATATTATGAAAAGCGTCGTTGATTTTAAATTTATAAACCAATTTGTAAAGAACTATATGTTTGCATCAAAAAACGAAACCACTAGTTTAGTATTGGATTTTACCCATTCAAAACAAACGAATAAAATTGCCTCTAAATCTTCTAAAAAAGGAAAATGGAGTTTTATGTTTTTTGTGTTTATTTTTGTGTTCTTTAATTTCTTTTTTTAATAGAAATACATATTCCTATAAATAGGGATAGCCCTATTATACATAAAGATACCCAATCGGGTATTTTGAGCCAATTTGCCAATAGCATTTTAAAGCCTACAAAAGAAAGTATTGCCACCAAGCTATATTCTAAGTATTTGAATTTTTCTAATAAATGAGCTAGAAAAAAGTACATTGACCTTAATCCAAGAATAGCAAATATATTAGAACTGAATACAATAAAAGGGTCGGAAGTAATTGCTAATATGGCAGGAACACTATCCAAGGCAAATACGATATCCATTACTTCAATTACCATCAATGCAACAAAAAGAGATGTTGCTGCAGTTATATGCTTTCTTTTAATAAAAAAGTGGCCTCCTTCAGTGTGATTTGTTATTGGTATTATTTTGCGTAGAATTTTATATACAAATGATTTTTTCGGATTAAATTCATCTTCATCATCTTCTTTTTTAAATAGCATTTTGCCAGCAGTATAAATTAAAAAAGCACCAAATATATAGGTCATCCAGTGGAATTTATGAATGAGAATTACTCCGAAAAAGATCATCAAACCTCTGAATATTATGGCGCCAAGAATTCCCCAAAATAAAATACGATGTTGGTATTTTTGAGGAATTTTAAATGAAGCAAATATTATGGCCATGATAAAAATATTATCTACGCTTAAAGAAAGTTCAATTAAATAGCCGCTTATATATTTTATGGTGGCTTCATAAGGTTTTAGGCTAGTTGGATTGCTAATTAGATTGTTTTTATAAATCCAATAGATGATTACAGAGAAAATAAAAGAAGTTACAATCC
This sequence comes from Flavobacterium sp., assembly GCA_024644655.1. GTDB lineage: Bacteria > Bacteroidota > Bacteroidia > Flavobacteriales > Flavobacteriaceae > Flavobacterium. Next base: position 6,708 of record JAHEHJ010000011.1, read on the forward strand.
ATATTCCGGTCCAAAGACTTGCTTCCTTGGGTTTAATGACGTGAGGTGTTTTATTGAATACCCCTAAGTCTAATGCAAGAAAAAGGGCTATAGCGGTGAGAAAAAGGGTCCAGATAATCATAGTTTGAAATTGTATACCACAAATATAACTGTTTGAAGTTTTATAGAGTTGTTTTAATATTATTATGTGTATTTATATGATTTATAAAAAATACCCCTAAAATATTAGGGGGTCGTATTTATTTAATTATAAATTATACATATATTTGCATAAATATAATGGGGTTTAATTTTTAAATTTAATATTTATGTCAACTTTACGTTTTCAAGCATTAAAAGATGCATCAGGCAGAAAGCCTGTAAAATTTGAAGAAGCTGATAAAAAATCAGCTCTTTTTGGTTCGAATGTGTTTAATGATAAAGCCATGAAGCAGTATTTGACTTCAGATGCTTATAAGGGAGTTAAAGATGCTGTTCAGCATGGAACTAAAATTGACAGAAAGTTAGCCGATTATATCGCAATGGGAATGAAAGAATGGGCTTTGTCAAAAGGGGTGACTCATTACACGCATTGGTTCCAACCATTAACTGGGACAACTGCTGAGAAACATGATGCTTTTTTTGAAACGTCTTATGATGGGTCAGATCCTGTAGAAAAATTTGGAGGAGGTCAATTGGTTCAACAAGAACCAGATGCATCTTCTTTTCCAAATGGAGGAATTAGAAATACATTTGAAGCCAGAGGTTATACTGCTTGGGATCCAACGTCACCTGCATTTATTTTTGGAACCACACTTTGTATTCCTACTGTGTTTATATCTTATACAGGAGAAGCTTTAGATTATAAAACGCCTTTATTACGCGCATTAAATGCCGTGGATGAAGCTGCTACCGATGTATGTAAGTATTTTGATAAAAATGTAAAGAAAGTTACAGCTACTTTAGGTTGGGAGCAAGAATATTTTTTAGTTGATAGTTCGTTAGCTAATTCGAGACCTGATTTACTTTTAACAGGTAGAACCCTTTTAGGGCATACCTCTGCCAAAGGACAACAATTAGATGATCATTATTTTGGTTCTATTCCTTCTCGCGCTCTTAATTATATGAGAGAATTAGAGGAAGAATGTATGTTGTTAGGAATTCCAGTTAAAACACGTCATAATGAAGTGGCACCAAACCAATTCGAATTAGCACCTATATTTGAAGAAACTAATCTTGCAGTTGACCATAATTCATTGTTAATGGATGTGATGTCTAAAGTTGGTGAGCGACATGATTTCAAAGTGTTATTTCACGAGAAACCATTTAAAGGTGTTAACGGTTCTGGAAAACACAACAACTGGTCTATGGCGACAGATACTGGGGTGAATTTATTGTCTCCTGGTAAAACACCTATGAGTAACTTACAATTTTTATCTTTCTTCATCAATACTATTAAAGCGGTTAATGAATATGAAGAATTATTGAGAGCATCTATAGCTACTGCAAGTAATGATCACCGATTAGGTGCCAACGAAGCTCCTCCAGCAATTATTTCTGTTTTTATTGGGGCTCAATTGACAAAAGTATTAGCTGAATTGGAAGGAGTGTCAAATGGAAAGTTATCTCCAGAGGAGAAAACAGATTTAAAATTAAATGTAGTTGGTAAAATTCCAGATGTGATGTTAGACAATACGGATAGAAATAGAACCTCTCCTTTTGCCTTTACAGGAAATAAATTTGAATTCCGTGCAGTGGGTTCTTCTGCTAACTGTGCCAATGCGATGACCACTTTAAATTCTATTGTGGCTAGACAATTGAAAGAATTTAAAAAAGAAGTAGATACACTTATTGAGAAAAAAGATCTTAAAAAGGATGAAGCTATCTTTAATGTGTTGAGAGAATATATCAAACAAACTAAAAATATTCTTTTTGAAGGTGATGGATATAGTGAAGCTTGGGAAAAAGAAGCTAAAAAACGCGGATTGAGTAATCATAAAACTACTCCAGCAGCATTGAAAGCTAAAGTTTCTAAAAAGGCACTAGAATTATTCCATGATTTACATGTAATGAATCATATTGAAGTTGAAGCTCGATATGAAATTGAACTGGAAGAATACACTAAGAAAATACAAATAGAAGGAAGAGTTTTAGGGGATATTGCTCGTAATCATGTAATTCCAACAGCTATTAGATACCAAAACACTTTAATTGAAAATGTTAGAGGGTTAAAAGAAATCTTTGGTAAAGAATTTGAAAAAATTGCTAAAGAACAAATTTCTTTGATTAGAGAAATTTCAGAACACATTGAAGGCATTAACACCAATGTTGACGCTATGACAGAAGCTCGTAAAAAGGCCAATGTACTAACAGATGCTCAAAAAATGGCTGAATCGTATTGTGATAAAGTAAAGCCTTATTTTGAAGTAATTCGCGAACATTGCGACAAATTAGAGTTGTTAGTAGATGATGAAACTTGGACTCTAACTAAATATAGAGAGTTGTTATTTACGAGATAACATAATTTGTAGGAATATAACAAACCCGTCATCTTTTAAGAATTGACGGGTTTTTTGTTATAAATTCATGTAAATTAGCTGAGTTAAAGCTAGTGATTATGATTCGTTTTTGTTTAATGATAGGTTTTTATTTGATTTGTTTTACTGTTTATAGTCAAGAACAATTTGAAATATATTTTGATAGTAATAAGTTTGATTTAAATATAAAGGAAAAAGAAAGACTAGATTTATGGCAAACACAGTTTTGTCAAAGTAAAATTGTTGCAATACATGGTTTTACTGATGAAGATGGTACAAGTGGATTCAATGATACACTAGCACAACATAGAGTAGAAAGTGTATTAGATTTAATCAAAAATAAAATCAAAATCAGAGATGATTTTAAAACCCGTAGTTTCGGTGAAAGTTTTAATCAATCCAAAAATAAAGCCGATAACCGTAAAGTAATTATATACTACTTACTCGAAAAAGACATTGCCAGAGAAGACGAAATTCTCGGAATTAAGAAAGTAACACCTCTAGTGGAATTACCTAAACCACAAATTGAATTTCCTGAAAAAATGGTGTTTGAAAACCCGGATGGATCCCAAAATGAATTCAAGCTTGATAAAGCTTTTATGAAAAAAGTATACGAATCCAAAAAAGGAGACAGACTCAAAGTAGACAACCTCAATTTTATCATCAATACTTTTATTGTAGTACCGGAAGCTAAAGGGAAAATGTATGAACTCTTGGTTGTACTTAAAAACAATCCGAACCTAAAAATAGAAATCCAAGGTCATTTATGTTGTATGTCTAACGATCGTTTGGATTTATCTACACAAAGAGCCAAAGCCATTTGCGGTTTTTTAATTGCCAATGGAATACCTGTTGACCGTTTGTCATATAAGGGTTTTGGTAGCACGCAACCAATTTATCCATTACCTGAAAAGAGTGAAGAAGAACGTGCTGCCAATCGTAGAGTTGAAATTTTAATTATTGAAAACTAATGCGGTATTGTAAAATAGTACTTTTAGTGTTATTAACTACTACTAGTTTTGGTCAACAAAAATTTCAAGTGTTTTTTGATTTTAATAAAGATACCCCAACGACACTTTCTGCTATAGAGATGTCAACATGGCTTCTTGAAAACAAGAATATTGAAATTGTCAAAATGATAGGTTATTGTGATAGTGTAGATAAAAATGATTACAATAAAGAACTTGCAATGCGAAGGATAAATTCAATATTGAATGAAGTAAAGAAAAAAAATGTTGTTTTAAGTAAAGATTTAATTTTAAAAGCAATAGGTGAAGATTTTACGCATTCCAAAATTCAAAGTGAAAATCGTAAAGTTGATATCTTTTATACTACTTTACTCCAGAATAATGAATCAGATGTTAACCAAGAAGGGAAAGAAGACAATGTAACGCTTGCCTATAAAGTAACCCAAGAAAAAGAATCGTTAGCGAAACAATTTGCTAAAGCAAAACAAGGTGACTTAATCCGAATTCACAATATCAATTTTTATTTTAATTCGGAGAAAATAATGGAAAAATCAATACCTCTTTTAGAGGAGTTATTTCAGATATTATTGGAAAATCCTAAATTTAGAATTGAAATTCATGGGCATATTTGTTGTAATCCCAATCCTATGGACACCAAATTATCTTATAGAAGAGCTTTGGTTATCTTTAAATATTTAGTCCAAAAAGGAATTCCAATTAAAAGATTGGCTTATAAAGGAATAGGAAGTAATGACCCTATATATCCTGTTCCTGAGAGAACTGAAGCTCAACGTACAGCAATAGAAGAGTTGAAATATTGATTGTGGATAAATAGGGCTATTTGGGAATGAAATTAATTTGGTAGAATAATTCAAATATAATTTTTTTGTATTTCTACTAAGTTTGTTTAGGATTCAAATTGAGTTTTTCTTCTTAAAATGTATCTTTGCCAAACACAACTAAAATAACATGAGTTCTGATAACAGTCAACGCTATTCTCAACGTGGAGTTTCGGCTTCTAAAGAAGATGTACATAATGCTATAAAAAACATTGATAAAGGATTATTTCCGAAGGCATTCTGTAAAATTGTCCCCGATTATTTAACAAATGATACCGATTATTGTTTGATCATGCATGCCGATGGAGCAGGCACTAAATCTTCTTTAGCCTATATGTATTGGAAAGAGACTGGAGACTTATCAGTATGGAAAGGTATTGCGCAAGATGCATTGATTATGAATATTGATGATTTGTTATGTGTGGGAGCAACCGATAATATTCTACTATCCTCTACTATTGGAAGAAATAAAAATTTAATTCCTGCTGAAGTAATTTCAGCAATCATTAATGGAACCGAAGATTTAATTGCCGAATTAAAAACATTTGGAGTTACTATTCATTCTACTGGGGGTGAAACTGCTGATGTGGGTGATTTGGTTCGAACTATAATAGTAGATTCTACAGTAACAGCACGTATGAAACGGTCTAAAGTTATTGATAATGCTAATATCAAAGCAGGTGATGTTATCGTTGGTTTGGCTTCTTTTGGTCAAGCTAACTATGAAAAGGGTTATAATGGTGGGATGGGGAGTAACGGATTAACATCAGCACGTCATGATGTGTTCGCAAACTATCTAGCCGATAAATATCCTGAGAGTTTTGATAGTTCGGTTCCTAAAGAGTTGGTTTATTCAGGAAATATTAAATTGACAGATACTGTTACAAATTCACCTATTGATGCTGGTAAATTAGTACTCTCTCCAACACGGACTTATGCTCCCATTGTAAAAACTATATTAGATAAATATACTTCTAATGATATTCATGGAATGGTTCATTGTAGTGGAGGGGCACAAACTAAAGTTTTACACTTTGTAGATAATGTGCATGTAATTAAAGATACCTTGTTTCCAGTCCCACCATTGTTTCAATTGATACAAGAGCAATCTAATACCGATTGGAAAGAGATGTACCAAGTATTCAATTGTGGACATCGAATGGAATTATATGTTCCTCAAGAAATTGCGAATGATATTATTGCCATCTCTAAATCATTTGGTGTAGAGGCACAAATTGTAGGTAGAGTTGAGGCAAATACAAGTAAAAAACTCACTATTCAAAGCGAATATGGGCTTTTTGAATATTAAAAAATGCACTATTAAAATATAGTAATTATGAAAATTAATCCCAAAAATGGTATAGATCAATTGTTATTTGGCATGAAACAAAATCATGTTGAAGGCCTATTAGGTAAACCAAACAAACAATTTGAAGATGAAGACCAAAATGTAATTTATCTTTACAATAGTGAAAAACTAAGACTAACTTTTTATGAAGATGAAAATTTCCGATTGGGTTATATTATTTCATCAAATAGTAATGCATCAATTTTAGATACCTTGGTTATAGGAAAAAAGATAGAAGAAATAAAAAAAGAATTACCTTTTAAATCATGGGAAGTAGAAGATTTTGATTCTACTGAGAATCATTTTAATGAGAGCAATTGGTTAATACTTCAATCGGAATTTGGAGTAGTTATACGTGTAGAAATAGGAGCAATCATTAATGATAATGATGAGTTTGAATGGAAATTTAAATCCTAAATAATTTCTGCACTTAATCCTGCATTTAATAATTGATTGCACTGTGGTTTTAATTCTTCAAAATATCCTGTTTTGACAGTGCATTTTCCTTTGTAGTGAACCAATATTGCACATTGTTCAGCTTGCTCTGACGTATGTTGACACACCCGGATTAAAGTATCTATTACATGATCAAAAGTATTCACATCATCATTATATAATACAATTTCGTTGTTGATTCCAATTTCTTCTTCAACTAAAACAGATTCTTGTATTTTTTCTTTCGTACTCATATTATTATCTTCCTATAATTGCAAACTAATTTACATATTTTAAAGAAACCCAATTATTTCTCTCGAATTTTTTAATATAGGTTAAGCCTTTTTCCGTACATGATTTGTCAATGACAGGGATGTCTTCTATATAGAATCCACTTAATAATAAAATTCCATGTTTATTCAAACAATCCACGTATTGTTGCATATCGTTTAATAAAATATTACGATTAATATTTGCAATAATTATATCATATTTTTTACCTTTAAGTAATGTGGCATCGCCTTCATATACTGTAATTTTAGTACAGTTATTCCGTTCCGCATTTTCAATTGAATTCAAATAACACCAATTATCTATGTCAATTGCATCAATAAGATTCGCTCCTTTCATTTCAGCTAATATGGCAAGAATTGCTGTTCCACATCCCATGTCTAAAGTCTTTAGATTAGTAACGTTGGTTTCTAATAAGTGTTGAATCATCATGTGCGTAGTTTCATGATGGCCTGTACCAAAACTCATTTTTGGTTCAATAACTATATCAAATTCAGCATTGGTTTTTGGATGAAACGGAGCTCTAACATGACATAGACCATCTACATCTATTGGTTCAAAGTTTTTTTCCCATTCTTCATTCCAATTGACCTGCTCTATTTCTTCAATAGTATATGAAATAATAAATTCAGTTGATTCTAATAGGTAAATATCATTAAGTATATCCTCTGTCCAAAGCTCTTTTTGTATATAAGCTGTGAATCCATTTTCTGTTTCTATAAAACTCTCAAATGGTTTTTCTCCAAGTTCAGCAATTAAGATTTCTGAACCTAATTCTTTTGGAGAGACTGTAAAATGATAACCTAAATATATATTAGACATGTATAATTTTTTTTGGCAAATATAATAAGGAAATCAACAGTACTAGTATAAGATACTTTTTTTTAATCTGTTTTTACAATGGCTTTTAAGCTGGCATTGGGAATCTCATCAGGTTTAACATAAAATATCATTAGTTTGGTATATCTTTTATCATCTGCATCATATAAATAGGTTAATGTATTTTCTTTTGGATTATATGTGATTTTAGCACGCATAAACTTTGAACGTATCAACCAAGAACCTGTTTCTTCGCTATCCTGAGCAAATTGATAAATTGAACCATGATGCATTCTAACCGATCCATTATCAACCATACTAATCACAATATATCCATTAGTTTTAGAACCTATTTCGCGAATATCAATTACTGAATTTTCATATTCAGTTTCCACCAATTCGTATTTTTCAAATTCTTTATTCCAATTATAATATTTTCTTACATCAGATTGAAATCTTTTTTGGGAGTCAATCTGAGCTTGTAGGTTTACTGTAATTAGTAAAATAAAAATAAGATTCAATTTTGCTTTCATTTTGATTAGGAGCTAGGATTATAAAACAAATATAATAATATAAATCGATAAAAAGCAAATAAAATCGATAAAAAGCAATTAATATATATATAAATAAAAAAAGCCTTTCAAATTAATGAAAGGCTTAAATATAAAGAAATACTATTCTTATATAGAATTTACTATGGCAACAAAATCATCTGCTTTGAGAGCAGCTCCACCAATTAATCCACCATCTACATCAGGTTTGGAAAAAATTTCTTTGGCATTATCGGGTTTTACACTTCCTCCATATAATATAGAGACATTATCTGCAATTTCATTTCCGAATCTTTTTCTAACAGTTTCTCTAATGAATTCATGCATTTCTTGGGCTTGTTCTGGACTAGCTGTTTCTCCTGTTCCAATTGCCCAAACAGGTTCATAAGCTAACACAATTTTTTCCCAATCTTTGTTTTCTATATGAAATAATCCATCCCTTAATTGATTTTCTACAACGTTAAAATGTTGGTTATTTTGTCTATCTTTTAATTCTTCCCCAAAACAAAATATGGTAATCATATCATGACTTAATGCTGTACTAACTTTTTGAGCTAATAAAGTGTCATTTTCATGGAAATAAGCTCTTCTTTCTGAATGTCCAATGAATACCATATTAACACCTATGCTTTTTAACATGTTGGCTGATATTTCACCAGTATAGGCACCACTCTCATTTTGATGCATGTTTTGGGCTGCAACTTCAATATTGGTAAATTCTAAATGATCAACAGCTGATGCCAAATTAACAAAAGTAGGGGCAACTATTATATGAGCTTCAATGTCATTTGGTAGTTTGTCAATTAAATCATTTAATAAGTCTTCTGTCTCTTCTGCATTTTTATGCATTTTCCAATTGCCTGCAACAATTTTTTGTCTCATTATTGTAAAGTTTTTAATGTATTGTGAATTTGATCAAAATCAGTTTCGATTGCTCGATATGTAATTATTTTTCCATTTTTGTCAAGAATTATATAACGGGGAATCCAATCCAAATCAATAGACTTTCCAAATTCTCCTTTCATTCCATCTGTTACCCAGTAATGTTCTCCTTTTAATTCATGCTTTTCAATTCCGTCATGCCATTGTTCAAATGATTTATCCATCGAAATAAATATATAATCGATATTTTTAAATTCATTTTGGGTTTCTTTTATTTTAGGCATTGCTTTTACACAATCACTACACCAAGAAGCCCATATTTCAATAACAGTGACTCTACCAGTATGTTTTTTTAGTATATCTTCAAATGAAATATTAGATTTGTCAAATGAAACTAATTTTTTGGACAATGATTCTTTAGAAAATTCATCTTTACTTGAATTAGCAAAAGCAAATATGACAAATACTATAGCAATATAAGTTATGTTTTTTTTCATTTATGTTGGAGTGTTAGTATTGCTTTTTTGATTTTTTAAAAAATATACTCTATGTTTTTTTCTTTTATGCTCCATTTTTTTTATCTTTTTCTTATTGTCATAGATATATTTAGATACGATAATTGCACCCAAAACAGAAGTGAATAATAATGTGCTTCCAATTAATATATATACTGTATTTCCCATAGGTGGGTTTTCTAAAGTAGAAATATGATTCAAGAGATAATCGCCTACAATAAAGGTAATGATACAAAGACTAATCCCCAAAAAGCCTTTTTCATTTAAAGATCTTGACATAATATATTTAATCATAATAAGTATATTAAATGAGTTTCTATGTGTAAATTGAAATGGTTTTATTTTATTATTTCGGAATAGGACTTACTAATTATTTTTTTATAATCACTTGGATTAAATTTGTTATCTGTAATACCATAGTAATATTTGTATTCATTACCATTCCATAAATATTTAACTCCAGGAGTATCTTTTCCTGAACCTAAAACCTTCCAGAAAGGAATTACTTCAATTATTGTATAAGGATATTCTGCACCAGCTTCTTTAAAAAAATCGGGTATTAAATCGGCTTCTTCATTCATGAAAATAATAGAAATATCAGGAAAGTTTTTAGTGTTTTTTTTCATTTCTGTGAGCTCTTTAGCAGCTACACGACAATGATCACAACCTGGTACAAAAAAACATAAAGTTTTTCGCCCTTTATCAATTGAACTGAAATATTGAGAATATCCCGATTTGTGTTTTTCGGGCTCATTTAATTCAGCTTTGATAACTTGTTTGACAACTTCTTTATTTTTAATTGTGTCTGTTGTAGATGTTGAAGCAGGTGTAATAGTGGTTGAGTCAATTATTTCAGGAGTTGTTATTGTTTCTGGTTCAGATACTGTAAAATTATGTTCTAAGGGTTGAATAGGAGCCAACATAAACAATAGTAATATCATTCCAAAAGTTGCTGAAGTAAGTACCCAAAAATTATCTTTTCTCTCATTGGATTTAGGCATAATTACAAAAAGCCAACCCAAAAAAATCATTGCAACTACATTTTTTAAAATAGCTTGTATAGGTGTCATCGGTAATAAACTACCAAAACAACCACAGTTACCTGTATTTCCACCACTTTGGAAAGAAACGATAGATAAATGAGTAGTGAAAATTGCTAATAATAAAATGGTAGCAGGTATTACGATACTTCTTAAGAAATTCTTTTGTAAAATTAATAAACCTAAAGCGAACTCTATCCCGATTAATACCCTAGAAAAATAAGGAGCTAATCCTTCTGAGAAGCCCATTGGGTATAATTGTTTTACTTCAAATGTAGAAATGGCAAAATAGGGTGAAGGGTATAATTTAGCAACTGCTGAAAGCAGAAATAAAAATGAAATTAAGATTCTAATTCCCCAAACGGTATTGTTTTTTGAAATACTCATAATGTCTTTGTTATTGTCCGAACTGCATCAATATTAATGCAAATACAGAATAATTAATCATATCTTGATAATTGGCATCTATGCCTTCAGAAACTATTGTTTTTCCTTTGTTGTCTTCAATTTGTTTTACTCTAAGTAATTTTTGCAATATTAAATCGGTTAGAGAACTCACTCTCATATCACGCCAAGCTTCACCATAATCATGGTTTTTTGCTTCCATTAATGATTTTGTTATTGCAAGTTTTTCATCGAATAAAGCTGTGGCTTTGATGACATCTAAATCAGGTTGTTCAACAACTCCTAATTCTAATTGAATTAAGGCCATTATACTATAGTTTATTATTCCAATAAATTCTCCTGTTTCATCCTCGTCTACTTTTCGAATTTCGTTTTGTTGGAGACTTCTAATGCGTTGGGCTTTTATGAATATTTGATCGGTTAGTGATGGCAATCTTAAAATTCGCCATGCACTACCATAGTCTTTCATTTTATTAATATAAAGTTGTCGACAAATCGCGATTACCTTGTCATATTCTTGAGAAGTATTACTCATTTCAATGTATATTTGTGTCAAATTTCTTCAAAAGTAAAGAATAATGATTGAAGTACAAAGGACTAAATCTTATAACTAACTTAATTTTAAAATGACTATCAACTGCCATGGAAATCTAATCGATTTGACTTCTCCAAAAGTAATGGGGATTTTAAATTTGACTCCAAATTCATTTTATGATGGTGGAAAGTTTTTAAAAGATACAAGTATTCTGAATCATGTTGATTTAATGCATAGAGAAGGAGCAACATTTATTGATGTTGGCGCTTATTCAAGTAAGCCTAATGCTGAATTTGTCAACGAAGAAGAAGAGTTAAAAAGACTAATTCCAATTGTATCATTAGTAAAAAAACAATTTCCAAAACTTTTAATTTCTATTGATACATTTAGGTCAAGAGTTGCTAAAGAAGCAATTGAATCGGGAGCATGCATGATTAATGATATATCTGCTGGTGGATTAGATGAAAAAATGATGCCAATAGTAAAAGAGCTTCAAGTGCCTTATATTATGATGCATATGAAAGGTACTCCTCAAACCATGCAAAGTTTGGCACAATATGTGGATATCACAAAAGAGTTGCTTTTTTATTTTTCTGAAAAAGCAGCTCTTGCTAGAAGTTATGGAATCAACGATATTATTATTGATCCTGGATTTGGATTTGCTAAAACAATCCCACATAATTATGAAATTTTATCAAATTTAGATTTGTTCAAGATGTTAGAATTACCTCTGCTTGCAGGGATGTCAAGAAAGTCAATGATATATAAAACACTGAATAGTACAGCGGAATTTGCATTAAATGGCACAACTGTTTTGAATACAATTGCATTGCAGAAAGGAGCTAATATTCTTAGAGTTCACGATGTGAAAGAAGCTGTTGAATGTGTAAATTTACTTGCCCAATTATGAAGAAAATAATCTTATTACTTGTTGTTTTAGTTCTGTTTTCATGTCAAAACAAAGAAGTTTTATTACCTAAAGCCAATCAAACTATTGTTGCAGATGTACAAAATCATTCTCCAATTTATTTCTTTTTCAAACTTGAAAAAGAAGATACACTTGTTGAAGTCAATCAAAAAAATAGAATTAGCACAACCAATTGGCTCTTTAATATTGATAAGCGTTTGCCATTGCGAAAAGTTGTTTTAGAAGTTAAAAAGTTACAAGTAAAAAAAGAAACGAGTCTTCATAAAAGTGAAAGTTCAGAGAACTATTTTACTTACATGAATGATGTGTCTAAAACTATGGCATTCATGCCTTTTTCAAATATAAAATATAAAGTAGAAGTGGCTGATTCCAATGTTTTACAAATCTACTTTGATCGCAACGATTTGGTTAGAATTGGGGATGAAGTTTTTTCAAAAAATGATTTGCAAAACTTCATAGATAAATGGTCGATAAATCAACAAAAAAGAGTAGTGTTCTCTTTCGACAAAATGATGAGTTTCGAACAATATGTACAAGACAAAATTTTCATTAGTAATTTAAAGTTAAATTCATTTTCCTTTAACTCAAATCATATAGAATATATATACTAATGTTTATTGATGGTGATAGGGCTCGTTTTTTAGAATAGTGAATCCTCTATATAATTGTTCTATGAAAAATAAACGAATCATTTGATGAGAAAAGGTCATAGAGGAAAGTGAGATTTTTGATTGAGCTTTTTGGTAAACTGCTTCACTGAATCCATAGGGTCCACCTATTACAAATACTAAAGTTTTTGTGCCTGAATTCATTTTCTTTTGAAGAAAATTTGAAAAGGCAACACTCGTAAATGTGGCTCCATTTTCATCTAGTAATACTAAATAATCAGTTGCCGTTATTTTAGATAATAGTATTTCACCTTCTTTTTCTTTTTGTTGACTTTCAGAGAGATTTTTAACATTTTTAATATCTTGAATTATTTCTAAATCAAATTTGATATAAAAAGATAGGCGTTTGGTGTACTCGTCAATAAGTGCTTGTAATGATTTATGATCTGTTTTGCCAATGGCAAGTAATTTGATATTCATAATGATTTATTTATTCCATATTTTCCATGCCTTTTCAGCTTGTTTCACAAGCATTTCAAAACCATTCTTAGTTACAGCTCCATTGGCTTTTGATTTTTTTAAAAACTCAGTTTCTTCGGGATTATAAATTAAGTCAAACGCAATATGATTTGCTGTAAAAAACGAATAGGGAATAGTCGGACTAACACTTATATCTGGACTAGTACCAACAGGGGTGCAGTTTATAATAATATGATAATTTTCAAATATAGAAACTGTTAATTGATCATAACATATCATATTGTTTTTGGTAGTTCTTGAAACAAATAAAAAATCTATTCCCAGCTGATCTAATGCAAAGGCTATGGCTTTTGCAGCACCACCCGTTCCTAAAATCAATGCTTTTTTATGGTGTGATTTTAGTAAAGGTTGTAGAGATTTCATAAACCCATAATAATCGGAATTATAGCCTTTCAGTTTTCCTTTTGAAGTTTTCCGGATAACATTTACAGCTCCAATTTGAGCCGCTTTCATTGAAAGTTTATCCAAATAGGGAATGATAGATTCTTTATAAGGAATAGTAACATTAAATCCTTTTATGGTGGTATTATTTTTAACGATATTTTGAAAATCCTTTATAGAATTTATATCAAAGTTTTCATAGGAACAATCATCTAATGATTCAATTTCAAATTTCTCTGTGAAAAATTGTTTAGAAAAAGAATAGGATATATTTTTCCCGATAAGACCAAATCGTCTTGTCGACATTTTATTCTGATTTTGTGTGTTTTAAAATATAGTCTTGAACAAAAGTTCTTTCCCAAACCGTTGGAAATAATTCGGCAAATAAAGTCTGTTGTTTTTGATTTAAACGAAGTCCATTGCTTAAGTGAAATGTAGCTTTTTGTTCTTCATGTAAAAGAAAATGAAATCCAGCCAATCGGTATTCAACTTCATATTCTTCAGGGAAATATTCTGCTGCTTGTAATAAAGTCAATATAGCATTATTATACTCGCCTAATTGTTGCATGATATCAACCCAAAACAACCACGTGTCTAACTGGTAATCTCCAAATTCTACCGCTTTACGATACCCAAACTCAGCTTCTTCTATATGATCGAGTGCTTTGTTTATAGTAGCATATCGTTTCCAATATAGTCTGTTTTGATCGTCAATAGCTAATGCTTTATTGACATATATTAGCGCTTTTTGGTAATTTTTTTGGCGTACATAATAATCGGTAATTGCAATCCATCCTTTATCTAATAACGGATCTTCATGTACGGTTCTATTAAAATATTTTATAGCTTCGGCTTTATGACCTAGTTTTTCATGACATTTTCCAATTCGTAGTAAAGCATAAGAAGTTGGGTCGTCTAATTCAAGAGTTCTATTGTAACTTTCTATGGCTTCCTCATATCTTTTTAATCGTTCTAATGCTTTCCCTTTTTCCATAAAGGCTCCTATAAATTCATCGTCAATGTAGGTGGAAAATTCAAAAGAGCGCACTGCATTTTCGTAATCTTTTATGCCATAGTATAATCGACCAGATTGATGCCAAGCAATTTCACTATATGGGTTTTTGTCAATGTATTTATTCAAATAAGCTATAGCTTCTAGGTTTTGATCTAAAAATTCAAAACAATATACTACATTGTATAAAGCAGATTGATCTTCAAAATCTTCTTCCAAACATTTGATGAAACTTTCTTTAGCCAATTCTAAATTGTCCATAAAAAGGTATTCCATTCCCATCAAATTGTATACATCGGCATGATCTTCGGTATACAATAATGCTGTTTTTAAAAATTCAACAGCCTTTTCATGTAAATCTCTTTTGGAGTAAATGTTAGCTTTTTGAATGAATATTTCCTCATTGGTTGGTTCTATAGCATACAACTCATTAAGTAGTTTTTCAGCTTGATCCAATTTGTCATCGTATACCATCATTTCTACTTGAACTAATTTAAGTCCCGTAGATTTTGGATGTTGTTCTAATCCCAACTTTAAGGCCTTTTTGGCTAAAGTTGCTTTTCCCATGTCAAGATAATGCAATATGATTTCCTCAAATTCTTCTGAATCAAAAAAGAATACCTTGTTGGTTTTCAACATCGATTCAAATTTAGATAAGGATAAACTGTGGTCTTCTTCGTCGTGATCTAAGTGCATAACAGTAGGGTTTAAATTATCCTTAATAAAAGTAGATAAATGGTGCTTTTTTTAGTGTAATTGGAGATATTGTTGTAAACAATTTAATTAACAATTTGAAAATCAATATTGCAATCAACTCTTTGGTATTAAACAGTTAAGGTTAATTAATTCCCTTAACCATTTTGCCAAATTTCATCCATAACTTCTTTAATGATGGCACAACCTTCTCTAATTTCACCTTCAGAGATTGTTAAAGGAGGGGTAATTCGAATAGCACACCCTTCAAAAAGTAACCAAAATAAAATCAAACCTTTATCTTGACATTTCAAAATAACTTGATTTGTTATTTCAGGGTCTTTGGTCATGGCAGCTAACATTAATCCTCGTCCTCTAATTTCTTCTATCAAAGGGTGTACCAAAAGTTCTCGAAATAGTTTTTCTTTTACTAATGATTGTGATGCGTAGTCTTTTTCTAATACTTCTTGTAAGGTTGCTAAACAAGCAGCCGCAATGACAGGGTGGCCACCAAAAGTTGTGATATGTCCTAGTTTTGGATCATGACTCAACAAATCCATGTGTTTTTCATTAGCAATGAAGCCACCAACAGGCATGCCTCCAGCCATTCCTTTCCCTATAATAACCACATCCGGTACTACATTATAGTTTTCATAGCCAAATAACTTTCCAGTTCTACCAAACCCAGGTTGGATTTCATCAAGAATTAGTAATGCACCAACTTCTTCACACCTTCTTTTTACTTTAGTTAAAAACCCATTCATAGGCTCTATAAAGCCTGCTCCTCCTTGTATACTTTCTAAAATGATACCGGCAGTTTTAGTTGTGATTTTTTGCAAGTCTTCCTCATTATTGAAAGTAATGAAATCAACATCGGGGATTAATGGTCTAAAGATTTGCTTCCGTTCTTCAAATCCCATAACACTCATAGAACCCATAGTATTACCATGATAAGCATTATGACAGGAAATAAGTTGGCTTCTACCTGTAACACGACGAACTAATTTAAGTGCGCCTTCGCAGGCTTCTGTGCCCGAATTAACTAAATAAATTTTATTTAAATTAGGGTGTAAATTCTCTACCAATAACTTACAATACGCTACAGCAGGATGTTGTGCATATTCACCATAAACCATAACATGCGAATATTTGTTTAATTGGTCAATTATAGCTTGGTTTACTCTAGGATGTTGGTGTCCCAAACTACATGCAGAAACGCCTGCTACAAAATCCAAATAAGCTTTGTTTTTGGTGTCGTATATATAACTACCTATTGCATGTGATACCTCCATTCCTAATGGATAAGGAGAGGTTTGTGCTTGGTATTTTATAAAATCTTCTTTCATGAAATTAGTCTAAATCTTCATTTCTTTGATAGTGTGATACTGTATTGCAATTGGAACACCAATTGAATTGCTCTTCCTGACTTCTTAAAAAAGTTTTGGTTATTTCATGGCAATTATCACATTCTTCTTCCTCCGATTCATCTTCAAAAATTTGCAAGGGACATGCACTGCAACTCCATACGGTTATATTGGGTAAAACTTCACTCACATACCACGTAAATGCATGTTTATGA
The DNA here is from genome assembly GCA_024644655.1 of Flavobacterium sp. Lineage (GTDB taxonomy): Bacteria > Bacteroidota > Bacteroidia > Flavobacteriales > Flavobacteriaceae > Flavobacterium. Next base: position 23,593 of record JAHEHJ010000011.1, read on the forward strand.
CATTTTGGACATTCGTGGTTTGCCATTATTTTACCATGGGTTTTGTTGAAGCTTCACTCGTGTTGCTTTTCGGTTTAGGATTGTTCTTGTCGTAGTCTAACGTTTCTTTACTAGGTTTTAAAGGTTGGTTTTTATGCGACATCTCTATTTTTTTCTGGGCTTGTATTTGAGCGTCTAATTCATTTTCTTCCTCAGAAAATATATCATCTTTTGATTTAATCCTTTCATCTCCACGCCATATAAATCCTCTCAGTTTGCGTGCATTTTCAGGCAAATCTTTTTCAGGATACATATCTCCATCAACTTGATTGAAAAAAGTAATAGTATCAATTTTATTTTTATCCAATGTCATATTGATTTTGCTGCTCACATTTTTATTGATACCAATTAATTCATTTTGGTCATTTCTCATATAATAAACCACTTCAGTATTTTTTATTAGATCGACTTCATGCAGTTTATTGTCAAGAAATTTGCCATAAAGGTTTCGTCCTTTAACTTGATTATATCCAGTGCCTAATGAGTCTTTTGAAATGATAAACGCATTGTTTAATACTTTTAAAGAGTCTAGTTTTTCAGTTGTATTATTACCAATCAAATGCATGACATCTCCAGTTAATTGATTTTCATAATTCCATAAAATAGGTTTCCCAATTAACTTTGTTAATGCTGTTTTTTGATTGGAATGAATAGAATCACATTTACCACTCATATCGGTTTTGTAAAATCGAACATTGTTAAATGCTCTAATAATTCGCTCTCCCGATTTACCTGTAATAATCATTTTTTTTCCATGAACATACATGGAGTCTTTTTCTACCAATGTAACAGCAACAGCTCTTTTGGTTATCATAATGGAATCCGTTTCCTTTTTTATATTTCGGAATACTTCGGCATAATGACCTCTTATTACCCCTTTATTGATAGAGTCTGTAATCTTTACATTGTTGGTTCCAGAAGCATATTCTTTAGTACGATCATAATATAAACTGTCGGCCTCAATTCGTCTATCTTTATACTTTATATAAGATTTCCGTAGTAAATGGGCTAAATTCTTTTTAGTGTCATAAAAACCTTTTTCAGTATAAATGAAATTCTCTTTACTGGTTATAGTTGATGGTCCAAATAAATAAGAATGTCCAGAATTGGAATAATAATCTAAATGATTGGATTTTATGGTGTATTTCGGGTTAGTAATGGTTACAGCAGTTAGAAATCGAAATTTTTTTTCTTTGACATAGTACCGTCCCGACTTGCTTTTTAAAGTGTTTTCTTTGCTGGTGATAGTACCAAACGAATTGTAAAATGCTTCTTGAACATTGCGATCAAAATTAATAGTATCAGTAACTAACGTTGACTCTGGGGAACGCATAACTACATTTCCAGTAGCATAGGCTTGTTTAACTTCTCCATTGTACTCGGCATATTTACTATTCATAAAAAGAGTATCGCCTTGAACCATTTGGACTTCTCCAAAAGCTTTTAAATAGTTTTCTTTTTCAAAGAAATAGGCTTTGTTGCATGTAAATAGAACTCCTTCATGTCGAACTCGAACATTACCACGCAACAAAAGAGCATCTGGAATTTCATCTTGATTTCGGTCCGCAAAATCAGAATATTCAATTATTATTTTGGAAGTTTTTTGGGAATGTGCAGTTTGAAACACACCCATAATAATTCCGATACAGAATAGAAATTTTTTCAAGTGTTTTGATTTTGGACAAATTTATGAAAATCAACACAACCAAAATGCGTATTAAGATTTATTTATTAATAGTCTTTGCATTATTAAAGAGAGCATTGGTAATGATATATTTCAAAATGAGTTTTTTCTAGGGAATGTTTCAAAACCCTATATTTGTACTATGAATAAAATAGCACTTGTATTATTAGCAATTCTTCTTGTCAATTGCTCACCTAAACAAACTAAATTACCTTTTTTAGGAGCTCCTGTTGTTTCTGAAAAGGATACTATATATCCTAAGATTCATGATTTTTCCTTTACAGATCAAGATGGTTTAGAAGTTACAAATGCTACTTTTAAAAACAAAGTGTATGTAGCTGATTTTATTTTCTTATCCTGTCCCACAATTTGTCCAAAGATGAATTTTGAACTTAAAAAGGTATATGATGTGTATAAAAACAATCCATCAATAAATTTTCTATCCCATACTCTTGATCCTGATCGAGACACTACTAAAAAGCTTAAAGACTATAAGAATGCTTTAGGGGTAAATAAAAATTGGTTTTTTGTTACAGGAAATAAAGATAGTATTTTTAATATCGCATCAAAAAGCTATTTTACAACTGCTTATCCCGATTCAAAAGCCCCCGGTGGTTTAGTGCATAGTGGAGCTTTTTTATTAATCGATAAAAGCAAATGCATTAGAGGAGTCTATGATGGTACCAATGCCCAAGAAACAAATAGATTGATAAAAGATATTAATGTTTTAATAAACGAATAGTTCTATTACATTTGCAAAATGAAAAAAAGAATAGTATTCATTTTACTAATCCTATTTATGATTCAAAACTCAAAGAGTTTATGGATTGTTACTTCTTTTCAGATCAACAGAGAATATATTGCATCTAATTTGTGTATCAATAGATTTGATGCAATTCCGTTGTGTAAAGGGCAATGTTTTCTTAATTCAGCTTTAGAAAAAGAACAAAAATCAAATCAAAAAACAGTCTTGGCATTAGAAAAAGAAGTATTGTTTTTAGTTCCTTTTCAAATAACTATAAATCCCCCAATACCTTCACTATCAACTGCTGATAGAAAGTGTTTCTTTTACAAAGAAGGAGAGTATTCTAAACATACTTTAATTTTTGACAATCCTCCTAAGCTTCAAGCTTAATTATTCTTATTAGTCAGCCATACATTTACTTTTAAATGAATGCAATTTAGCTGTTGAGTTAGGTTGCTACAGTTGTATTTCGGCGAAAATATTTCGTTCAAAATGGTTTGACACTGACTTTATTAAAATAGTTTAAAAACAATAGTATTCTGTCTTATTTACTTTTAAGACAGGTTTAATTATATAGCATAAAATGAAAAAAAATATAGTAAAATATTTGAGCGCTCTTTTGGTCCTAGCATCATTAGTAGCATGTAGCAAAAGTGAAGATCCAATCACTGGAACAGGAAATTTAAAAGTTGAATTTGAAAACGGATTTGCTGATAATGCTTTGATACTGGGTAACCCAACAGTAGCAACTTCCACTAACGAAGTGTTGAAAATTAGTAGCATAAAGTATATTGTTAGTAATATAGTTTTAACAAAAGAAGACGGAACTTTATTTACATATCCAAAAGCAGAAAGTTATTTTATAGTGGATCAAGGAAATCCAGAAAGCTTATTGTTGAATTTAAGTAATATACCAGCAGCTAATTATAAAGCTATACAATTTGGAATAGGTGTGGATAAAGCCCAATATGAATTAGGCCAATCGGGTATTGCCGATTTTTGGGTAACTGCCCAAAATGCAGGAATGACATGGAGTTGGGCTTCTGGATTTAAATTTCTTGCCTTTGAAGGGACTTTTACATCTCCAACTGTAACAACTGATACTTCTTTTATGATTCATACGGGTAAAACCGGTACCGATTATAATTATACAGAAATATCATTGGACTTGCCAACTAATGCCTTGGTTCGAACCACTATTACACCTCAAATACATTTGAGTACCGACTTGTCTCAAATTATTGATGGGGCTAATAAAATTAATTTATCCGAACATAATTCTATGGGAATGGGAGCCATGATTATGGGTGGCTCGGATTTGCCCTTAATTTCTTCAAATTTGAGTTCTATGTTTTCTGTTGAACACGTTCATAACGATCCTAATTAAATATTAAAAATGGCTGTTTGGACTTTTAGTTCAAACAGCCTTATATAGATGCATTATGAAAACAATAGTTAGCATTATAGTATGCAGTATAGTGTTGTGGAGTTGTTCTACAATTGAGTCCTATGTTGATGTTCCATTAGCATTAAAAATTCCTTCAAATTTTCCTCCTTTAACTTATAATATTACTCAAAATCCACCAACCGAAATGGGTTTCGAGCTAGGTAAGAAAATATTTTATGATGGCCGGCTTTCATCTGATGGTGATATATCTTGTAGCTTTTGCCATATTCAGCAAAATGCTTTTACACATCACGGACATACTGTAAGTCACGGTGTTAATAACGCTTCAGGGACTAGAAATTCACCTTCAATTCAGAATATGGCTTTTCAATCTCAATTTATGTGGGATGGAGCAGCTGATAATTTAGATTTTCAACCTGTAATCCCTTTGTTAAGTGCAATAGAAATGAATGGAAATTTGGAAGCTATAATAGCTATGATGAAAGCTGATCCAAAATATGTTAAGCTATTTAGCTTGGCTTTTCCAAACAAACAAATAACTACTGAAAATTTATTTAAAGCATTGTCACAATTTATGGTTCTCAATATTTCTTCTAATTCAAAATTCGATAAATACAGAAGAAATGAAGTAGGGGGTGATTTTACAGCGGATGAAGTAGCAGGTTATGCCATTTTTAAAAATAAATGTGCCAATTGCCATGCAACTGATTTATTTACGGATAACTCATTTAGAAATAACGGACTAAGTATAAATCCACAAGTTAATGATGTGGGTAGATACCGCCTAACACAATTACCACAAGATTATTACAAGTTTAAAGTACCAAGTCTAAGGAATGTCGCCGTTACGGCACCTTATATGCATGATGGAAGATTTGGCACTTTAGATGCTGTTTTGAATCATTATTCTAATGGAATTACTAATTCTATTACACTAGATTCAACACTTAGCCAAAACGGAGTCTTGGGAATTCCATTAACAATAACTGAAAAATCACAAATTATCTCTTTTCTTAATACATTAACTGATAACCAATACATTACAGATAGTAGGTTTTCAGAATAAAATAAAAACACAAAAAATATGAAAAAACATATAATCATAGTCGTAGCCTTTAGTTTGTTCTTAGGCTGTAAAAAACAAGAAGTGGTTCAAAGTAAGCATAAAGTAGCCACCTCTTTTGTGAAGCCTAAAAATCCTTTGAATGGACTTCAATATGCGGATACTTTAGATCCCTATTGTAAAATGAGTATCGTTAAATATGGTGTGTCAGATACCACAAAAGTAAATGGAGATTTATATGGGTTTTGTTCCACAATGTGTAAGCAAGAGTTTTTGAAAAACCCGAATACATATATACCAAAAAAATAATATACTATGAAAAAAATAGCAGTTGCACTACTCCTTATGTGTGTGCAAAATAGTTATTCCGCATTAAAAGATACGCTTCAAAATGAACATCGATTTCAGAAATATGCTTATCTAATAAAGGATTTAGGGGAAGAATATTGTGATGCATGTGGTTGTTCTGCCAATGGGGGGAGTATGGGGTTTGGTTCTATGCTGAATGATGATTTTATAGGAGTTAGGTATGTGTATCAGAAATATACAACCAAAGAAGGCGTTTTTAATAATTCACCCTGGATTGAAGAAAACTTCAATACAATTCAATTTTGGTCAAGAATACCGCTAACATCTCACATTCAACTCATGGCTTTAATTCCATTTCATAATAACAATAGATTATTAAATACAGGATATGAAAATAGAAGTGGACTTGGCGATATAACTGTAGTGGGTTTGTATACCCTTTTTCAATCAAAAAAAGATAGTCTTTCTAACTATTCTCATAAAGTGCAACTAGGAGGGGGGCTGAAAGCACCTACAGGAAAATTTGATGAATCTAATAGTGGAACTTTAAATCCAAGTTTCCAATTGGGTACTGGGAGTTGGGATTACCTTTTTATTACAGAGTATGTAATCAAACGGCAACAAAGCGGGCTGAATATGGCATTCAGTTATACCTACAAGACAGAGAATCAAAAACACTATCAATTTGGCAATCAACTAAATTATAGTGCGACACTCTTTCATTTACTCCATTGGAATCACATAAATTTTGTACCTCAAATAGGTGTGGCAGAGGAAGTAACCGCGTCCAATAGACAGTTTCAACAAGATGTGGTAGGGACAAAAGGAGATATCTTGTTTAGTAAACTAGGATTAGAGGTCGGAAAAGGAAGGTTTTCTTTAGGAATGAATGCAATGCTACCTTTAAAACAAAATTTAACAGATGGAAATGTTAAAGCAAAATATAGAGTAGCAGTCAATTTGAATTATATCTTTCAGTAGATTCAAGCAAGTTTAAAATAAATAAATGTCTATAGAGAAATTGAAAATAAGTGTATTGTTATTGTTTTTAGGGCTTACCAATTTATGCTGGTCTCAACATGATCATCTTCATGGTAAAATAATTGATGAATTGAGTAATCTACCTTTAGAAGGGATTACAGTCACTCTTTTGCCTATAAATAAAACCACGGCAACCGATGAGAATGGTAATTTTACATTCAATATAAACGGAAGTCAATTACAATCACTGTCAATATCTGGATTTGGATATGAAAGTAAACTGATACCAGTATCGAGTTTTAAACTGGGATCTTCAATACCGGTTAAGCCAAAACAAGCAACTTATTTAAATGAAGTAATTGTCAATTCGGGAATAAGTACCAAACAACAAAGTCAAATTAGTAAAATTGATATCAAATTGAGGGGTGTAAATAATTCGCAAGAGGTATTGCGAATAGTCCCTGGATTGTTTGTGGGTCAACACCAAGGTGGAGGAAAAGCAGAGCAAATTTTTATTAGAGGTTTCGATTGCGACCATGGCACAGATATAGCGCTAACTGTTGATGGCATGCCTATAAATATGGTGTCCCATGCTCATGGACAGGGTTATGCAGATGCTCATTTTATTATACCTGAAACTATTGAAAGTGTTGACTTTAAAAAAGGAACAAATAATGCCGAAAAAGGAAATTTTAACACCGCTGGGTATGTCGATTTTAAAACGGCCAATTCAGTAGATAGAAATATGTTTAAAGTAGAAGGCGGAATGTTCAATTCGGCTCGTTTTGTAGGAGTTATTAATTTATTAAATGAAAAACAAAAAGCTAAACAACAATCTTGGTACTTTGCTTCCGAATACAATTATTCTGATGGTTATTTTGATAACCCGCAACATTTCAATCGCTTTAACTTCTTTACCAAATACCACGGCAAAGTTTCAGAAAAAAGTTTCTTGCAACTCTCAGCATCTACATTGTATAGCAAATGGAACGCATCTGGACAAATTCCCGATAGAGCTGTTGATCAGGGATTAATTGGGTTTTACGGCGCACTTGATCCAACCGAAGGAGGAATTACTACTCGTTCTAATTTCAATGTACAATTATTGAGTACACTAGAAAATCATGATTTTATTAAAAACCAACTTTATTTCACCAATTATAGTTTTGACTTACATACAAATTTCACTTTCTTTTTAGAAGACCCAATTAATGGCGACCAAATTCGCCAAAAAGAAAATAGGAATTTAATAGGCTATAATGGGTGTTACAGTCATAATGGTTATTTGGGTTCAGCAAAACTTACTACCGATGTTGGTGTTACTGTACGATATGATAAAGTGGTGAATTCTGAATTGACTCATACACTGGACAGATTTACCGTTATTAATCCCATAAAACTTGGTGATATCACTGAAATAAATTCAGCAATATATATCAGTGAAACGTTAAAATTCAATGAGAATTGGACTGTGAATGCAGGATTTCGATTCGATCAGATGTATAATCAATACAATAACAAATTAGATACTGATTCTACATTAAATGGTATTGGTTTTTATAATGCTAAAGCTAATATACTGAGTCCAAAGTTAAGTGTATATTATCATGTAAATAAAAATGTACAGTTGTATTTGACATCTGGAAGGGGCTTTCATTCCAACGATACTAGAGCTATTGTAGTTACTAATGGGAAGGATGTTTTGCCTCAAGCCTATGGGGTTGATTTAGGTTCTATATTTAAGCCAACACCTAATTTAGTATTGCATTTTGCAGCTTGGTATATGGGATTGCAACAAGAATTTGTGTACAGTGGTGACGGAGGAATTGTTGAAATAACAGGTGCGACTAAGCGAATTGGAATAGACGGTTCAATTCGGTATGAACCTATTAAATCAATTTATCTAGATGTTGATGTCAATTATGCGCATGGAAGATATATACATGAAGTAAATGGAGAAAATTATATTCCATTAGCGCCAGTTTGGAGCGCTACGGGCGGGATAATGTATAAAAAAGCTACGGGATTAAATGGAGGATTAAGATATCGGTACTTGTCTGATAGACCCGCTATTGAAGACTATTCTTTAACAGCTCAAGGTTATTTTGTTACAGATGCAGTATTAAATTATACGAAGCCTCACTTTGAAATAGGATTGAAGCTGAATAATATATTCAATACAAAATGGAAAGAAACTCAATTTGCCACCGAAACTCGTTTGCAAAATGAGACAGTTTCTAAAACAGAAATGTGTTTTACGCCAGGAACTAAATTTATGGCACAATTAGGAATTACTTATTTTTTCTAATAATTCACTAATGAAATTATAAAGTCTCAAGAATATTATTATTGAGACTTTATAATTTTTGTTTTCAATGTATTTCTTACATGTATACATCCTTTTTAATTTGTAGACATTTTTTGATTAGCAATCAATTAAAACTACATATCATCTCTACTATTTGCATTCTATAATCGAAAACAGTAATTTTCACTATAATTAATTATGTATTTGTATTAAATATAAGATATTGGTATAATATTATAACTAATAAAGCTTTTTTTATTTAATTAAATAAACATATACTACACATTTGCTTTATCAAATAAACAAGATAAAATTTAAATTCAACGAATATGTGTGGAATATTAGCCATCATTGGAAAAGGAAAAGATAAAGAATTAGTAAAGGAATTGTCCAAACGAATGTCTCATAGAGGACCGGATGAAAGTGATGTTCATATAACAGAGAATGGTCACATATTGAGTCACGAACGATTGTCTATAATTGATTTACATTCTGGAAAGCAACCTATTCAAGGATGCGATACCGCTTGGATGGTTCACAATGGTGAAATATACAATCATCAAGAATTGAGAGATACGATTCTTAAAGAGCACACTTTTCGTTCCAAATCTGATTCTGAAGTTATAGTGCATTTGTATGAGAAATTGGGTTATGATTTCGTGCATTTGTTAGATGGTGATTTTGCTTTTGTAGTTGTTGATGGAGATAATTATATAGCTGGACGTGATCCACTGGGTGTTAAACCTTTATACTACGGAATGGATGATAGAGGTAGGATGTATTTTGCTTCCGAAATGAAGCCTATTGCAGATCAATGTAAATCATTTTCTACCTTCCCTCCTGGACATTATTACACAGCAGAAACAGGATTCATTAAGTACTACAATCCTGCCTATGAAGATTATAAAAATGCTACTGAAGATGTAGATTATACCGCATTGAGAGAGGCATTGACTCAAGCAACCAAAAAACGATTGATGAGTGATGTGCCTATTGGAGTTTTGCTTTCAGGCGGATTGGATTCGTCATTGACTTCGTCTATTGCAGCACGATTATTACAAGAGCAAGGGAAAGAATTGCATTCGTTTTCTATTGGGCTAGATGCTGAAGCTCCCGATGCAATAGCAGCACGTAAAGTAGCTGATTATTTGGGAACTAAACATCATGAGGTACATTTTACTATTGCGGAAGGAATTGCTGTTTTGGATAAATTAATATGGCATTTAGAAACCTATGATGTGACTTCTGTTAGAGCAAGTACACCTATGTATTTTTTGTCAAAAGCAATAACCGATTTAGGTATAAAAGTGGTGTTGTCTGGTGAAGGGGCCGATGAGGTTTTTGGAGGATATTTGTACTTTAGAAACGCGCCTACAGTGGTTGATTTTACAAAAGAGACCATTGAACGTGTCCAAAAACTTTTTACAGCCGATTTATTGCGGGCAGATAAATCAACTATGGCTCATGGATTGGAAGCTAGGGTGCCATTCTTAGATAAGCAATTCTTAGAGGTTGCTATGGCAATCAAAGGAGAAGAAAAGCAGCCTAAAAATTATAGCGGTAAGGAGAAATACATATTGAGAAAAGCATTTGATACGCCCGATAAACCCTATTTACCCGATGAGGTATTGTGGCGTCAAAAAGAACAATTTTCAGATGGAGTAGGGTACAGTTGGATTGATACCTTAATTGAATACTGTGCGTCTCAGGTGACAGACGAAGAAATGGAACTTGCGGCAACAACTTTTCCATACAATACTCCTGCTACAAAAGAAGCTTATTATTACAGAACAATTTTCCACAAGTACTACCCACAGTTAAGTGCGGCGCAAACCGTGCGTAAATGGATACCTAAATGGCAAGAAAATCAAGATCCGAGCGGTAGAGCTAATGCAGCTCACGTGCAAGCGGATGTTGAAATAGCAAAGTCAAGTGTTTCTACTTGGACTTAGATTGAAGTTTAGTTTGTTTGTTAAAAACGCTTGCCTTTATTGGTAGGCGTTTTTTTGTTGAAATCCCCCTAAAAATGTTAATAACTTAAGGCTTTTAAAGTCATTTTTCAAGCCAAAATCCTAGTCGATTTCATATATTTGCGTGTGTGACAAAAAATACAATTATTACCATAAAAAATATATGAGCGACGAGATTAAAAAGAACAATTATTCAGCTGATAGTATTCAGGCTTTAGAAGGAATGGAGCATGTTAGAATGCGTCCTTCCATGTATATTGGAGATACAGGTGTTAGAGGATTGCATCACTTGGTTTATGAAGTGGTAGACAACTCAATCGATGAGGCTTTGGCTGGCCATTGTGATACCATCAGTGTTATTATAAATGAAGACAATTCTGTAACCGTAGAAGATAATGGTCGTGGTATCCCTGTGGATATGCACAAAAAAGAAGGAGTATCTGCTCTAGAAGTTGTAATGACCAAAATTGGAGCAGGAGGTAAGTTTGATAAAGATTCATATAAAGTTTCCGGTGGACTTCACGGAGTAGGGGTTTCTTGTGTGAATGCGCTTTCGGATCATTTAAGAGCTACAGTTCACCGTGATGGTAAAGTGTATGAGCAAGAATACGAGCGTGGAAAAGCCATGTATCCTGTAAAACAAATAGGAGAAACAACCAAAAGAGGTACAGTAGTAACCTTTAGACCCGATGGAAGTATCTTTACTCAAACGTTAGAGTTTTCATACGATACTTTAGCGAGTCGTATGCGTGAGCTATCTTTCTTGAATAAAGGAATAACCATTACACTTACCGATAGAAGATTTACCAAAGAAAACGGAGAGTTTGAAGGTGAAGTTTTTCATTCAGATGAAGGACTTAAAGAATATATTCGTTTCTTAGATGGAAACCGTGTGCCAATTATTAGCCATGTAATTAGCATGGAAAATGAAAAGGGAGAGATTCCAGTAGAAGTAGCGTTAATCTACAACGAAAGTTATTCAGAGAATATTTTCTCGTATGTCAACAATATCAATACACACGAAGGAGGTACACACTTGCAAGGATTCCGTATGGGATTAACGCGTACATTAAAAAAATATGCCGATGCTTCAGGTTTGTTAGAGAAATTGAAATTCGAAATATCTGGGGATGATTTCCGTGAAGGATTAACCGCTATTATTTCGGTAAAAGTTCAAGAGCCTCAGTTTGAAGGTCAAACAAAAACTAAACTTGGAAATAGAGAGGTAGTTTCGCCAGTTTCTCAAGCGGTAGCAGAAATGCTAGAGAACTACTTAGAAGAAAATCCAAATGATGCCAAAATCATTGTTCAAAAAGTAATCCTAGCAGCACAAGCCCGTCACGCCGCCAAAAAAGCGCGTGAAATGGTACAAAGAAAAACCGTTCTTGGTGGTGGTGGATTACCAGGTAAATTATCAGATTGTTCCGAACAAGATCCAGCAAAATGTGAAGTATACCTTGTCGAGGGAGATTCGGCAGGTGGAACAGCCAAACAAGGTCGTGACCGTAATTTCCAAGCTATTTTACCTTTACGAGGTAAGATTCTAAATGTGGAAAAAGCAATGCATCACAAAGTTTTCGAAAACGAAGAAATTAGAAACATCTTTACGGCTCTTGGAGTAACTATTGGTACAGATGAAGATAGTAAAGCCTTAAATATTGAAAAACTACGCTACCACAAAGTAATTATTATGTGTGATGCCGATGTTGATGGTAGTCACATCGCAACATTGATTTTGACTTTCTTCTTCCGCTTTATGAGAGAACTTATTGAAGGTGGTCACGTATATATCGCAGCACCTCCTTTGTATTTGGTTAAAAAAGGAAATAAGAAAGAATATGCTTGGACAGATGATCAAAGGGATATTGCTAATGAGCGAATGGGCGGAAGTGCCGCAATTCAACGTTATAAAGGTCTTGGAGAGATGAATGCGGAACAGTTGTGGGAAACTACTATGGATCCAAGTTTTAGAACCTTACGTCAAGTTACAATTGATAGTTTGGCAGAAGCAGACCGAATCTTCTCAATGTTGATGGGAGATGAGGTTCCACCTAGAAGAGAATTTATCGAGAAAAATGCAGTTTATGCAAAAATTGATGCTTAATTAATACAAACCAACACAAATAATACAAAATGAAAGTTACGATTGTAGGAGCAGGAAATGTTGGCGCAACATGCGCAGACGCGATAGCTTACAGAAGAATTGCTAGCGAAATAGTGCTAGTAGATATTAGAGAAGGTTTTGCCGAAGGTAAAGCTTTAGATATTATGCAAACTCAAACTACTTTAGGTTTCAATACCAAAGTGGTAGGAAGTACTAATGATTATTCCAAAACAGCGGGAAGTCATGTAGTAGTGATTACATCAGGAATTCCACGTAAACCCGGTATGACTCGTGAAGAGTTAATTGGTATCAATGCTGGAATTGTAAAATCAGTTGCAGGAAGCTTATTGCAGTACTCTCCTGACGCTATATTTGTAATTGTGTCAAATCCTATGGATACGATGACGTACTTAGCTTATAAATCTTTAGGCTTGCCAAAAAATAGAATCATCGGAATGGGTGGAGCTTTAGATAGTTCTCGTTTTAAAACTTATTTGTCTTTGGCGTTAGATAAACCTGCTAATGATATACAAGGAATGGTTATTGGCGGACATGGTGATACCACTATGATTCCTTTAACTCGTTTGGCTTCCTATAATGGAGTACCTGTTTCTCAGTTCTTGTCTGAAGAACAATTGGCTAAAGTATCTGCCGATACAATGGTAGGTGGTGCCACTTTAACTGCTTTGTTAGGTACATCAGCTTGGTATGCACCAGGAGCTTCAGTAGCCTATTTAGTCGATAGTATTTTAAATGACCAAAAGAAAATGATTCCTTGTTCTGTATATGTAGAAGGAGAATACGGTCAAAATGATATTTGTATCGGTGTTCCTTGTATCATAGGTAGAAATGGAGTTGAAGAAATCGTAAAAGTAGATTTAAATGATGCTGAAAAAGCTACGTTTGCTAAAAGTGCCGATGCTGTTCGCAGTATGAATGATGCTTTAAGCACCGTGTTAAGTTAATTCAGAACTACTAGTATAAATAAAAAACCCGGACGTTTTCGTTCGGGTTTTTTTATATCTATCAAAAAATGGGATATAAAAAAAGCTCCAAACTTGGAGCTTTTTTTATAAATAGAAAGAGTTGAATTATCTTCTTCTTTCTTTGATTTTTGCTTTTTTACCAGTAAGTTCTCTAAAGTAGTAGATACGAGCTCTTCTAACTTTACCTCTTTGGTTCAATTCAATTTTTTGTAAAGCAGGCATGTTAACTGGGAAGATACGCTCTACTCCAACAGCTCCTGACATTTTACGAATTGTAAATGTTTCAGTCATTCCAGCTCCTTTTCTTTGGATAACTACTCCTTTGAAAAACTGAGTTCTTGTTTTTTCACCCTCTTTAATTTCGTAGTATACAGTGATAGTATCTCCTGCTCCGAATTCAGGGAAATCTTTTTTTGTTGATAATTCGTTATTAACGAAATCTACTAAATTTGCCATTTTTAATGCTAATTATGGTTTGAAATCAGAGCAACATTCACGGTTTTCGCCAGAGGTTGGTCTAATGTGGGTGCAAATGTAAATAATATTTGTGAATTATAAAGACCTGCAGCTAAAATATTTTATAGACTCTCTAGTATTTTGATTTGAGTGATAATATCTTGGTTATCAACAGAAAAGGGTTTTTGGAAGCGAATACTACCGTACAATTCGTCAAATAATCCCATAAAATGGCCTCTAAAAGAGGGAACAATCACACTATTTTTTTCGTTTTGTTTGTTGTAATAGGTCAACTTGCCTTCTTTATGTGGTTTTTCATGTCCATAGTCTAGTGCCGTAGGCTTCATTCCATGAACCAATTGTTCTTCTTGTACATCACAAAAAGGTTTGATAAACGAACCTTGAGTTCCGTGTACCACGATGCCCGCTTGTGGATCGGCAACCAAATGACTCAGAGTGATGAATACATTTATATTTTGAGGGAATTCCAAGTGTATAGTAGCAAAGTCATCTACTAATGAATTAGGTCTATATGTTTTTTTAAACCCATGATAATGCAGTGGTGTGCCAAAGATAGCTATCGCTTGGTCAATCAAATGTGCGCCTAAATCATAAGCTATTCCGCTACTTGGTATAGGTGTCTCTTTAAATGTTTTGGGACCAATTACAGGGCGGTATCGGTCAAAACGCAAATGCATTTCTATAATTTTACCCAATTTTCCCGATTCAATTACGGCCTTAGTAGCCATGATATCACTACTCCATCTTCTGTTTTGATATACAAATACCTTGCGCCCAACTCGTGCAGCTAATTCCAATACATGTTCAAATTCTTCTGCAGTTGAAGTGGCTGGTTTTTCTATTAAAATATGTTTGTGAGCAGACAATGCCTGTAGTGCTAATTCGTAATGGGTATTATTGGGTGTATTGATGACCACTAATTCAATTTGCGCATCCTGCAATACTTCCTCTAGAGTAGAATAGGATTTAATTGTCGAATAATCATGTTGTGCTTTTTTTTGATTTCGTTCCAAAACAGCATACAAAGAAAAACCAGGATGGGCTTCCAAAAAGGGTGCGTGAAATACTTTCCCCGACATGCCATAGGCCAATAATGCGGTAACGATGGGTTGTTCCATGTTTACTCTTCTAATAAATCGGGTCTTCGGTTTTTAGTGTGTTCGTACGCTTTGTCTTCTCTCCATTGCTCAATTTTAGCAAAGTGCCCACTAGTGAGTACTTCGGGAACTTTCCAACCCTTGTATTCAGCCGGGCGAGTATATATAGGACCCGACAATAAATTGTCTTGAAAGCTGTCTGTCAAAGCAGAAGTCTCATCACTGAGTACTCCAGGTATTAATCGGATAATGGAATCACAAAGGACTAATGCTCCAATTTCGCCACCTGATAAGACATAATCACCTATTGATATTTCTTTGGTAATAAAATGATCGCGTACTCTTTGATCTACTCCTTTATAGTGCCCACAAAGAATAATGATGTTCTCATACATCGACATCGAATTGGCCATCTTTTGGTGTAAGGTTTCACCATCAGGTGTCATATAGATTACTTCATCATAATCGCGCTGACTTTTTAAATGGCTTATACAGTCATCAATAGGTTGTATCATCATAACCATTCCGGCACCTCCGCCAAATTGGTAATCATCGACACTCTTTTGTTTATTCGTGGTGTAATCTCTTAAGTTGTGAAAATGGACTTCTACTAAGCCTTTTTCAATAGCTCGTTTTAAAATTGAAGCCTCAAAAGGGCTTTGCATCAATTCGGGTAAAAGGGTAATAATGTCAATTCGCATTTTGGAAGGGTATAATGGGCAAAGTTACTAAGTTTTTATACACCAAATTGTCTCAAGTGATGGTCTACGTGTTTCCACATTAATTTATCCCAATCTTCAGAACTCAGTTTGCCCCAAAAAGGATGCTTATGTATAGTGATAGATTGAGGCCCAGTGGCAAACCGACTATAATTCCGAATTAATTCTTGTCGGGTGCTTTCAAAATCATAATCTCCTTCAAAGATAAATTCTTTAGCAGTTGGACTGTTTTTTTGAAATTCAGGGGAATTAAATACTTTGTTCTTAATCAATCGCCCTAAAATGCGCATCATTAAATTAACAGTGATATTGTTTTCACCAAAAGCAATTATAATGGCTTCATTGGCGTGCTTCATCATTTGTACCGAATTCATTTGACCCCATAAGGCTTCAGAATTGGGTTGTAATTTTTGAATGCGTGCTATCATAGCATCATTGTCAGATTTTGTATATATGGATGGCATAGTGTTAAAATTAGTGTGTTCCAAATATACAATTTTACGCGGTATGATTATAAAATAGTACATTTGCACCGAAATTAAAATTTTACACAATGGAAAATGGAATATACGCTAAATTCAATACATCAAAAGGAACGATTTTAGTGAAATTAACACACGACTTAACACCGGGTACCGTAGGTAATTTTGTGGGGTTAGCAGAAGGTCAATTGGAAAACACGGCCAAACCAATGGGAAAACCGTATTATGATGGATTAAAATTCCACCGAGTTATTCCTGATTTTATGATACAAGGAGGATGTCCTCAAGGTATAGGTTCAGGTGGTCCGGGTTATAACTTTGACGATGAATTTCATCCTACCTTAAAACACGACAAACCTGGAGTTTTATCTATGGCCAATGCAGGTCCTGGTACAAATGGTTCTCAATTTTTCATTACCCATGTACCAACAAATTGGTTGGATAACAAACATACTGTTTTTGGTCATGTGGTAGAAGGGCAGGATATTGTAAATGCAGTGACTCAAGAGGACATTATTGAAAGTATTGAAATTGTACGAGTAGGAGAGGAAGCTCAAAAATGGAACGCTATTGAATCATTCAGAGTGTTTGAAGGATCTCGCGCTAAAAGAATAGAAGAAGCCAAACTTCAAGCTGAAGCAGCTATGGAAAAATTAGCAGCAGGTTTTGATAAAACAGAAAGCGGATTGCGTTACCAATTCATTCAAAGAGGAAATGGAAAACAAGCAGAAAGCGGGAAAACAGTTTCAGTACATTATCAAGGTTCATTAGAAAATGGGAAAGTATTTGATAGTTCATATACACGAAAAAAACCTATCGAATTTCCTTTAGGAAAAGGACATGTAATTGAAGGATGGGACGAAGGTATCGCTTTATTAAAAGTGGGTGACAAAGCACGTTTTGTTATTCCATCGTACTTGGGATATGGTTCTGCTGGAGCAGGAGGCGTTATTCCACCTGATGCAACTTTGATTTTTGATGTTGAATTAATGGATGTTAAATAATAGAAATATCTACAATATAAACTTAAAACCCAATAGCTCGCTATTGGGTTTTTTTAACCTATACAATGATGCAAAAGGAATTGTCTTGGTCTGAATTTGAAAAAGTAGAAATGCGTGTTGGGACTATTTTAGAAGTGGCTGATTTTCCAAAAGCTCACAAACCAGCCTACCAAATAACCATTGATTTTGGTGCTGAGATTGGAATTAAAAAGTCCTCGGCCCAAATCACTAAAAGGTATTCAAAAGAATCCTTGTTAGGCAAACAAATAGTTGCGGTGGTCAATTTTCCCAAAAAACAAATCGGAAACTTTTGGAGTGAATGCTTAGTATTGGGTGCGATAGGTGCCGAAAATGACATTGTCTTACTCACATCAGAAGGCACAGTGCCAAATGGACTTCGCATTGGATAATAACCAAAAAAAAAGTCCAAAAACAATAGTGCTTTTGGACTTTTTTTATGCTTTTGTCGATGTATATTAAATATCGTCAAAGTCGATATCTGTAAAACTTTTGTCTATTTTAGTAGGTTCACTTGGCTCAACATCAGTAGTGTATTCTCTTTTGAAATCTTTTTGATGTCTTTCAGAAATCACTTCTTCTCCTTTGTGATTTAATACATAAGTAGTCATCTCTTCTAATATTTCGCTAAAGGCAGCAAAGTCTTCTTTGTATAAATAGATTTTATGTTTTTTGAAGTGAAAAGAACCATCCTCTTCTGTGAATTTTTTACTTTCTGTAATGGTGATGTAATAATCATCTGCTTTTGTCGCTCTCACATCGAAGAAATACGTTCTTCTTCCTGCTCTTAAAACTTTAGAAAAAATCTCATCTTTTTCTAACATATCATTTTCTCTCATATTCTTTCGGTCAATTAATAGTGTTACTAAACAGTTCAAAAATGATAAAATTTTTGTTACGAAACAACAATTAATTTAATTCTTTTTCCGAAAGTTGCTTGAAATACAATTCGGCATAATAGCCTTTTTGGTTTACCAATTGATTATGAGTGCCTTCTTGTAGTATTCGCCCATCTTCTAAAACAATAATTTGATCTGCATTTTTAGCTGATGATACCCTATGGCTCACAATTATGGTGGTTTTATCTTGGGTAATCTGGCGCAAATTGTTCAATATTTGTTCTTCAGTTTCGGTATCTACAGCCGATAAACAATCATCAAACAATAGGATTTGTGGGTTTTTAATCAAGGCACGTGCAATGGATACTCGTTGTTTTTGACCTCCCGATAAGGTAATTCCACGTTCTCCTAATAAGGTTTCGTATTGTTGTGTAAAACCTAAAATATTGTCATGCACGGCGGCACTTTTAGCTGCATGAATCACTTCTGCATCACTGGCTTCTTCTCGGCCAAACTTGATGTTGTTCTTAATGGTGTCCGAAAACAAAAAAGCATCTTGAGGAACAATACCAATACTTTGGCGTAAATCCTGTAAATGGACTTGGGTAATGGTATGACCATCAATTAAAATTTGTCCCTCTTGTACATCATGCATACGGGTGAGCAACGTTAATAATGTCGATTTTCCTGAACCTGTTTTGCCTAATATAGCCAAAGTTTGTCCTTTTTTGACATGAAACGAAACAGAATTTATGGCTTTTATTCCTGTGTCTTCATAGGTATAACTTACCCGGTCAAAGACAATATCACCTTGTATAGTACTGCGCTCAGTTGCGGTATTCTTAATGTCAGGTTGAATTTTTAGAAATTCATTAATACGCTTTTGAGAGGCTTCCGCTTCTTGTACTAAGGAAGAAACCCAACCAATAGATGCTACTGGCCAAGTCAACATGTTTACATATAATATGAATTCGGCTATAGTCCCGATACTCTTTATTTCTCCTTGAATATATAACAAGCCTCCAAAATAGATTACGACTAAATTGCTGACTCCAATTAACGCAATCATTAAGGGACCAAACAAAGATTGTACTTGGGCTAGTTTCATGCTCTTTGCCTTACTCTCCGCTGCCAAATCCACTACATTTTGTTGGAATTGTTTTTCTAGTCCATAGGCTTTTACCACACGAATACCCGAAAAAACCTCCTGAGTAAAACTAGAAACTTTAGATAAGTACTGTTGGAAAACCGTACTTCTTTTGTTAATCTCGGAACTCAATTTAAAAATGATAAAGGATAATAGAGGTAATGGTAATAAGGTGTAGAATGTTAATAAAGGAGAAACATTATACATATATATAATGACAACCGTAAACCGTATAAAAGTATTGATGGTATACATAACAGCTGGCCCCACATACATTCGGACTTTAGCCACATCCTCACTGATTCGATTCATTAAATCTCCTGTGCGGTTGCTTTTATAAAAATTTTGATCCAATGCTTCATAGTGCTTGAAGATTTCGTTTTTCAAATCAAACTCTACATGTCTCGACATAACTATTAAAGTCTGCCGCATCAAAAAAGTTAAAACTCCTGCAATCAAAGTAGTACCTATGATCAAAAAGAAATCATGCAACAATTCTGTTTTTACTTGGTCTGGCCCTACATGACCCTTATGATAGCCTTCAATTATCTTAAAAGATTGACTAATGAGCTTTGGGGTATACAAAGAGAAAAATTGCGCGACTATAGTGATGATAATTCCCAATAAAAATTGGAATTTATATTTTATAAAATATTTGTTTAAATATTGAAGTTCTTTCATGAGTATCGCGCAATAACGAAAATTAATTGGTATTTAATGTTAAATGAGTATGAATAATTAAATTACAGTATTCTTTGAATTAATTCATTTTATTAACAAATTGCTATTTATTGGTGTTTTGAGTGAGTTTTATTGAATATTGTGTTAATTTTGCCGAGACTTTTTATAAAAGTCTAAATTTAACATTTACAATATGACATCAGAAATCACAACACCAGTCGAGTTGAAAAAGATGGACCCTGTATTTGGTCAACTTTCTTTTGATAACCACGAGCAAATTGTTTTTTGCAACGACAAAGATACAGGATTAAAAGCAATTATTGGTATCCATAATACAGTTATGGGACCAGCACTTGGTGGTACAAGGATGTGGAATTATGCAAACGAATGGGAAGCTTTAAATGATGTATTGCGTCTGTCTCGTGGAATGACTTTTAAATCAGCTATTACAGGTTTAAACTTGGGTGGTGGTAAAGCCGTTATCATAGGGGATTCTAAAATCGATAAAACGCCTGAAATGATTACTCGTTTTGGTGAATTCGTGAATTCGTTAAGTGGAAAGTACATTACAGCAGAAGATGTAGGTACAACTACTGAAGATATGGATAGAATTCATGAAGTAACCAATTTTGTTACGGGTATTTCTGTAGAAAAAGGAGGGTCAGGTAATCCATCTCCAGTTACTGCATATGGTGTATATATGGGTATGAAAGCCGCTGCTAAATACCAATTTGGAAGTGATAATCTTGCCGGTAAAAAAATACTAGTACAAGGTACAGGTCATGTGGGTGAAACGCTTATTGATTATATCACTAAAGAAGGAGCAACTGTATTCGTGTCGGATATTCACCAAGACAAAATGGAAAACATGGTGGCTAAATATGGTGCCCAAATCTATACAGGTGCTGATATTTACAGTGCCGATGTCGATATATATTCACCTTGTGCTTTAGGAGCTACTATCAATGACGATACGGTTTATAAAATTCAAGCTAAAGTTATCGCAGGTGCGGCTAACAATCAGTTGGCTTTGGAAGCAAAGCATGGTCAAATTTTACGCGAAAGAGGTATTACTTATGCGCCTGACTTTTTGATTAATGCAGGAGGTATTATTAATGTGTATGCTGAAATTGTAAAATACAGCAAAGAAGAAGCTATTCGTAGAACAGAAAACATTTATAACACCACGCTTGAAATATTCAATTTTGCCGATAGCAATAACATAACTACCCAACAAGCAGCTATGCAAATCGCCCAAAATAGAATCGATCAAAGAAAAAAAGAAAACGGGATTAAATAAGCCGTTTCAAAATATTTACTATTTTTGCAAAGCGAAAGAATTTCTTTCGCTTTGTTAATTTAAAAAAGTTCTTATCCGTGTTAAACAGAAGACATATTCGAGTGAAAGTGATGCAGTCCATCTACGCCATGCATCAAAAGAATACCGATGATCTAGAAAAAGAAGAAAAGTTTTTACTTCATAGCATCGATTCAATCCAAGATTTGTATTTAATCATGTGTGCTTCACTACTAGAAATCAGAAAGAAAGAAATTGCTTTCCTAGAGGCTTCAAGTAAAAAACACTTGGCAACCGCTGCCGAAAAGAATCCCAATACTAAGTTTGTAAACAATGCTTTATTGCTTCACCTTGAAGAAAATAGTGCCTTGAGCATTGCTTTAGAAAAACGTAAAATCAACAACTGGTCGCTAAACGATGATTACATACTCATCTTACTTAACGATATCAAGAAAAGTAGCTTGTACCACAAATACATGGCTGTGTCTAAATCAAGTTTTGAAGATGACAAACAGTTTATCGTGGATTTGTTTACAGAGGTTATTGCACCCAACGAAAAACTTTATGAATACATAGAGGATAATAAAATGACTTGGATTGATGATGTGCCTTTAGTAAATACCCACATACAAAAACAGCTCAAGCAAATTTCAGAAAAAACGCCTTTCAAAGTTACCCAACTCTATAAAGACACTGAAGACAAAGAATATGTGAATGCCTTGTTTCGCAAGACAGTCCTAAACGAATTAGAACTAGCCAAAGAATACATTGATAAAACCCCCAATTGGGATGCCGAGCGAATCGCAGAAATTGATACCATTATCCTAAAAATGGCCATCTGTGAATTCTTGAAGTTTCCTTCCATCCCAGTCAAAGTAACTATAAATGAGTATCTTGAAATTGCAAAAGAATATTCTACCCCAAAGAGTAGTATCTTTATCAATGGAATATTAGATAACCTGGTAAAAGAGTTCGAAAAAAATAATAAATTAAACAAAACCGGAAGAGGTTTAATGTAATACCCCGTTGCATGAAAAGAGTACACCTACATCTCGCTGGTCTTTTGACCGTTTTTATTTTAACAGCTTCTTGTAATTCCAAACCAGAAGTGCAACCTAAATTAGGAACGAATCCGAATCTTGGTCCTACACCTGCAGAGATTAATAAAGTTCCAAAACTCATCGCCGACGGAAAAATAACGGAAATGACTTTTGAATCACAAACGCATGATTTTGGAACCATCAAACAAGGGGACAAAGTAGTGCATGATTTTAAATTTACCAATACGGGTAAAGAGGACTTAATCATCTCTTACGCCAAAGGTTCTTGCGGATGTACCGTTCCAGAATACCCAAAACAAGCCATCAAACCGGGTGGAAAAGGAAGCATAAAAGTGTCTTTTAATTCGGCTGGTAAAATTGGTGAAACCTCTAAAACGGTTACCTTAACCTGTAATGTAACCGATGGAGCTAAAATATTATATATTAAAACTAACATTGTTCCGTCAGGGACCAAATAAACAAATACAGTATGAATACAATGTTTGCCTTACAAATGGTGGCTTTATTAGCCGTGTTTTATTTCTTTATCATGAGACCTTCTCAAACTAAAGCTAAAAAAGAAAAAGAATTTGAATCCGGTTTGAAAGTAGGGGATAAGATTATTACTAAAAGTGGTTTCCACGGTAAAATTGCCGAAATAGGAGAAACTACCGTAGTTATCGAAACTATGTCTGGAAAATTAAAAATAGAACGCTCAGCCATTTCTCTTGATTTGACAATTGCTCAAAACAAAAAAGCATAAGAGTAGCCCACGCTATTTCACATAAAAAAAGCCGATACACTGTATCGGCTTTTTTTATGCTCTAGTCTTAGCGGTAGGTATCATTCAATCCTTTGCCACTTAGAATCATAGGTTTTATTTTATCCAAACGAGTGATTTTAGTTTTCTCTTGCTTGGCCGTAGCCATATATTCCCAAAACTCTTTTTGTTTATAGGGTGTAAATTGTTCCAAAGCACCTCTTAATTGCTCATCATCCTTCAATGCTTGGGCCAAAAATGAACAATGCATAACTTCTCGCTTTTCGGGTTTGATGGCGAGTCCGGCCTTTTCATTGGCTATGGCTTCTTGAATGTACTGTAAAAGTAATTTCTCGTTCACTTCTGCAGCCGATTGGAAGCGCCATTGACGCAACCCTCGGGTAACACCTTCATTGGCATTGACCAATACTTTGGCCTCGTCTTTAAGGAAAACACCATTCATAAACCAAATCCCAAAATAACTTTTGAAACCGCCTATACCCAAAACGTTTTTATGGTTAATGGTATAGATTTCGCCGCCCCATTTAGTGGTTTCAACCAACTCTGTTTTTTGAATAATAGTCCGCAATAGACCAAGTTCTTCAGCCCATTGGTTGACTTTGTCCCAACTGTGTTTTTCTTCTTTCACATCAAAACCAAATTCAAATTAGTTCTTGCTGAAATCAGTAGTTGCCGTTAATTCCGCAATTTTTACAATAACATCAACCGCCTTTTGCATACTTTCAACAGGAACGTATTCGTATTTTCCATGGAAGTTGTGGCCTCCCGCAAAAATGTTCGGACATGGTAAGCCCATATACGATAAACGACATCCATCAGTTCCTCCACGAATCGGTTTAATCAACGGTTCTATGCCTAAAGAACGCATAGCTGTTTCAGCCAAATCTACGATAAAGAATACAGGAGTTACTTTCTCCTTCATATTGTAATATTGGTCTTTAATCTCCGTAATTACGATATCTTCACCAAATTGTTTCGCAAATTTCGAATTGATGTCGGCAGTAATTTTTAATACTAATTCTTTGCGTTGCTCAAACAACGTCATGTCGTGATCACGAATGATTAATTCCAATTTAGTTTCCTCTATACTACCTTGCAATTGGGTAATATGGAAGAATCCTTCATAATCTTGGGTTTCTTGTGGCGTTTCTCCCTTAGGAAGCGCATTCATGAAATCCTGTGCAATCAACATAGAGTTAATCATTTTTCCTTTGGCATACCCTGGGTGCACCGATTTACCTTTGAACGTAATTTTTACTCCAGCCGCATTGAAATTCTCATATTCCAATTCCCCAATTTGGCTTCCGTCCATGGTATATGCCCAGTCGGCACCAAATTGCGCTACGTCAAATAAGTCAGCTCCTCTACCAATTTCTTCGTCTGGGGTAAAACACACACGAATCTTACCGTGTTTGATTTCAGGATGTTGGATTAAATATTCCATAGCCGTCATGATTTCGGTAATACCGGCTTTGTCATCTGCTCCTAATAAAGTCAATCCATTAGTTGTAATCAAGGTTTGCCCCTTATACAACAACAAATCTTTAAAATAATTAGGCGATAAAATAATGTTGTGTTCTTCATTCAATACGATATCCCCACCATCATAGTTGGGCACTATTTGTGGACACACATCTTTACCCGTAAAATCAGGCGTAGTGTCAAAATGAGACACAAAACCTATAGTAGGTACATCGTGTGCCAAATTGGATGGCAAAGTAGCCATTACATAAGAATGTTTGTCTATGGTAACTTCCGTCATACCAATAGCTTTCAACTCTTCCACCAATTTATTGGCTAAATCAAATTGTTTGGCTGTACTTGGAGTAGTGTCTGAATTGGGATCCGATTCAGTGTCTATAGTGACATAACTAATGAAACGATCAATAATATGTTGCATGTGATTTAATTTTTGGCAAATATAAGGATTAGGAGTAATATGTAATAAATTATGAGTTAGGAGTTTTGCATCTATCATCCCTCAAATATCATATATTGTATATCGTATATCGTATATCGAATATTGTATATCGTCGTCTATTCCATAATCTCCGTATGCATCGTCACGTTTACAGTATACTTAATCAATTCCCCACTAGAAGAAACACCTCGGCCTCCCATTCCTTTGCCAAAGGTTTCAAATCCATAAGAATCTACACGGTTGTTTGAATTGTCATTCGGACTTTTACTGGATTGGATATAGAGTATTTTTCCAATTTTTACCATACTTACTTTTGCCAATCGCTTGGTGGTTTCTATGGCATCAGTGACAGCCAATTCTTCGGCTTGTTTCATAAACTCGTTTGCACCCGTATTGAAATAGGATATTTTCTCAATTTTATTAAACTTCGTTTTGAGCAATTCCTCTGTGAAGTCTTGCATTTTATCCAAGGCTTTTAAGGTGAAAATTAATTTCTGATTGGATTGAAAGCCCAAGAATATATCTTTATTGGTGCGGTCATCCCATTTCGTGGCCTTATTGGTCGAAATAAGACTAGTCTTGATGTCGGTTGTATCTTTAACATATTTGGATACGATTTTATAGACATCATCCATGGTTTTTTGATTCTCGTTTACGGCCTCACGCAAGGTGGGCTTGATGTGCATAAACGTAATGGTTATTTGGGCCGCATTGGGAAATGCATTTACCGTCCCAACACCCACGGCACTAATTTTTGACGGATTTGATTCTGCATTTTGTGCATAACTGCCCGCAGTCATAACAACGAATAAACATAAAAAGAATTTTTTCATAAAGAGAGTTTTTACTGTGTTCTATAGATTTTGTAAGATGTTGGTTTGAATATCTGTTAGTTCAAAAATGAACTTAATTGCACTAGAAATTAACAACACTATACTACATTGTGTAGTGTTTTGCGATACCAAAACCAAACGACAGTATAAGTAACGGGAAAATTGAAATTATAGTATAAAGTGTTCACCTTCTTTGGTGTAGAGTAGCTTTTTTTACACATAAATTGGTTTCAAAAAGCTAGTTAAAATGCGGAAGTTTAGGTTTCATATTTAGAGTACTCGGATTTATAAATAGTACATGCTTTTATAACCGAGACAATTGAATGAAAGGGAATTAGTTTTTAAAGATCTTAAATGTTTTTACTAATTCTGGAGAAATTACTTTTACAAGATAGGTACCAGGTGCCAAATTAGAAATATTGATACTACTTTCAGTGTCTTGTAGTGTTGTTGAAAACACTTCTTGACCAAGCATGTTATAGAGCATCATAGTACTCAAGTTACCATCAGAAGAAATATGGAACACATCTTCAATCGGATTAGGATAAATGGTCATCTCGGGAGCTGCACTATATGTGTCTACAGCTAAGCTAACAGGACATACGAGTCCTGTTGGGAAATTTACATTTGATACCGTGTTGCCTAAACCCAATTGCCCATATATATTTTGGCCCCAAGCCCAAACTTCATGATTTGTTTTTAAGGCAAGTGAATGTTCTCCACCTCCTCCAAGGGTTTCCCAATTCGTGTCAGTGTTTACAGATACAGGTATAGTGGTGTCGGTATTTGAAGTATTGCCCAATTGCCCCCATAAATTGTATCCCCAAGCCCATAATGTTCCATCAGTTTTTAGACCCACACTGTGACGATATCCACCTATAATATCACGCCAATTCGTAGCGGTGCCTATATGGGTCGGACTATTTCTACTTGTTAATGTGCCATCACCCAATTGACCAGCTGGGTTATACCCCCAGGTCCAAAGTGAGCCATCTGTTTTGATTGCAATCGTATGTTCTGATCCTGTGGCAACATTTTGCCAATTTGTTCCTGTCCCTATTTGGGTAGGTACGTTTTTATTTATATTGGTACCATCACCTAACTGGCCATCAGTATTATTACCCCATGCCCATAAAGTACCATCCGATTTAATGGCCAAGGTATGACTTGTACCTGCTGCTACACGCACCCAGTTTGTACTTACTCCTATTTTGGTTGGTACTGTTTTGTCAACATTGGTTCCATCTCCTAATTCCCCCTTTGAATTGAGGCCCCAGCCCCAAAGCGTACCATCCGTTTTTAAAACGATACTGAACAATCCGCTTCCTTTTGCAATCTGCGCCCAATTGTTTTCAGTGCCCACTTGTATCGGAATATTGCTGTCTGTGTTAGTGCCATTTCCTAATTGACCATAGATGTTAAATCCCCAGGCCCACAAAGTGCCATCGGTTTTTATGGCCAAGGTATGTTGTCCTTCACCACCCACACTTTGCCAATTGGTATCGCTGCCTATCTGTATTGGTACATTTTTGTTCGTATTGGTGCCATCACCTAAATTCCCAAAATTATTATACCCCCATGCCCATAAAGAACCATCTGTTTTCACACCAACCGAAAAGGAATTACCTCCTGAAATACTTTTCCAACATTGTCCAAAAAGGTGGATGCTTACTAACATCAGGAATAAAGTGATTGTTTTTTTCATAGTTGGGATTTCTATAAAGAGGTTCAGATATTAGTACAAACATAAGCTAGTGAGTTTGTAATTGCAATTATTCCATAAAAATAAATACCCTAGCATTTATTCGGACTCCTTTATTTTCGGACTCCTTTAAATCCCAAGCTCAGTACAAGGAAATAAATAACACTATACGCGACAGCAATCAGCGGTGCAAAAGTTATCTGTTTATCGGAACTTACTTTTTGGAGGGCTTCTTTTTGGGCCTCGCCAATTTCACGACCGGTAAATATTCCATCCTTATTGAGGTCAAAAGCATCGAGTTGATGACGCAATTGTATATGCCTAAGGTATACCACGACTAAAAGGGTCACATAAAAAAACAAGGTCGAATACAAAGCTATCCTCCGGTTTGACCACCGTACAATCGCACGCGATTTGGAATACTGCCACAACACTATTATAAAACACAGTTGTAAAGCTAAAAAGAGAAGTAATTTTACCATAAATTTCTTGTGATATAGAATATCTAATTGAACTTATTCTCCCTCTTCTTTGTGTTTCAGAGCATTTATTCCATCAAGGGTACTTAATTTTGTTCTTTGTAAAGTTGTAATTTCAGACTTAGACCTTTTCCCTTTTATAATCTCGTAATTAATTTGCTTTCCAGTTAAATAATTGATTTCCATTATATATTGATCTAAATAGGGGACTTGGTAGGTTTCCTCTTCATATCCAATCAAAAACCAATCGTTTTCTTGGAATCTGAAATAATAAGACAAACGAGAACGAAGCGTTCCTCCTGTTGAAAAAGACAATTTTAATGTGCTCTTTCTAGTACTAATTTCATCAAAGGGATCGCTGCCTTGAATTCCCCAATTACAAGTGCCAAATATAGCGGTGGATTTATGATTTATAGTATATCCTCCTGTACTCAAACCAAATTTTATAATGAGTTCTTTTCTGTAATAGGGATCTCCAGCAATACATTCATCATCGGCACCTATACTAGTTTCCTTTTCTTCCTGAATGACATAGGCTTTGTCAAGAAAATTGTCTTTATTAAAATCAGCTGCACAAGACCCAATTATTTTCCAACCTTTAGGAGGGAATTTCTCATCACTAGCTTTCGTATGGATCGTATGATGAGTGCTTTTCAAACATCCTATGAATATCCCAAAGTAAATTAAAAATAGATTTGAACTCATGTGTTGTGCTGTATTTCTAATGTGTAATGAATGTGAAAGTCTAAGCTAAATCAAGAGAACAAAGTCCTTATAGAGCAAGTTAATATATATTCTGAAATTACTCCACTAAAACTAAATCTTTAGAGCTGTTCATGAAAAACGGATTCCATTTATTTGGCAAGTACATAAAAAGTATAAATTTCTTTTTTCAATTCTTTTTCTCGCAATTTTCTGTTGCCGATTATCGCTCGTTCATCGAGTAAAATTTTACTTATACCTAAAGAATCTCTTTCTAGTTTTGGATACAGCCGCATTTGTGACTTTTTCTTCTCTACCCAAAAACTCCAAATTTCTGAATTTCTAAAAACTATTTTATGAACATTAAACTCGGTTTTCAAAGAATCGTATGGGAGAAACCGAATAGATTCCGAACGTATTATTTTCTCTTTACCCTCTAAATCTTTTTGATAAAAAACTATTAAATTATCATCAAAGCGAATATATTCAGAAAATGTACCTGGATAAGGATTGTAATTTAACTCTTTAATTTTCCAATTACCTTTCCATTGTTTGATACTATTTGAGTGGACTATAGGTAACAATGAATCAATTTTTTCTCTGCTTTTACGCCTTATATCTAAATTTTCTCCAAATGAATTGGATAAGTTAAATTGAGATATTGCAATGTCCAATTTACCTTTTCTTAGATATTTTAGGCCATTATCATACCATTGCTTTTGATTTAAAGTAGATTTTTGACCACTTATTCCATTGCATACAAATAGTACGATAATGATATAAAAGGTTTTATTCATGTTTGCAATTATCTTGAATGTATGTCTTACTAAGTAGCGCATTTCTCTCAAAGATAACTATTTTTTTATAAAAATTGATACGGACAAATTGCCAAAAAAGAGGCTGTTTTCAACCCAAAGGCACGTCGCTCCAAATTACACGGACGACTTTTTGCCTCCATCAGGGTGGAGGTGCGCGTCGGTCCCGACGAACGCAAAGCTTGGTCAGGACGTTCTGGCGAAAATTTTCGTAAAAAAAAGCCCCAAGAAGCTGTTCTTCTTGGGGCTTTCGCCTAGTAAATTAGTAAGATGAAATAGACGTAAAACTAGTTATGTGTTGGTACAACAAGCCTAGTAAGCAGTGTATTATTGTCATGTACTTCGATTTCAGTAGCGTAGTACAATAGGTTATTAATTCTAGTCTTATGCGGTAACGAAGTCCCTAGTCTTTGAATTTTTATAATTCCAAAATCCATAGCTTGTATGTTCGCCATCGCAAGTAAAACTAGTAGTATAAGTGCTATCCAAAAGTCCATAGTAGTTCGTTTGTGGTATGACTATTAGACTCTCAAAAACGTAAAAGGTTTAATGGGGTTTACTAAAAAGTTGAAAGTTGGAAAGTATAAAGTCAAAAGTCTCTTAAGATTCCCTATACTAACCAACTTTAACCCTGAATTAATAATTATAATTAGGTGCTTTTACGATTACAACTTCTTATTTCGTAAATCACCAACAAAACCCAACACGTTTTTAGGTTAGGACCAAAAAATAAATCTTGGTGAAAGCCTTTCTTCTCTTGACCTATGCCCGTGTTTTTAGTTCCATTTTCCTTTATTCCAATGATGTCCTTTGTTGCCATGTTCCCAATGCCCTTGAGTATAGGTACGCCCTTTTCTAGGTTTTTCCCAATAGCCATTGCGATGGGTGTAGTGGTTGTTTCCCCATTCCCAATTTCCATTGATCCAAATGTAACTGGCATTCGGACTTTGTGGTCTTGGGCCTTCAGAATAAGAAGGTTCACTTTCAACATACCCTGCCGAACAAGCAGATACTACCAGCATAAGCACTATTCCCCATATAATCGGTTTCCATTTTTTCATAATACACTTCCAAAACGAGTATTGCTTACAACTTGAAGTAGCTATAAAGGGCTCACTTTAGAAAGTACTAAGGTGCGTACTTTTCCACCAAAACGATTTATGGAATTATTGGCAAAGGTTATATGATTCACAGTATTAAAATCATCAGTCAAGGCTCCTCATGCAATCTGTTATTTTTTTTAATATCATTAATCACATAGTTCCCAAACCCACATCCATAACAAGGCACACTTACATAAATCAAGGTTTTGTTAGAAATGAAAAATCCCAAACTCCATATAGTTGGAATTTGGGATTTATTATTTTGAGTTTTTTATTTATTACTCTTTTATAACTTTTAAAGTTTTAACGTCAAGGTTTGAAGTCACTTTAACAATATATGTTCCCGAAGCTAATGCAGAGGTGTCAACTGAACCTTCAGTAGCTTTGATGTCTTGAGTTAGTACTACTTGACCATAAAGATTGTACATTGACACTGCAGTAATTTCGTGGTCATACGAAAGATTCAATACGTCTTTTATTGGATTAGGATACATTTTTAATTCCGTAGCAATACCAAAGTTTTCAGTAGCCATAGCAGGACATTGAATTGTTGTTAGTGTATTTTGTTGAGCATTAGTTCCAATCCCAATTTGACCAGAGGTGTTTTGTCCACAAGCTCTCATAAAACCATCACTGTTTTTTTCAAGTACATGATAAAACCCAGCAGAAACAGAGTAAGTATCTGAAGTTAGACCTACACGTGTAGGTACTACAGTATTTGTTGCCCCACTTGTTCCATTACTTAACTCTCCATTATCATTGATTCCCCAACTCCAAAGTGAATAGTCTGTTTGAGTAGCATAAGTAAAACTATATCCTGCAGAAACACTTAACCAGTTAGTTGCTGTTCCTATTTGTGTGGGTACATATTTACGAACTAGTGTTCCATCACCAAGCTGACCATTAGTGTTAGCTCCCCATGTCCAAAGTGTTCCATTCGTTTTTATGGCAGCCACATGAAAATAACCAGCATCTACACTTTGCCAATTGGTATCTGTACCGATTTGAATTGGAGTATGTTGTTCAACGGATGTTCCATTACCCAATTGTCCTGTATTATATCCCCAACCCCAAAGTGTACCGTTTGATTTAATGGCCAATGTGTATTCACCACCAGCCGACATACTTTGCCAATTGGTATCTGTACCTACTTGAATAGGTGTGTTTTTATCTACTAAAGTGTTGTCTGCTAACTGTCCATTATTGTTACGTCCCCATGTCCATAACGTCCCGTTGGTTTTGAGTGCCAAACTATGACCTACACCAATACTAATACTTTGCCAATTGGTATCAGTTCCTATTTGGGTTGGTACTAATACAGCAGTATTTGTTCCAATTCCAACCTGTCCGTAAGAATTGTAACCCCAAGACCAAAGTGTACCATCTGATTTTATGGCTGTAGAATGATTAAAACCAGCACATATTTTTACCCAATTGGTTGCTGTACCAATTTGTATCGGTGCATTTTGTGATACCACAGTATTATCTCCTAATTGACCAAAACTATTTGCGCCCCAAGCCCAAAGTGTTCCATCACTTTTTATAGCTAAAGAATGATCTCTTCCTGCGCTAATACTTTGCCAACATTGCGCCGACATTTGTAGTGTTAAACATAATAGTACAATAGTAATTATTCTCTTCATATTTTTTTTGTTAGTGTATCTGAATTTGTTTCAGAGGTTGTTAATATTAATTTTTATTCTATTTGGTTTTGTTTCTTAGTGTTCCAATCAATTCTATTATTTATGTAATTCATTACTATTTTTAA
>JAHEHJ010000167.1 GCA_024644655.1 Flavobacterium sp.
GGTCAAGACGCTGTGATTGACCAAATTGTGTTGGCTATTTTCTCTGGCGGACACGCTTTATTGGTAGGGGTTCCAGGATTGGCTAAAACGTTAATGGTAAATACTTTGGCACAAGCCTTAGGGTTGGATTTTAAACGCATTCAGTTCACACCAGATTTAATGCCTTCGGATATTTTAGGAAGTGAAATTTTGGATGAAAACAGACAATTCAAATTTATTAAAGGCCCTGTTTTTTCTAATATAGTTTTAGCAGATGAAATCAATAGAACGCCTCCAAAGACGCAAGCCGCTTTGTTAGAAGCCATGCAAGAGCGTTCGGTTACTATTGCGGGACATCAATATCAGTTGAGCTTGCCTTATTTTGTTTTGGCTACTCAAAACCCAATTGAACAAGAGGGAACCTATCCTTTGCCAGAGGCGCAATTGGACCGATTCATGTTTGCTATTAAATTAGAATACCCCACTTTTGAAGAAGAAGTTCAGGTAGTCAAACAAACCACTTCGGATCTAAAAAGTGTCGTTGATCCACTATTTTCGGCTCAAGAAATTATCGATTTCCAGGACTTAATTCGCCGTATTCCAGTGGCGGATAATGTGATTGAATATGCAGTTGCTTTGGTAGGAAAGACCCGTCCAGACAGTGTGTTGTCAAACGATTTTGTGAAAAACTATTTGGATTGGGGAGCGGGTCCAAGAGCTTCGCAAAATTTAATTTTAGCAGCCAAAGCCCACGCTGCTTTTAACGGAAAATTCTCTCCAGATATTGAAGATGTCAAAGCGGTTGCTATTGGAATCCTACGTCATCGAATCATTAAAAACTACAAAGCGGATGCCGAAGGTATTACAGAAGAAATGATTATCAATAAGCTACTCTAATTGTGATAGTTTGTTCAAATTGATATTGTTTCAATTCCTTTTAGAAGAATACTTTTTTTGATTTGATAAATGAACAGTTATTTTGTTAATTGTTTAATATCTATTGGGTTAAATTATTGTTTTGGCAATAAAATTAAATCTGATTTATTATTTTATAATAATAATCGGCAATAGAACTAGATTTATTAAATTATTTTTAAATCTCGGCTTTAATTTCTAAATTTGCTGGACATAAAAACAAAAATACCCAAATATACTATGGCTATTGATAATGCAATGAATCTTTATAACGAATACATTAAAGAAATTGAAGAAAGAAAAGGTCAAGGATTGCATCCAAAACCAATTGATAGTGCTGAATTACTAAGTGAGATTATAGCGCAAATCAAAGATACTAACAACTCAAATAGAAACGAATGTCTTTCGTTTTTTATTTATAATACATTGCCGGGAACTACAAGTGCGGCAGGTAAAAAAGCCTATTTCTTAAAAGATATTATTCTTGGAAAAGAGATAGTGAATGAAATTACACCAGCTTTTGCTTTAGAATTGTTGTCTCATATGAAAGGAGGAACTTCAATTGAAGTTTTACTTGATTTGGCTTTAGCGAATGATTTGGCAATTGCAAAACAAGCTTCAGATGTTCTTAAAACTCAGGTATATCTTTATGATGCGGATACAGCACGTTTGAAAGAGGCCTATGCTAATGGGAATCCAATGGCTAAAGAAATTTTAGAAAGCTATGCTAAAGCGGAGTTTTTTACAAAATTACCAGAAATAGCAGAAGAAATTAAAGTCGTTACATTCATTGCTGGTGAAGGTGATATCTCTACAGATTTGTTATCTCCAGGAAATCAAGCGCACTCGCGTTCAGACCGTGAATTACATGGTAAATGTATGATTACGCCTCAAGCTCAAGAAGAAATTAAAGCCCTTCAAACACAACATCCAGATAAAAGCGTGATGTTAATTGCTGAAAAAGGGACTATGGGTGTTGGTTCTTCTAGAATGTCAGGAGTAAACAACGTAGCACTTTGGACTGGTAAACAAGCAAGTCCTTATATTCCGTTTGTAAATATTGCACCAATTGTTGGTGGAACTAATGGAATTTCTCCAATTTTCCTTACTACAGTTGATGTAACGGGTGGTATTGGAATTGATTTAAAAAACTGGGTTAAAAAAGTAGATGGAAATGGTACTCTTGTTCGTGATGAAAATGGAGATCCTATTTTAGAACAAACTTATTCTGTTGCAACAGGAACAGTTTTGACGATCAATACTAAAACCAAAAAACTATACAACGGTGATCAAGAATTGATTGATATTTCAAGATCATTCACACCACAAAAAATGGAATTTATCAAAGCAGGTGGTTCTTATGCTATTGTGTTTGGTAAAAAAATCCAAACATTTGCTTGTAAGGTATTAGGAATTGATATTCCAACGGTTTTTGCTCCTTCAAAAGAAGTTTCACATGCAGGGCAAGGACTTACAGCGGTTGAAAAAATATTCAATAAAAATGCTGTTGGAACAACTCCAGGAAAAATATTGCACGCAGGTTCAGATGTTCGTGTAGAAGTAAATATTGTTGGGTCGCAAGATACAACGGGTTTGATGACTGCTCAAGAATTAGAATCGATGGCAGCCAAAGTAATTTCTCCAATCGTTGATGGGGCGTACCA
>JAHEHJ010000173.1 GCA_024644655.1 Flavobacterium sp.
AATTTCAAGAAAAAGTGGAAGTGGTGAGTTTACATATTCCTTGGACTCCCGAAACCGATAAAATGGTCGATGCAGCATTTATTAATGGATTTGCAAAACCACTTTGGATTATCAATACGTCGCGCGGAAAAAATATTGTCACAGCTGATCTGGTTACAGCTTTACAATCAGGTAAGGTATTAGGGGCTGGATTGGATGTTTTGGAATATGAAAAATTATCGTTTGAAACTTTGTTCCAAGATAAGAGCACACCCGAAGCTTTTCAGTATTTGCTGAATGCTAAAAATGTTATCCTGACTCCTCATATCGCGGGTTGGACCTTTGAAAGTCACGAACGTTTGGCACAAGTTATCGTTGATAAAATAAAAGGACTATATTTATGATTCTAAATCACATTGTATGGAAACGGGAAAACAAGAAGCTTGGAATACTCCTCAACCTCAATTTCAAAATAATAAAAAAATAGCTTGTGGTATTTTTGCTCTTTTATTAGGATCGCTTGGTGTGCATAAGTTTTATTTGGGATACACAGGAACAGGTATAATTTGGCTAATATTAAGTATTTGCAGTTGCGGATTGCTAACTTCTTTATTTGGTCTGATAGAAGGAATTATTTATTTGACTAAATCAGACGAAGAGTTTTATCAAACCTATCAAGTAGGACAAAAGCACTGGTTTTAATAAAAAAACAAAAATCCCGATTACTATC
This sequence comes from Flavobacterium sp., assembly GCA_024644655.1. Classification (GTDB taxonomy): domain Bacteria; phylum Bacteroidota; class Bacteroidia; order Flavobacteriales; family Flavobacteriaceae; genus Flavobacterium. The sequence continues at coordinate 710 of JAHEHJ010000173.1, forward strand.
GGGATTTTTTATTACTCTTCTTTCTCGTTGGATTTTCGTTCTAATTCTGCTTGGTATTCTTCAATAACAGGTTTCATAGTGCTTTCAGGAATATCTGAAATTCTAAGGTAAATTAATCCGTCAATGGCGTTGTTAAACAAAGGGTCCACATTAAAAGCTACCAAACGCGCATTTTGTTTGATGTATTTTTTAATTAAAACAGGCAAACGCAAACTTCCAGGTTCTAGTTCATCAATAACTTTATCGAACTTGTTCAGATCGGCTTCCGTCTCGTTGAATACAAAATCTTTGTCGGCATCTTTCAGTTTTACTTTGTATTCCTTTTTAGGGTGAATGTACTGCGCAATATATGGGTCGTAATAATGCGATTTCATAAATTCAATCATCAAAGATTTCGAAAAATCAGAGAATTGGTTACTAATACTTACCCCTCCTAACAAGAATTTATGTTCTGGATAATGCAAGGTAGTGTGAATGATACCGCGCCATAACAAGAAGAGAGGCATCGGTCTTTGTTGGTATTCTTTAATGATAAAAGCCCTACCCATTTCGATAGATTGATGCATCATTTCATGCAATTCGGGTTCAAAGCGAAACAGACTATTCAGGTAAAATCCATTAATTCCGTATTTCGGATAAATCTCGGCGCCCAATCCCATACGGTAAGCACCTGCTAATTTCTTAGCATCATCATCCCATAGAAAAAGATGGTGATAATATTGATCGTAATCGTCTAAATCGATAGATTCATTCGTCCCTTCGCCTACTTCTCTAAAGGTAATTTCTCTCAAACGACCCAATTCGTGAAGGATGTTTGGAATTTTATCTGCTTTGGTAAAGAACACTTCGTAATTTTTACTTTGTAACAAACGTGCGTCAGCGGCTCTTAAGGCGTCTACTTCAGCTATCATTTTTTCAGTACTAGCAGGGGTTACAATTTCCTTTGGTTTTTTCTCTGACGTTTTAAGGCTGGCTTTTTTCAAGAATTTATTTTTTTTCTCGAAAGGATTGGCTAACATATAGGTTTTCTTTCTCAAGAATTCAGAGTATTCGTCTAATGATTCGTATTCGTTTTGTTCGGCAACCGAAATAGGTTTTCCAATACGGACTTTAATCACACGGTTTTTTTGACTGAATACCTCCGAAGGCAATTTGGCAGTACGTAAGGTGCCGCTAATTTTAGAAAGTAAATAAAACAAACCACTGTTTTTGGCGTGAAAATAAATAGGTACCACAGGAACCTGTGCTTTTCGGATTACTTTAATAGCCCCTTCTTCCCAGGGTTTATCTACCATTAATTTTCCGTCTTTATAAGTCGAAACTTCTCCAGCAGGAAACATTCCTAATGGCTTTCCATCGCTTAAATGACGTAAAGTCTCTTTGATTCCCACTACGCTTGACTTAGCATCCTTATGATTTTCAAAAGGATTAACCGGCATAATGTACTTTTTTAAAGGTTCAATGCGGTGCAAAAGAAAGTTGGCAATAATCTTGAAATTAGGCTCTCTCTCGAGCATTAATTTCAATAATAGTACTCCATCAATTCCACCCAGTGGGTGGTTTGAAATGGTAATATAGGCGCCGTCTTTTGGAAGGCGTTTTAAATCCTCTTTTGGAATTTCAAATTTGATTTGTAAATCGTCTAGTACTCCATTCAAAAAAGCGACTTCACTTAAATGTTTGTTTCTGTCATAGACGTTGTTTAATTCAGAAATCTTAAGTACTTTCATCAGTACCCAGCCCGAAAATGTACCTAGGAATCCGTATTTATCCGTATTTATTGCTTTCGCAACTTCTTTAGCAGTTACTAAACCCATATGAT
>JAHEHJ010000062.1 GCA_024644655.1 Flavobacterium sp.
ACCGAAGTCATCTGGGATTTAACTTTCTCGTGAAAGGTGGAAGCCCATTCACAAGGTTTTCAAAAACAAAAAACCCTGACGTTGAAGTCAGGGTTTTGTACTCGAGGCGGGACTTGAACCTTTTCGGATTGTTTCGGATTGTTTCGGGTAAAAAGTCCATTAAACCCTTTATATACATAGTTTATTTATGTTTTTAAAAAACTTTAAAAGTCGATTCGTCCGAATTAAATTGATTGAATATGAACAAATGTTTGGAAAATGTTTGGAAATAAATTTTGATGAAATGAAAACTTCCCTTACTTTTGAATTAAATAATTTCAAAGATGGCAACTGTTAAATTTCGGCTTAAAAGTAATTCAAAAAAGGAACAAAATACAATCTATGTTTACCTTTCAAACGGACGAGGAAATATGTTTGAAGTGAAATCGGGATTTTCTATTGAGCCACAAAATTGGCAATTGAAATTGGGTTTTCCAAAACAAAACAATCCAATCAATAAAAATATGCACTCTGATTTGAAATTGTTGGAGTCATTCATACACGATTCTCTAAACACAGCAAATTCTAAAGGCGAATTAATTGACAAGTTTTGGCTTGAAAGAAAAATCAGAGAGTGCTTTAATCGAGTTGATAAAAAGGACAGCGAAGTACTTATAAATCATATTAACTATATTATTGATAATGCACATACTCGAAAGGTTAAAGGAAAAAAAGGTTTGGGTTTATCAGAAAGCAGGATTAAAGGATATAAAACCTTTTTAAATAAAATTGCGCAGTATCAGTTAAAAATAGGGAGAACTATAAGATTAACTGAAATCAGTAGTCAATTCGTTAGTGATTTCACGAGTTGGTTGTTAGATACAGAGGGATTATCAATGAATTATGCAGGTAAACAAATTGATAACCTCAAAGCAGTCTGCACTGATGCTGAACGATTAGATATTGCTGTTCACCCGTATGCCAAAAATATTCAGAGTTTTTCTGAATCGAATGAAGATAGAAACATCGTAACACTTTCCTTTGCAGAGCAACAGAAAATAGCAGATACTCCAATGCCAAGTGAATCACTTGAAAATATAAAAAAGTGGATTTTGATTGGGTGTACTTTTGGTCAGAGGGGTAAGGACTTATTGGACTTTTCAGTTCAAAATTGGAGGCAAGAAGATGATTATTTTCTTATTGATGTATGGCAAGAAAAACAAAAAATATGGGTCACTGTTCCGATAATGTTAGAAAGTATATCTGACATAATAATGAATCACAGACCTTATAGAGTATCTCTTCAAAAATTGAATGATTATGTAAAAATAGTTTGCAAAATAGCAGGTATTGACACATTAACAGAAGGAGGAATTATTAAAGTCAGTAAAGTCGGTGTGGTCAAGATTAAACGAAAGGTTAAAGGAATATATCAAAAATGGGAATTAATTACAACCCACTCATTTAGAAGGTCATTTGCCACTAATTACTATAAAAAAATTGCAACACCTGTATTGATGGGTATAACAGGACACACGAGAGAATCGACATTTCTCATTTATATAAATAAGCAGTTAGACAAAGATGACAATGCAAGGCTATTTGCAATGCAATGGAAACAAAACATGCAATCCAATCTTTAAAAATCCACTGTACTAATTGCATTATGTTTTATTAAATTACCGAACGTTGCAATAACATAAACTAAATTTCTAATACTCTTTCTTATCTTTAGCCTTTACGAATTAATTTATGACAATAGAGCAATACATCAGCACAATAAACCAACGATACAAACAAGGTAACGCAACCGAACATACCTTTCGTGGTGATTTAGGAAACCTATTAGAAGCATTAGTACCTGAGATCAGAGCAACTAACGAACCTAAACGACAAGCATGTGGTGCGCCTGATTACATCATTTCGAAAGGTGAAATAGCTGTTGGATATATTGAAGCCAAGGACATAGGCGATAAAGACCTTGAAGGGAAAAAGAAAACAGGGAATCAAGAACAATTTGACCGCTATAAATCAGGCTTACCTAATTTAATCATAACTGACTACATCGAGTTCCTATTCTATAGAGATGGGGTATTCACAACGAAAATCTCCATTGGTAAAATTATAAATGGTTCAATTATACCTTTAACTGAAAATTTTGAGCATTTCAAGGAACTGTTTAAGAACTTTACAGAGGCAATTATACAATCCATCAAATCTCCTACACGATTGGCTGAAATGATGGCAGGTAAGGCTCGTTTAATGGCTGATGTTATTGAAAGAGCATTGAATGAGGATGATGAAAATGGAAACTTGACAAATCTGAAAAGACAAATGTTGTCATTTCAAAAAATGTTGATTTCCGATATTAATAACAAATCATTTTCTGATTTGTATTCGCAAACGATTGCTTATGGAATGTTTGCGGCTCGTTACCACGACCCAACACTACCTACTTTTTCAAGGGATGAAGCAGTTAAATTGATTCCAAAAAGCAACCCTTTTTTGAGAAAATTATTTAAGGATATTGCAGATGAAGATTTAGACATTCGATTAGTATGGATCGTTGATGAATTAGTTCGAGTTTTTCTTGCTTCGGATGTGGCTTCAATTATGAAGAATTTCGGAAAATCGACTAAACAAGAAGACCCTGTTGTGCATTTTTACGAAACTTTTTTAGGTGCGTACAATCCTGCGTTAAGAAAAGCGAGAGGAGTATGGTACACGCCACAACCTGTTGTTAACTTCATTGTCCGTGCAGTTGATGATGTCTTGAAAAATGAATTTGGTATTAAAGAAGGACTTGCCGATTCAAGCAAAAGAAAAATTAAGGTTGACTATCAAGGTAAGAAAATAGACAAGGAGGTTCATCAAGTTCAGATTTTAGACCCTGCCACAGGAACAGGAACTTTTCTTGCAGAAGCAATCAAACATATTTATAAAAAATATGAAGGTTTAGGTGGTATATGGAGCAAATATGTCGAAGAAGACCTAATACCAAGAATGAATGGGTTTGAGTTGCTTATGGCTTCTTATGCAATGGCACATCTGAAATTGGATATGTTACTAACAGATACAGGTTATGTTCCTACCAAAGACCAACGTTTAAGAGTTTTCTTGACTAATTCATTAGAAGAGCCTCACCCCGATTCGGGTACTTTATGGGGAAATTTGCTTTCTGATGAAGCAGACCAAGCAAATGAAGTGAAAAGAGATACTCCTGTGATGTGTATTATTGGTAATCCACCATACAGCGGTGAGAGTTCTAATAAAGGCGAATGGATAATGAAGTTGATGGAAGATTATAAAAAGGAACCAGGTGGTATTCAAAAACTGCAAGAACAAAATTCAAAATTTATTAATGACGATTATGTGAAGTTTTTGCGTTACGGACAACATTATATTGAAAAGAATGGTCAAGGTATATTGGCTTTTATCAATCCCCACGGCTTCTTAGACAATCCAACTTTTCGAGGTATGCGTTGGCATTTATTAAAAACATATGACAAAATTTATACAATTGATTTACATGGAAATGCAAAGAAAAAAGAAACTGCTCCCGATGGTTCTGCAGATGTAAATGTATTTGACATTGAACAAGGCGTTTCAATTAATATTTTTGTAAAAACGGGCAAAAAAAAGCCAAGTGAACTTGGGGAAGTATGTCATTTTGACCTATTTGGTAAGCGCGATTTTAAATATGATTTCCTTTCTGAAAACTCTTTAATGTCAATTAAATATAGCTCTTTTACACCTTTCAAAAACAGCTTTTTATTTAAAAGGATTGATGAAACAATGCTTTTAAAATATAATGAAGGTATAAATCCGATAAATCTTTTCAAGATTAATGTAATGGGTTTTCAAACTCATAGGGACAGCTTTGCAATTGATTTTGAAATGAAAAACATAAAATCAAGAGCATTAGACCTTATCAATAAGGAAAATACCAACGAAGACTTATACAAAAAATATGCAATATCGGACAATAGGGATTGGAAGCTTGAAAAAGCAAGAAATGAAATCCAAACTGATATTGATTGGGAAATGAAGGCAGTTAAATGCGGTTATAGACCTTTTGATGATAGACCTTGCTATTTCAGTTATGTTATGATGGATTATCCACGCAAAGAGTTAATTCAAAATGTCCTAAATAAAGATAATCTTTTATTAGGAATTGGACGTCAAGGATTGGCAGTGGGTAATATTCAATGGTGTTTAATAACCATATCAAAAAATACAGTTGACGCGAATGTTTTTAGACGTGGTGGCGTAAATCTTTTTCCACTTTATTTATACCCCGATAATTCAGGTCAACAAACTATAGAACAAACATCGGAAAGACAACCAAATTTAAATACTGAAATTGTTCAGCAAATTGCATCGAAAATTTGTTTGACTTTTACATCTGAAAAAGAAAACAAAAAAGGCACTTTCTCACCTGTCGACATAATAGATTACATCTACGCTGTTTTACATTCGCCAACTTACAGAGAAAAATATAAAGAGTTTTTAAAAACTGATTTTCCAAGAGTTCCATACCCACAAGATCAAGATTCATTTTGGAAATTGGCGAAATTAGGTGGTAAAATAAGACAAATACACCTTTTAGAAAGTACTGTGGTAGAGAAGCCCATTGCAAAATACCCAATTACAGGCACGAACATCGTGGGTAAAGTGAAATACGACAACGGAAATGTTTTCATTAATGAAACGCAGTATTTTGAAGGCGTTCCCGAAGTCGCTTGGAATTTCTATATTGGAGGTTATCAGCCTGCTCAAAAGTGGCTCAAAGACCGTAAGGATAGAGAACTTCAAATTGATGACATAAGACATTATTTGAAGATTATTGTGGCTTTGAGCGAAACGGATAGATTGATGAAAGAGATTGATAAATGTGTTGAGTTTTAATCAATTTATTAATATTTGAACTAAAGAAGAAAAAGATGTCAGAAGAAGAATTATCGGACTTTCAAAAAGCTGAGTTGAAAGCAAAACAGCAAGGTAAAACAATTCTTGAAGTAATGTTGGAGCAGGTTGTTAATGAAGAATCATCAAATCAATCTAATTCGACAGGGTGGATGAATAGCACAATTACCTTAAATAATTTATTAGCTATTCGAAATGCGATGGAAGAAATCAATATTAAAGAAAGAAGTGAGTTTTTTCAGCAATATTACGATGAGTTAGTTCACACAATTGTTGAATTAAGAAAAAAGGAATTTTAGTACATTAAAATAAAATTTAGTCAAATAATATGGAAAATAATTTAGTACACAGAAAACCATCTGCAAATTTGAAATTAAAATTCTTGAAAGTAAATGCAATTCGGCTGAAGGTTGCTAAGCAATTTCTCACGGAAAAGGAATATAGTTTAGTGCTGAATACAACAATTTCTGAAATCAGAGTTGTAATTAATGGATAATTCTATTGAAAGATTAATAAAAAATCATTGTAACGCTCGAAAAAGTTGGGAGGCTTGGTGTTATCTATCAGGTATTGACAATGATCTCTATCAAACTAATACCGATACGAAGAAAAAAGTAGATAATAATCCATTATTGTTTCACCTGAGATACTTAGCATTAAAAGATTTTCATATTGAATTTTACAAAGTACTTAAGGAAAGCAAAAGAAACAAGGATAGCATATTTCTTATTTTAGAAAAAAAGATTTCTACTAATCCTAAAAATAATATTGCATTAATTGAAGCAATTAAAAGTATTAAAAGTCTTCAATCTCAGATAAATAAGATATGTGATATAAGGGATAAATTTTACGCTCATCTTGATAAAGATTATAGCGATTTTTTAGAAGATGGAATTATGGTAAAAGACATACATAATTTATTCTATGAAGTAGAAACTGCCATTACTTTAATAACTTCAATTGACATTCTCCAAGCAAATTTAAATCTGATAGAATCTCGGATGGATTTCAATTTAACACATTAAAATCAATCAAGGTACTTTAAAAAAGAATCCAAACCTAACAGTCAGTCTTTTCTGCATCAAAGTTAACAAGCCCAATTAATTCACTTGGATGCACATCTAACGATTCTGAAATAAGAAATAGAATTTTTATACTCATATTTAAAGTACCTTTTTCAATACGCTGAATTGTTCTGATATCAACATCGCATGAAGAAGCCAAACCGCTTTGCGTTAGCTTTTTAGACAACCTAATCTCTCGGATTTTTTGTCCTATTCCCACCAACTCTTTTTCGAATTTTTTCTTCACCCTCAAATGTGTCGCATTATTAAAAAAAATAATACGACTTATATGCCGTATTTGAAATGAATTATTATTTTTGGAAATAATATCAAATCTTCAAAACCACAAAAAACGACGCGTAACTGAAAAGCGATACGAGTAGGGAAACAAATAATCTATCAAATGAAAAAACACTTTTTAACTTTTTCCACTTTTGCACTGTTGCTTTATACTGCAACAAGCTGTGCAACAATATTCTCGGGCACAAAAGCTGATATTAAAGTAACCTCTAATCCACCAAATTTAAAGGTGTATTCTTTAAATAAGGACAAACAGCCAACAGAACTTGGTGTTACTCCTTGTGTTGTGACCATCAAGAAAAAAACTCCATATTTAGTTGTTAAAGGAGAAGGATTTTTAGATGAAACATACAATGTTAAAGAGAACGCAAAAGTAGAACCAACAGCTTGGGTAAATATGTTATCATTTATGTGGGGTTTTATTTTAGTCGATATGCCAACGGGGGCTTATATTAATCCCGAAAATGAGGTAAACTTTGAAATGAAGAAAAAATAATTATTAAAATGGCGTTACCTGAAAAGCCTATAGAGTAAGGATAATTTTAATTTATTAAAAAGATGAGAAAAATTCTTTTATTCGCTTCCATTTTGACAGTAGTTCTTCTGTCTTCGTGCAACAAAACAAAATATGGAGATGCAACATTTTGGCAACAAACAGGCAGTGGGTATGGCATCACTGTTGTTAATATAGAAGGCGTAACATCAAACATTACTGACGAATATGATTCATCTCCAAGTTGTGGAACATCGGGTTGTGCCGTTTTTAATCATTTAGAAACTGGAACTTACAATTATACAGCAAGCGATGGCACTGATACATGGTCAGGAACTGTAACTATTACAGAAGATGGATGCTCAAAAATGCAACTATATTAATCTGCACTTGGATTAGAAAAACTTAGAACCTGCCTAAAGGCGGGTTTTTTTATACTTTTAAATTTCCAATATTTTGAGTTTAAATCATTCCTTTTACCTTTTGAACCGTACTGCGATATTTTCCCGTTAATCTGCATATGTCAGCAACTTTCATCTTTGAATTGAGACACGTAACAATATCTTGATGTTTCTTCAAAGTTCGATTACGGTCATCTGTAGTTCCTTTCTTTCGTCCAACGTAAATTCCTTTGGCTTTAGCAACTTCAATCCCTCCACGACACCTTTCTTTAATCACTTGTCGCTCGTGTTCCGCAAGTGTTCCAAGAAGGCTTATCATTAAATCGAAAAATGGACTTGAATTGTCCATTCCAAGATTTTTAATTTTTAGAACATATCCATTCGATTTAAAGAATTGTATCGTTTGCAAAATATCCAAAGTTGAACGACCTATTCGATCAACTGCTAAGATTTCAGTTTCACAATTTGGGTTAGCTTTTAAATATTCCAAAAGCTTTTTTGCTTGGGGTCGTTCCATGAAAGGAACTGCCCCTGAACATTTGTCAACAAAAGCAATAATTCCTTTTTCAAGTTGGCGTGATTCGTTTTGTGTTAGTTCAGAACTAATTCGTACATATTTCACTCTCATACTGTATATTTTTAGGTTAGTATCCTATTTTCCGACAAACTCCCTTTCAAACTGAATAAACAGAATTGGAAATTTATATTCAGTTAAACTATAGTCTTTTTTTAATCATTTTCAATTTTTCTCTTGGATAAAATTAAATTCGTACTTGCGATTGCAATAGTCACTAATAGAATGATTGCCAAAAAATGTTTGGCTTCAACCGAAGAAAATATTTTGGGTGTTGATGAAAATTTTGCTTTCATGATTTTACTTTTCAATTTCAAGCATATCGGTCATCATTTCAATAATGTCCTGTGGCTTCTTTATTTTTATTTCTTTTTCTTTTTTTTCAGAATCCAAATAATTCAATTCTTTCCCTTTTATGGAATCAAATAACTTATTCATTTTCTCATTTTCCAACATATCTTTAATCAGATTTGTCTTTTTATTTAATTCAACTTTCAAATTTTCAATTAGGTCATAGAGAATACTGTTTTCTTTTCTTTCCATTATTTCCTTCTTCCTATTTTCATTGAAATCAACAACAGCAATTTCAATAAAGAAAAATAAATCATCAAAAAAATTGTTCCCAACAACATCTATGATCTTGGTGCCATAGTTGCTGTTCACCTCTAAAAGTACTGGTTCTCCATCTTGAATCATCCAATCTATTCCGCAGGTATCAGCACCCATTGCTTTCGCAATTTTCAAACAAAATAATCTTTCCTTTTCACTTAATTGGTAAGGTTCAGCCGTACCTTTTCGTGCCAAATTCGTTCGAAATTCGTTACTACTGTTAACTGTCTTTTTCATTGTTGCCACACACTCATTTCCAATAGTTATAGTGCGGTAATCAGCTTGTTTTCCATTTATTTTAATCATTTCTTGAAGAATAAATGGTGTACCTTGCTTACTGAAAGTTTCAGCCGTTGTCTTCAATGCGTTTCTATCTGAAAACAGCATTGTCCCTACACCCTGTGATCCTTTGTTTAATTTTAAAACAATCGGTAACTGCAAAGAATCTATGAAGGAATCCACGTTAAAACTATTGAACTTGGTACAAAAAATAGTTTTTGGAACTCGTATTCCTGCCTCACTTGATTTCATTAAAGTTGACCATTTGCTTGCGCACATCTTAATTGAAACTGCGCTCTGTGTTGAATACACTCCTATGTTATTCGTGAAAAAATCTACGATGGTTGCACTCTTTGAAACATCAGTAAGTCGAGGTATTATGCAATCTATTTTTGGTAATCGTTCTAAAATACCATTTTCATTTGTGTAGATTCTGTTGTGACCTTCCTTATCTGAAAGGTACATAACGATGTTATCAGGATTAAGCACAAATACATTATGGTTACGTTTCTTTCCAGCATCAATAATCATTCGATTTGAATGATATTTTTCAGAAGCATAGGATAATATAGCACAATTCATTTTTTAGTGTTTTTAGATTGATAATTTTTATAAAGTATAAAACTTAATAGTGGGATAACTATAACTGAAACGATTAACAGTTTTTGCATTTTTTCATTTCTATAGTATAGCGTTTCATTTGCGATTTTCAAGGCAGTATTAGCCTCTTGAAGCACATGAATAGATGGTGGAACTCTGAAAGTTTGGATTGTGGTAATATCAATCATTTGATTCCTTTTTTATTCGCGTGATGATGATATAATCAGAGTCATCCTTGTGAGTCGTGATGCAAAAATCATATATGCACTTCCTTTGTTCTTCACCAAATTCAATATAGTGGGTCATTACCCCAAAATTGAAGCCTTTACCCAAAAGCCATTGCCTATGCAATTTCGTTTTAATTGTATCAGCCATTATTGAATTGAGAATTTTAAGATTTTGTAGTAATGGCTTATTAATGTGCTGAATACTGTGACGCAGTTTTGTTGCTTTTCGGTTGTGATATTTTACCCTATTTGATGGCTTAGCAAATTTGTGATTAATCCGCTTCGCAATAAAAATTTCTCCAGTCAATAAATCGTTTCGCTTCATGATAATTGTTTTAATAATGAAGCGAAAGTATTTTCTAATTATTTATTTAAAGAACAAATGGACATAAGAGTGCATATTCGTTCAGATTTGAGGTTTTATAAGTGAATTTAATCGTATAAAAACAAATTAAATCAACTCAATAAGAATCAAAATGTTTTTCTTATATCTAAAAATGTGTAAATACGCATTAATGAACTTTTTTGAACACTTTTGATTTCCCAAATGCCCGTTGTCGCTTACCTCCGAACAGTTCCTTTACTTTGATATAAGCTTTTAAACCTTTTGGATTATAACTTAATTGAACCTCATATTTGGAATGTCTTTTTTTTGAAAATAATTTATTAAAATCTTCCGAAGAAATTTTTGAGGTTGCAATCATTATATGAAAATGAGGTATGGCTTTTCTATCTCCTGAATCTCTCACCCATACATATCCCAAGGTATCAATATTTTTTCTTTTTAGTTTTTTCCTCATTGAATCTAGAAACTTTGAAATTGTGTTATATTCAGAAACATTGACTACTATTCCAAGAATTGAAACCAACCCCTCTTTTTGAAGATTGTCATAAGTTGTTATAAAATTATCCAAATGAAGATTCCGTTTATTTTTGCGTTGTTGCAAATCTGTCACTAAAACCATTTCCCCTGTAAATCTGTTTACGAAATACTTTAGTGATTTAGCACGTTGTGGAGTCTGTCCGTAGTTATCGCTATTATCTGACTCACCCATTAGGTTAACATATTTATAAAGAAAGTAAGGCTTCATTTTATTTGATTTTATGTAATTCAAGAAGGTTTAAAACGGACTCAACAGAGTAGAAAGTTCTTGCTTTGATTTTTGAAACTTGAAGTTTATGTTGTTTTTCAATAACACGCATTTGCGTTTCTCCATAATCAAGAAATTGCATTAATGCTTTTTTCGGAAGCCATTTTTGATAAAGGACATTCGTAGAAAGATTATATAAATTCTCATTTATTTCTTTCATTATTAACATTAAGTCCTGTTCTCCCTTTTTCAAGTATGGTGGAGTTTTATACATCACCTTTTGCACTTTATTGGAACTATAGCATTTTCTATTTCGTGACGCTTATAATAGACAGCATGACCGATTCCGTATTTTTGGAGATAGCCTTGAGCAGTCCAATTCGCAATCGTATCGGTGCTTTTTTTAAAGTAAAGTGCTGTTTCCTCAGTTGTCAGTAATTCATCCTGTTTCTCGACTTGAATTGGTGGAGAGATGTTAGAAACAGTTTCAGCAATGATTTCTTTCAATTTGGACAAGAAATCATCGGGGGAAATATTGTGAAATAATGTACTTTCGTTGAGCATAACTATGTTTTATGCTCCAAATTTCTTGATAGATATTAGTACTTAAAGAGTTAATAGCGAACCTAATTGGGGTCGTTATTGAAGTATATTGGAGTCATTATTGACATAGCCTCCTTTTTTATTGATTAAACTCAACCTTGTATAGACATCAAATAATTTTCAAGACATTTTCGATAAATTTCTTGTTTCCGTATAGGGTTGCGTTTAGGTAATTTGGGAGGATAGATTTCTTCTTGACCTCTTTGTTCTTTTAGAAATTCACAGAAATCAATTTGACTGACATTTTTTTTAATTGGGTATTTTAATTTCTCATCTTTCATTTTATGAAAGATGAAGGAATAGCCTGCTACGTATTCTGTACTTATTACAACTACCCTTTCTAACTCACAAAAGAAATCATACGATTCAATGGAAGAGAAAATATCGGGAAACGGATTTACCCTTTCATTTTTTTCAATAGATAAAATTGATTGATTAAGTTCGTTGATTGTTGACGAAGTATTTTTAGGTTCATTGGAAGTCCTATTTCTGAATTGCTTATGTGGATTGAGTTTAGAAACCAAATTAAACATTTTTAAAAAAGCCGAAATCATTACCTCAGGAGGCACTAATCCATTTTCATAAATACGGCTGTTTGGGCTTGGTATCTCATTATAATTAAGAACAATTCCACCACTTTTTGTTTTGCTATCATTTAAGTGACTCATCATTGTATTGTAATACCATTGGCTAAATTTCTTATCGTCGCCTTTTATTGGAGAAGTGCAAAAGTTATTTTTACAAGTGAATTTATTCAGAATTAATAAATGTAATGAGTCATATTCATTCTTTGTCAATTCATTTGGTTTGTTTGAATTTTCAATTTTCGAGTAAAACTCATTCTTCAATTCGGTAAATTTTTTCTCCAACAAATCATTGAAAACGACTCTTTGCGTTTTTTGGATTTTTCTTGCTTCTTCTGAATCAAAATTGTCGAATGAAACAATGATCCTTTCCGATACTTCATTTGGAACACCATTAGTGCTTTTCAACACCACTGTTACATTTAACCAATCTTCAAATGTGAATTTTTTTAATGTCATAAGAATAAATTAAATCTTGGTAACAAAGATATAAATCCTACCAAATTTTAAAATGTTTGGAAAATGTTTGGAAGTCACCTCTGTAAACCAAAAAATCTCGAGCATAAAAAACACTCGAGATTTCTCTACAAGTCAATGGTGGAAGCCCTTTGACAAGTTTCTTTAAAACAAAAAACCCTGACTATTACATCAGGGTTTTGTACTCGAGGCGGGACTTGAACCCGCACGCCCAAAAGAGCACAGGATTTTAAGTCCGGCGTGTCTACCGATTCCACCACTCGAGCATAGACGAGCGGGAGACGGGATTCG
>JAHEHJ010000065.1 GCA_024644655.1 Flavobacterium sp.
AGTCTCCTTTGTCAAAATAGGTAGCCGCTTTGCTTTTATAAATTGTTGATGTTTGCGCAAACGTTGCGAATGTGAGTAGACTAAAGATAATAAGTGCTAATTTTTTCATATCAGAGTTTTAATTTTTTACAGGAACCGGTACCAGTTTAGGTTTAGGTTTTAAAATTATTTCAATCCACTTAACTAGATTCACCTTGTGTTTATTGCGTTAATAATCGCAAGCTCTTGATAGTTTTTGACAATTAGGGTCAATGCCACATATTTCGACTTTATATGTCAAAATATTTGTCCTCAAATCTTTTGTTTTATTAAATGGTAAATTCTCTGACATTTGAAGTCAATCGCTTGCAGTTTAGAATCTTTAAGTGCTAAGTTTAGACTTTAATGATCTAATCTATGTTTAATCAGAATCGTATTCTTCGTGTTTTCAAGTTGATTACTCTATTGAAGACTTTCCCAGCGAAGTCTATTAAAAGATTAGCCTCAACCTTAGAAATATCTGAACGCAGTTGCTATCGATATATGGATTTATTGTATGAACTCGGGTTTGAAGTAATCAAAGACGATAACAATAAATTCTCTTTAAAGGCTGACCAGATTGTGGATCCATTTACCAAAGAGGAGTCTCATTTGATACAGGAGGTTTTAACCGTAACGGTAAGGAATAATCCACTTGTGGACTCAATTAAATCTAAATTACCTTCTCTTGAAGAATCCAATATATTAGCTACTTATATCGTAAATGGCCACTTATCTAAATTGGTTTCGCAAATCAATGAAGCCATTTCTAATAAAACACAAATTATAATTAAAAAATACCAATCAGCTAATACGGAAAGTGTTACTGATAGATTAGTTGAGCCAATTGGGTTTACTCATAATTATCAATATTTGTGTGCCTACGAGTTAGATTCAAAACAAAATAAGTATTTCAAACTAGAGAGAATGGGGACTATTGAAAATTTAACAGAAATCGCCAAATTTCCTGAGCTCCATAAACTTCTTAATCCAGATGTTTTTGGATTTAATGATTCTGGAGAAAAGTTTTCAGTAAGGTTAAAATTGAGTATGAGAGCGATGCTATTTCTAAAGGATGATTATCCAGCAACGGTTAATTTTTTAATGCAGCAGAATGATGGATTTTGGGTGCTTGAAGTTGAGGTTAACAGTTTAGAACCTGTTCATAGACTAATTAGAGGATTGCCAGGAGAGGTTTCCTTTTTTTAACCTAAATATATTAATACTTCAAATTCTTCAAGAAAGTGTGATTTATTTGGATAACGTGGCTTCAAGTCTGGTTGATAAAATAGTTATTAAACCAAAGTCCTCTTATAAACAAAAGATGAGATTATTAAGTATGTGATTATCCGAATGTTAAAGGTTTAAACATCGTATCAAACTGCTGGAAGTTGAATTTTGAACAAGGAGTTCTTTTCAAGCCTCTTGAAGTGACCGTTCTTGTTGACCAATTATATTCATTAACCTTTCAAGTTGGGAATTCATATTTAAATCTCTTTCTTGTTTTCGTCTTAAAATTCCTCTACACGCTTGAGGACTTAAATAGAATTTTTCCGGTACATTTTCAACTTGAACTATATCTTCAATTTTACTATCAATTGGTCTATTCGGTACTACCGAACTATTGAGATATAATTTATGATTTATTAAAATTACGTTGTCTAACAGATACAAATTTGCACTCAAATTATTAATTGTCTTTTTTGTTGATTTGCACCAGCAAATGACTTCTTGATTAGTTTTTTGTTTTAAAAAATTGTCAATTTGATTTCCTATCCATTGTACAACCGGTACAGCCCAAGAATTACCAATTGCTTGAAAACGATTTGTATCACTATTTCCATTAACCATTGTGTAATTATCGGGGAAACCCATAAGTCTTTCGCATTCTAATGGTGTAAATCGTCTAATTCTGTCGTCTTGTGCTATGTATAAAGAACCATTATATGCTGCTGCATTACCGTTCCATTTGGTACCATAAGCCGAATAAAGACAGTCGGTGTATTCTCTAAAAATTTCAAACTTTCTATCACCTTTGTAAAATACTTTTTTATAAAGTACTTCATCTTTTTGAATAATATCTGAAAACAGATTAAGCATATTTCCATTTGAATAATCTTGTTTTTTTGCCTTTAATACTTTTACAATATTTTGGGTATCAAATTCAAAAAGAACTTGGTCAGGACGAAAGTCTTTACCTCCAGCAAGCACATAAAGTCGTTTACGTTGTTGGGATAACCCAAAATATTTTGCATCAATAACACGCCAAGCGACATTTCTATCAGGGCCTTCTAAATAACCTGATTTTGTCCACTTACTAACTTTAATTTCATCTTCAAACCCTGCAAGTCCTGCAATAAAACTTCCAAAAGCGTTTGTTTTGTCATTGAGCACTCCTTCAACATTTTCCCAAAGAACTATTGAACGATCTTTCTTTTCTTTTTCTCTAATTATATCAATTGCATTTGCAATTTCTATGAATGTAATTGTAAGTTGACCTCTTTTGTCCGCTAGACCATTTTTCCATCCTGCAAGTGAAAACGCTTGACAAGGTGTGCCACCACAAAATAAATCAGGAGCTTGAACCTTACCATTTAGAATTAAATCGGGAAGTTCTGTCATATCACCTAAATTAGGTATGTTAGGATAATGATGGTGTAAAAGCTTTGATGGAAATTCAGCAATTTCAGAACTCCATAATTGCTCATACCCAAAAGGGGCAAAAGCTAGTTGAGAAGCCTCAATTCCTGAACATACACTACCAAAAGTTAATTTTTCCGTCATTTTTTATATCTAATTATCTTTGTAACAAAGATACTAAATGATACTTATAGTATGCAATATTATTTCTTGTTTTTGGTGATTAATTCATTCAAACTGTCTCTCCATTTTTGAATATCGTACCATCCACAACCAACACAACCCTTTTCTGCTTCTTTGCCAACTCTTGGAAATTCTACTGACCATATTTCATCCCCCTGATAAAAATAGTTTAAACCATATAGTTTTCCTCGTTTTCCTGTTTGAAAACACTTTCTACACGCTTCACGTTTTTGTTGATTTCTTTGATTGTCAACGAGCTGAAATTTTTCCTTGATTTGAACTTCATCCATCTCGTCAGGATTTTCTGCTCTTGTTTCTTCGTCCCATCTAATTTCAGGGAATTTATGGTCGGGTAATAAACCGTGCTTATTTGCTGAACTTAGTTCATAAACATTTACAGCATCCAAAACTGTAATTGCTTTTGCTTTGAAAGCTGGCGACATAACTTCGTAACCTGTTACACCGCCTTTGGGTAATGGAACTAATTGTAAATGGGTATCGGTTTCATATGTACCTTTGATTTTTCTTCTTGTATCGGTTGCCAGTGTATATCCAAATTCTTTGATGTCTTGAATTCTACGTGCAAAGTTTCTGTTTGATGGTAAATCATTTTGCACACTATTCCATTCAAGATTTAGGAGTTTATCAAAGAAGCCTTTTGTTGTTTCTTTTCCACTCATTTCATCATTCCATCTTTTACTTTCAGTCAATACAAAATTGTCAACTGCTTTTTTTGAAAATATAGGATAGATATTATTAAGATAATCTACTAAATCTTCAGGGGTTTCAATAAATAAACCTGTCCTTCTGTAGAAATATGGTATTGAGCCTTTCCACGAATAACCATCTGGTTGAACGATAGTTACATCAATGTATTTTTCAGATGCTTTCGAATGTTCTCTAAAAGCTTCAACAATTATGTATTTGTTGTTAAGTAATTCTGCAAACGCGTCAATTGTAATTTCCATTTATTGCTAATTTTTTAAAAGGTCTTCAATGTTGACTTTTAAAGCATTAGCAATTTTATCCATATTTACGAGTGTTATATTTTTTTCAGCTCGTTCAATCATACCTATATAGGTCCTATGAAGATCAGCACGATTTGCCAACTCTTCTTGGGAAATATCAAGAAGTCGTCTGTGTTTTCTGACGTTATCTCCGAATAAATTTAGTATGTCGTGTTTAGAAATCATTGCTAACTAAAGTATGGACAAAGCTAACTTTAGTGTACAAATTGTACCACATACTATAATTAGCATTTTATTTTAGCAATGTTTCATCATAATGTCTTTGGGGGTTTCGCTTGATCGTAGTTGGTTCGTCCGGGGTTTTTAAACAACAAGTTCGTATCATCCATATTTGAGTCTTATCAACTTAAAATAGTGACTTTAAACAATAAAATAGGCGGTTTTATTTGTTTTACTTATTTACGTACCCCATTTTAATCATTTTGAATTTTTTAATAAACAAACAAATCCTGAAGTTGATACAAATTATCAACCTCCTCTTTGGTTATAGAAAGATATAATCTTGTTATGGAAATACTTGAATGGTTGAATAATGACGATAGTCTAACTAAACACGCTTCGGTCTGTCCATTTCGTTTCCATACTTCACGACCGAATGTCTTTCTCCAAGTGTGGGTTGAAATTCGTTTACCTCTAATACCCGCACCCATAGCGTGAATCTTTATCTGTTTGTTGATGGTTCGTATATGTAGTGGGATAATTACCTGTTGTACGTTTGGACTGCCTACTTTCAGATATACTTTGTGAAGAATTTCAACAAGTTCCTCTTGTAAAGGAATTTCCCTCACTTTGCCAGTCTTCTTTTCTTTGATAAGTAATGCTTGTTTACCCAAAACCATTTCCCAAGTAATTCTTGAGAGGTCTGAATAACGAAGTGCTGTTGAAACACCCAATCTTACAAGGATATAATATGTCCACTTTTGATTTTGATAAAGGTATTTGAGGAGTTTGTTCAACTCCTGTTCCTCTAAATGTTCTGCTGATTTAAGTTTTGTTGTCATAGTTCCTTTTTTGGCGCTATGCTAACGCTTTTGGCACTCCCGGCAATGCAAAACTTGAAATATTTTTGTAACTCTCTGAAAATCAATGCCTAATATACATTGGTTCCCTTTTTATCAAAAATGGCACTTTTTGAAAACTCGGCAACAAGTTAAACTAACTCATCGTCAAGGTTATCATAATACCTATCAATGTCATATTCTGAAGTGTCACCAAATTCGTATTCAATATTAACGTTATAAAAGAGCTGGCATTCAATTAGTCCAGCTATGAAGCAACTAACATCTTCCTTAGTTCCTCCTAATCCAACCTTTGGTGTATCTACACCATTACGATTCATCATTGAATTTATTATGTTTAACACAAAACGATAACTATCCGACTCGATTATATTTGAGTTTAATTGAGATCCACGTGCAAACGTAAATACCGCTATATCATCACTTGAATTATTTTCCATTGGGTTTCTTGTTGATTAGGTATGTGTTGGTTATTTTTTCTTGCTCCATTAAAGAAACTACGCTATTTGAAAGCCTTCTTAATTGTTGCTCAGTAATAATAATTTTAAATGGCCGTCTTAATTTTTCTTGAATAAGGTCTTTGAATTTCATTTTTTGTTTCTTTTAATATAAATATCCAATATGTAGAACAAAGTCTTCCAGATTGTCTGCAATTGCAAAATAGAAGGGTTATTTCACGAATAGGTCAATATTTTACACCCTGTAACATCTAATACCTAATTGGGTATGTTTACCGTTTTCAATATCAATATCGATATGTATGAAATACATTAAAAATATTTTGTAGAATTCTTGTTGCCAGGATTTATCACCAAATTTCTACGGCAAAAAGTATCCGAAAACACTACCAGGAATATTCCTTTTTGTTATAACTTGGGAAGGGGGACGAGCGGAATGAGGGGGTTGGGTTTGAAGTTGTGAGACTTCGTCAACGTTCGTTCCACTCACTTCCCAGTTGAGAGTTAATTAATAAGTTTATTAAGAAAATAACTGTAGCTTCTTTTTATACCAATTACACACGCTTCTAGTTCCGAAAGGTTATACTCTACCAAAACTGCTAGAACCGCTTTTTTACTAGTTCCAAAAATTAATACATCAAATCTAGACCAACCTAGCTTCTCATATAAATCAATAACATCATAACAGAAATGCTTTGATTCTAAATCTGGAATATTTCTAAAATCTAGATCAATTACTTTTCTAAATTTATCTTGATATTGCTTTATTTCTAGAGTTCCAATTGGTATAGAAGTTGACTTAGTTATTTCTGTAGCATTTAAATTTGTTATATCTGTAGCATTTAATATCTTTCTCTCTTTAACATTTATTATATCTGTATCTTTCAGGTTATTTGGGTTTTCTGAAATAACCGTTGGGTTATTGGGGACTTTCTTAACTGGTCTGCCTCCTTTTCTTCCATTTTTGCGGTTTTTTTTTACTACCTCTTGGTAAGTGTAAATATTATATTCAAATACCTCAACTAATCCACTAAAAAACATCTCGGCAATATCTGACATAGCAACTAGTTCTGTCCCCGTATGATAATTAAAAATATTTGTAAAGATTGCAGCTCTGTCATCATTAGATAGAAATTTCAATTTGTTTGAGTATGAAACCTTAATCAATATGTTTGGCGGTTGTAGAGATTCTATTTCCAAAAGCTCTGCTTCAGATAAATCATTTGTATTAATGACTTCTTCAATTTGTTTGTTTTTGTTTTCCATTGTGTTCCATTTTAATATAAATACTTCGAGAACTATCAAAATCCAAAGTGGCTACAAAAAATATGACAAGTGGAACAATTTTCCTTTTTCATCAGATATTTATATATAAAGAATAGATATGAGAACGAAGAAAGAAAACAACAAGAATGAATTTGTTAGACTAAGGATTGATAGCGTAGAAAAAAATAGACTCGAAAAATTATGCGATATGACAAGACGTCAAAAGTCAGATATTGTCCGAGAATCACTATTTGAGTTATATAAACTGAAGTACCCCGAATGTTTGGCTATCTAATGCATCGCAAGGAACAAACTAGCAATTAACCGATTTCATTAGCACCAACATTTTTTCAAATCCTGGACAAATTTTGCCCAGGATTTTTTGTAAGGTATTGACCTTGGTATACCCATTCAATATATATGTATATATAAGGGGGGAATTGAGGGACACAATACTGCAGGAGTTCCTGCCGCTACCCCTGCCCCATTAGGGGGAGTTTATTTATACATTAAAACTTGAATCAAACCTTTCAATTGCCTCATCACTAAATCTACTTGGAAACTGATTAATATACGGTTGGGTGATTTGAATATTTGCGTGACCCATAGCAAAACTAATTTCTTCAACTTTGGCACCAGTACTCAACATATAGTAAGCGAAACTATGACGACTTACGTGCGACGTAATTTTTTCAACACCAATACGATTAGCAATCCTTTGGAGGCGTCCATTATATTTTGTTCTTGCCCTGTGTAATTTATACAACTGGTCTTTCGTCAACTCCTTTTTGTCCATCACCCTCAAATCCTTAAAGTCGTCAGAATTTAAATAATCAAATACTAGCCCTTTAGGTTTCATCGCCATAATTTGACACATCGAATATGCTACCTGCTTTTTCACCCGACAAATTACATCCTTAATAACTTTTAACCTTCTTGTATTATCATCACTGCGATCTTCCAACAAGTACTGTTGAAATTGTAACAAATCATCAATGTTTAAATCCACCAATGGCTTTTGATGTGATTCAACATATATCAACTCCTCCACTTCATATCCTTTCAATTCAACATCTCCAAGCGTATTTTCATTCTTTGCTGCTTCGAATTCTTCAGCATAAAAATACCCCAACATCTTAGCAGCTTTATAACTGAATGGGATACTTATTTTTTTACCATTCTTTTTAACGATAAAGTCAATTCTGCCCTTTACAAAGTGCTTGAAA
This sequence comes from Flavobacterium sp., assembly GCA_024644655.1. GTDB lineage: Bacteria > Bacteroidota > Bacteroidia > Flavobacteriales > Flavobacteriaceae > Flavobacterium. The sequence continues at coordinate 7,839 of JAHEHJ010000065.1, forward strand.
TTCAATAATAAAATGTCACTTACCCTCAACCCATTTAAAAAAAACTGAAATAAAAATTGATGCTTTGCATCGATAGTCTTATCTGTTTTTCTAACTGACTTATGAGAATATTTAATTAGTCTTTCAATTTCTTCAGGATACAGCATTCTTGGCTCTACTGTGTCAAAGTCTTTTACACCGACGGTATAATGAATGGTTTTGATTTCATCTTTTTCTGGGTTCAACTGGTTATACTTTTTTACAAAAGTTTGAATCACTATAACATAATTGAATACCGTTTTAGTTTTTTTAATTACTGCGCTATCCCTGTTGCGATATTGCCTCTTAAAAACCCATTTTTTATACCCTCCAATGAAATCTATCCTCCTTAAATCTTCAAAGGTTAATACATCTTTGCCCAAGACTTCTTTGGTGTATTTCTGTAAGGAATTGATTACAGTATTGTATTTGATTTTAGTCCCTTCGTTACTGTAATTTTTGTCAAGATAATCTTTAGCAAATTTGATAAAACATTCCCTATTAGTTTTCACAGCCATTTTATTAGCTGCTAAAAAATCAGATTTATGCTGATTTATCAGGTAGTTAATCTTTTCATAATCGATTTCTTGATTAACCTTTACCTCCTGATTTTTCCTGTCCCAATATTTTAATGGTATGGATAGCTTAAGAGAATCCCTATTAACCGCTATTCGATTGTCATAAACAGCCTTATATATGGTACCTAACTTTGAATTACTTTTCGATTTACGTAAATAAAAAAACTGATACATCTGGTTTACTTTCTAATTGAGAATAAATTGTTTTTGGTTGGAAATTTGTGGCAGGATATACATACTTTAACTATTTTTTTACCCAAGTATTTTAAGGCATAATACCTTTTCAATCCCTTTACGATCATAAAATCCTCATTTACTAGCAGCGGCTCATTTAGTTCTCCCTGTTTTATTCTTACCGCGATATTGATAATATCCCTTAACTTAAAAGCTGGCAATGTTTGGGGTAACTTCAATTTATCAAACGGCACATCCCTCAAATTGTCATCAAACAACTGATTTAACACAAGTGTCGTTTGACGTGTGTCACCGGTTATGATATATTTGCTGTAGTTATTCATTGCCAATAGAACCTTGCAGCACACTTGGCTAATTTAACAGCAAAATGTATTAACAGGCGCTAGAATTATAAAATTGCGGTTAACCACCACCGCAAGGATTGAAAGATTAAAATTAACTTACCAACTCTCTTTTATTTGAAATTACCTTCGCAACTTTAGTTGTTGCTTTACCGAATAATCTACCAGTCATTTCTGAGTTGTATTTATTGATGACTGTGGCTAAGTTTTTATTAGCCTTATTCACCAACTTCTTTTTTTCAGAATTGCCTATAAATTTCCGGTTCATAATTGCTGCAGCAGCGGCAACATCTCCTTTCATAGAAATATCAACTACCAAATCATTTTCTTTTGTGGTAAGAAAAATTGGAATTACCGAAGCTGCATTAGCAACTATACCTTTTTCCTTATAGTTGAGAATTAAATCTTGCAGACTTTGATTATTGATGTAGTTTGAACACTGAAGGTAAATATCAGAACTTACCCCATTGCTATCCACATTTTGGATTGGAAAAACATTGGGGTTGACTCTACCCTTTCCCCATTTAACAAACCACAAAATTTGCGTGATGCTGTCAGGTAAATTATTACCAGCCTTACTTTCTGTTAATGAATCAGAATTGGGGGTAAATAAGGTTTGTTTATAAACTAAACCAGTTTCATTTTGAACCGCAGCTATTACTTTACTGGGTAACTGTTGAGCAATGCCATCTACGTATACCTCCTTGACACTAATGAAGTAATTTGTAAAGTCATTCGCACGTTTTTGGGTATAGGGTTTAATTTTTACGGCAGTTTTTAATGCATAAACCTCAAGATTCTTGTCATTTGACAATTTATCACCTTCTTCATCTTTGTGTGTGAAGGTGCAATTATCGGGTTGATAAAAATAGACCTTCGCCTTTTCTTTATCAAGATGAATTAACATTTCTTCCTCAGCATCATCGTAGACAAATATGCTATAACTTGTTGCTTCAGGTAATTTAAACGCCATCGTTTTAACCTTGCCAAGGTTTTCTTCATCTTTAATTTTTCTCAAGGCTTCTTTAGGTGAGGTTTTCATCTCTAATACCTCTTGTGTTATTGAAGGAAACTCCTCTTTTTCAATTCTTTCAAGAATAGCTTTTACTGATGCCACGTCAGAATTGCGTTCAATCAACCAGTTTGACAATGGAAATTCACCGCTATCTTTTGTTAAGATTTTTTCAACCGATCGAAGTGTTTTTGCATCCTTGTATCTAAAGTGTACACGTTTAGCAATGGCTTCATATCTGTCATATCCTGCGGCGATCTTAGTTCCTTGTTTTTTCCCAAAAGTTTGAAATGAAATAACTAACTCATTTCTTTTGTCTTTCCAGGTCTTATCTCGCTTGAGATTAAAGGCTACTCTATTTGCAGCTGTCAATTCCAAATCTGTCATTCGAACAGGTACTTCCTCAATGCCTAATTCAATCGCAGCAAAAAGACAACGATAACCATCCAACGGGATGCCATCTTTTGATAGAGCTATTGGAGTTATTACTCCATTCTCCTTAATATCTTCTAAAATTGATACGATTTCAATCTCGTATACTGAAAGTAATTCGCTTGGAATTGATACTTTTAATTCCAACGCATTTTTATAAATTTGTGACATAAGATTGTCTATTAAAGTTTGATAATTTTAATTGGGGTGCTGTTGCTAGAACAACTGCACCTTTTTTTTCTTAGCAGCACATCGTCGTGCCAAACAATATTCGAACCGGACTTCTGATTTTTGCTTTCATACCAATGTTGATTATGCGGCATTTCTTGTTTTTCTAATATGATCCCAACTGTCATAGTCAAGAGTTGCTATCATAGCATCTTCAAAGTCATTATACTTAGGTCCAATCATAAAACCATAATCCTTAAACTTATCTGAATTAAGAGCATTTTTAATTGAACCAAATGCAACCATATAGTGCATCGCAGTAGTGAAAAAGTGTTCATCAATAGGCTTATCAGAAACATACAATTCCATCAACCGCTTATGAAAATGATACATTGATGAATAAGTATTTTCAGGACTCTGATTAACGTGTTCACAGGTTTTAGTAAATCTTTCCAAATTAGTTGCAAAGTCAATTACCTGATGACCTGCTGTTGGATGACTCATAAAAAAAGAAATACCTACACGTATGTCCTTTGATTCGATTTTTGCGTTCCCGCATTTTGTTTGTCCCATTTCATTTGTTTTAGGGTTTGAAAAATTGTTTACTGCTGCCTTCGCTTTATTTTGTTGAGCTTGAGCATTTCTTTTTTGAGCCATAGCAGCTCTTTTTGGGTTCTTCACCTCTTTTTTTTGAGCATTTGCTGCTCTTGACATTTTTGTAGCCATATTTACTTTGGTTTGTGGTGGTATTATTATTTGTACCACCTTGATTTAGGGCAAAAAAAAAGCGCTAGCCTTTTCCTTTCCAAATCGGTTGAAAAAAAATTATAGTTGATACTCTTTTTTATACTCTTTCCATAATTCCAATGAAATAAAGGTTTTGATAAATGAATCTCTATCATCAGCCTTAATTTCAACAACCCAAGATTTATTGTTCTTTGAAATTACCATATCTGCCATAGCACCGTTGTTGATATTTCTTGTTTCTAAATAAGATTTAAATCCAGCAGTAGAAAACATTTTTGATGCTAGTTCTGCTAACTTCCAATCCTCAACTCCAATATTCCTATTCACACTTCTCTTTAAATTTCCATCGCCATCTATCCAATATGCTTTAACTACTGCGTACTTGATTTTAGTTCTTGGATGAACTGTGGTACTAATTGTAACCTGCGGATTAAGTATTAGACTTAACTTTCTCAACGGCAATAAAGACGCTTCGAATTGATTTATTAAATCACACAACGACAAGCCCTGTACATTTTGATCGAACTTATTAGTGTACAAACCAATGGCTAACTCATAGCGGTTCTTGATTTCAGCTTCTATTAAATCAAATACCTCTTTAAAACCGTCAAAAGATTCTGGTTTATTTCTAGTCCACGTACCAAACTCTTCACGAGTCATTTTATCGAACACTGATTTGTCAAGTATTCTTAGACCAGAAAATTTCATCTTGGAATTTTTCATTGATTCTAGAAAAGACGAATAGTCTCCATTTTTTGCCGCTAATTTGTTTAATTTTGAATCTCTTGTTTTGGGAGTTATCATCTGGTTATCCGTTTACAAATGCAAATGTAGGGACAATTTAATGTACCACCAAATATTTCTAAAAAATATTTACTACCTTCAGGAATATTCCTTTTAATTATAATTAACTGTGCAGCAAAAGGTGCTGCAAAATATTGATTTACTACACACCTATTACACACTAAACGTGGTTTTGAGGTCAATAAGACACAAAAATTGGTTAGTAAAGGAATAGGCGTTTCCTAAACGCTAGATGCGGGTTCGATTCCCGCCGGGGCCACATAGAGGGAAGCAGAAGAGCGCCCCTTCTAAACGCTAGAGACGGCCGGGGTCGCGCTCGACTCGATTCC
>JAHEHJ010000020.1 GCA_024644655.1 Flavobacterium sp.
AGAATTAGTACTTTTTATAACTCCCTATTGCAGTAAAATTGATGCAAAGCATTATGTGGATAAGATACGAACTATGGAACCTGATTTGATTGATTTAACAGAGGGGTATGCCGATAGTTTGTTCTATAATTGTGGGCATTTGAACGACAAGGGGGCAAGGATATTGACCCAACGCTTGTTTGAAGTTTCCAAAAAATAAGGAGAGGTCACTTTATGTTTGGATGGAGTATGGGTGTTTAAGCAATTACGAGGGGTGTGTATATGTGTATTAAATCCTAAAATAGATTGGAAATTGTAAAATTTTCACTAAAATTGACAGTTTTTTAAAATAATCAAAAATGAAATTAAACAAATTAGTTGCGGTGCTGTTCTTGTTGACTTTGTCTGCAGTAGGTCAACGAAAATTGAGTGTTGAAGAAATCTATTCGGGTGCTTTTAGAACTCAAGGAATGGATGAATTGCAGTCTATGAAAAACACCAATCAATATACAGTACTGAATTTTGATCGTGCTACACGAAGCATGCAAATTGATTTGTATGATTTTGCCACTTTAAAAAAGGTGTCTACTTTGTTGAATAGTAAAGAATTTACTGTTTTGGCAGATGGTATAGATGGATATGTATTTAGTCAAAATGAGCAGCAAATATTAGTGGCCAATAATTCCAATTCTATTTATCGTCATTCGTTTACTGCAGACTATTTTTTGTATGACATTGCTACTAAGCAATTGAAAAAAATATTAGAACAAGTACAAGAACCTACTTTTTCACCTGATGGAACTAAAATAGGATTTGTTAAAGAAAACAATCTTTTTATCTATGACATTGCTAGTAAAAATACTGTTCAAGTCACTACTGATGGCAAGAAAAATAGCATTATAAATGGGATTACGGATTGGGTATATGAAGAAGAGTTTGCTTATGTAAGAGCTTATGATTGGAGTGCCGATAGCAAAAAGATAGCTTACATTCGATTTGATGAGAGTGAAGTTCCAGAGTTTTCTATGAATGTATACCATAAAGATTTGTATCCTAAAGTGGAAACGTTTAAATATCCAAAAGCAGGTGAAAAGAATGCCAATGTTTCGTTGTATGTGTATACGGTTGCCAATCAATCCGCTTTAGCTGTCAATTTGGGTACGTATACTGATTTTTATATAGCAAGAATGAAATGGACCAATGATGCCAATGTGTTGAGTGCTCAGGTTTTGAATAGACACCAAGATCATTTGGATTTGTTGTTTATTGATGGATCTACAGGTACTGCTAAAGTAGTATTGAATGAGCAAGACCAAGCTTATGTGGATGTGACGGACAATCTTACTTTTTTAAAAGATAATAGTTTTATATGGACTAGTGAAAAGGATGGTTTCAATCATATCTATTGGTATGATAAGACTGGGAAATTGAAAAATCAAGTGACTAAAGGGAAATGGGAGGTTACATCCTATTATGGATTGGATGAAAAAGCCAAGACGGTTTTTTATCAATCAGTAGAAGAAGGGTCAATAGTGCGCGATATATACCGTATAGGGTTGGATGGTAAAAATAAAATAAAATTATCTACAGAGGTTGGGACGAATGATGCAACCTTTAGTCCCAATTATCAATATTACATTCACACTTTTTCAAATGTTACTACCCCTACACGATATACTTTGAATTCAGCTAGCAATGGGAAATTGGTTCAAACTATAGTTGATAATACAGCATTGTCTACTACTTTAAAGAGTTATGACTTACCTACTAAAGAATTTTTTGAATTGACAACGGATAAAGGCAATCGATTAAATGCATGGATGATTAAACCGAAAGATTTTGACAGCTCCAAAAAATATCCAGTGTTCATGTATCAATACTCGGGTCCGGGTTCTCAACAAGTGGCCAATGATTGGTTGGACACCAATGATTATTGGTTTATGATGTTGTCTCAACAAGGGTATATTACAGTATGTGTTGATGGAAGAGGTACAGGGTTTAAAGGAGCTGCGTTTAAAAAAGTAACTCAAAAGCAACTTGGGAAATATGAAGTGGAAGATCAAATAGATGCTGCAAAGGTCATTGGGAATTATCCTTATGTAGATAAAAACAGAATTGGTATATTTGGATGGTCTTTTGGCGGGTTCATGTCGAGTAATTGCATTATGAAAGGTGCCGATGTGTTTAAAATGGCCATTGCGGTAGCTCCAGTTACCAATTGGCGTTTTTATGATAGTATATATACGGAGCGCTATATGCAAACGCCTCAGGAAAATGCTAGTGGATATGATGATAATTCGCCAATTAATTTTGTGTCAAAATTGCAGGGGAACTTTTTGCTAATACATGGAAGCGCAGATGATAATGTGCATGTTCAAAACAGTATGCAAATGATTGAAGCTTTAGTACAAGCCAATAAACAATTTGATTGGGCTATTTATCCAGACAAGAATCATGGAATATATGGAGGTAAGACCCGAATTCAGTTGTTTAATAAAATGACTAATTTCATTAAAGAAAAACTATAAAACCAAAATAAACTAAAACAATAATTATGAGTGAAACAACAGTAAAAACAGGACATCCTAAAGGATTATACTTCCTTTTCTTCACCGAGATGTGGGAGCGATTTAGTTATTATGGAATGAGAGCAATTTTCATTCTTTTTATGACTAAAATTTTATTAATGAAGGATGCTGATGCATCACAAATTTATGGTAGTTATACTGGATTAGTGTATTTAACGCCACTTTTAGGAGGGTATTTGTGTGATAAATATTTAGGAAACAGAAGAAGTATAGTCATAGGAGGATTATTGATGGCGTTAGGTCAGTTCTGTATGTTTTTAAGTGCTTCTGCCGGGGCTCATGGTGGGATTGCTATTATGTGGATGGGATTAACCGCGATTATTATTGGTAATGGATTCTTCAAACCAAATATTTCTACAATGGTTGGCCAATTATACCCAGCAAATGACCGAAGAATAGATAGTGCATTTACTATTTTCTATATGGGAATTAACTTGGGTGCTTTCTTCTCTCCTCTAATTTGTGGTTCTATGGATTTTAAATGGGGATTTTTAGCAGCTGGAGTAGGTATGTTAGTAGGACTAGGAGCTTTTGTACTGGGTCAAAAAAAATACTTAATTTCGGAAGAAGGAAAACATATTGGATTACCTGTGAAAAAGTTAGATGCTAAAAGCATCGGAATGATTGTAGGTTCTATTGCGATTATCTTTTTTATGTTGAATTTCAAACAAATGTTTGGCAGTGATGTAGATATCATCAGTTATTTCATTTATGGATCTATGGTAGCTATGCCTGTTGTCATTTTTAGTGATAAAAGCTTAACTAAAATTGAAATACAAAGAATATCAGTAATTTTTATACTAGCCTTTTTTGTAATTTTCTTTTGGGGTGCATTTGAACAAGCAGGTGCTTCATTGACTTTATTTGCAGACAGACAAACTGAAAGAACTTTGTTTGGTTGGGAAATGCCAGCGTCTTATTTCCAATCAGTTAATCCATTAGCGGTTATTTCAATTGCTCCAATTATGACTATGGTTTGGGGGTTTTTATATGCAAGAAAACTAGAACCGTCTTCACCTAAAAAAATGGCCATAGGATTAGGATTAGTCGCAATGGGATATGTTGTTATTGCAATTGCTGTTAAAGGTTTAGGATTAGGCGAAAAAGTATCTATGTGGTGGTTAATTGGTTTGTATGTAATTCACACAGTAGGAGAATTATGTTTGTCGCCAATTGGATTATCAATGGTTTCTAAATTAGCACCTCTACGTTTATCTTCGTTAATGATGGGAACTTGGTTTTTAGCTAATGCGGCTGCCAATAAATTCGCAGGTACGTTGAGTGCTTTAATTCCTGGAGGAGAAGATGGAACTGGAGGAGCAACTCATTTCTTAGGATTTCAAATTTCAAACCTATATGAATTTTTCATTCTTTTCATCATTATGTCGGGTGTAGCATCTGCTATTTTGTTTGTGTTAAGTTCTTGGTTGGAAAAAAGAATGCATAACGATCATATAGAAGGTGTTGATTTAGAAGTGGAAAACAGATAATATAGATTTAAAATATTTTTATATCTTTCAAACCTACAAGAGAACTCTTGTAGGTTTTCTTTTTTAAAATAAATATCATGACTGAAAAATTGACATTAGAACAGATACAGAATTTTGAAGGCAAGTATCCAAAGCAAATTTGGAGTTTGTTTTTCTCCGAAATGTGGGAACGCTTTTGTTTCTACGGAATGCGTGGGATGTTGGTTTTCTTTATGATTTCACAGTTGAAATTTGGTGATACTCAAGCCAATTTACAATATGGAGCAACTCAAGCCTTTGTATACGCCTTTACGTTTATAGGAGGTTTGTTTGCTGATAAAATTTTAGGATTTAGAAAGTCACTCTTTTGGGGTGGATTGTTGATGATTGTGGGGAGTGCTATATTGGCAACAGACCCTCATGCCTATTTCTTTTTAGGTATTTCATTTACGATAATAGGGACTGGTTTTTTTAAGCCTAATATTTCCACTATGGTTGGATATTTGTATAAAAAAGGAGATGCCCGAACCGATGCGGGATTTTCATTATTTTATGCAGGGATCAATTTAGGGGCCTTATTGGGAGGTTATATCTGTATTGCTATTGGTAAAGGAGAGATGTTTGCGGGTTCTATCCCTGTGGAAAAAAGATGGAATGTAGCTTTTGGTCTTGCAGCTATTGTAATGATTATTAGTTTGGTAAATTTTGTTTTCACGCAACGATCTTTAGGAACAATAGGGTTGCAGCCCGGACATCCATTAGCGGAAGTAAAGTCGAATCCTATTGCTAAATGGAAAGAGTATTCAGTTTATATAGGGACTGTTTTGTTGGTTCCTATTATTCAAATAATGGTTTCTAAAACCGAGTATACCGATTATTTCATGTGGACAATTGGCCCATTAACCTTATTGTATTTGTTTTATGAAATGACCAAAGTAACGCCAGAAGAACGTAAAAAATTATGGGCGGCCTTGGTTTTTATACTATTTTCTATAGTTTTTTGGGGAATATATGAACAAAGTGGAGGGTCGTTAAGCATTTTTGCCGCTCAGAATTTAGATAAGAATTTAGCAGGAATGCAATTGGATCCAAATGGCGTTAACAATTCAGGTGGAGCCTTTTTTATAATATTTTTGGCGCCCTTACTTGGGTTGTTATGGATATGGCTCAATAAGAAAAAGATAGAGCCCAACACTTTAATTAAGTTTGGTTTAGGGTTTATATTACTTGGACTTGGGTATTATGTGTTGTTTGCTACTAAATTTTTTGCTACTCTAGCAGGGGTTACATCCTTAAATGTATTCACACTAGCCTTGTTAGTGATTACATTTGGTGAGCTTTGTTTGTCACCTATAGGTTTGTCTATTATGACTAAATTATCGACTAAAAATCTTCAAGGGATGATGATGGGAATGTGGTTTTTAGCTAGTGCCTATGGGCAATATGTGGCTGGATTAATTGGGGCTGGATTATCAGAAGCCAAAAAAGGTGCGTCCAAATATGAAATATTAGTAACCTATACGGAAGGATACAAACAGTTAGGTTTGTATTCTTTGCTAGCCGGATTGATTTTGATTTTAATTTCGCCTTTTGTGAAAAAATTGATGCAAGAAGTAAAATAATTACTTAAATTTCGGCATTGTTTTTGAGAATTGTAAAAGCAACATAAACTTATAGATTTATACCAATGAAAAAAATAGCACTTACGTTATTCCTAGTATTAGGATCTTTAACAATACAAGCTCAAGAATTAACTTGGCAAACGGACATGAATAAAGCGGTTGAGCTTTCCAAAAAATCACACAAACCTTTATTGTTGTTTTTTACTGGAAGTGATTGGTGTGGTTGGTGTATGCGATTGCAAAAAGAAGTAATGAAAACGCCTGAATTTACGAAATGGGCAAATGACAATGTGGTTTTAGTGGAATTGGATTATCCAAGAAGAACTCCACAAGCTCCTGAATTGCAAAGACAGAATATGGAATTACAACAAACTTTTGCAGTTCAAGGATATCCAACTGTTTGGTTTGTAAATGCTACTAAAATTGACGGTAAAATTAACTTACAAAAACTAGGAAGTACTGGATATGTTGCCGGTGGGCCTAGCGCTTGGCTGGCAGGTGCTGATAAAATATTAGGAAAAAAATAATTTTATTTTCAATTTATAATTTATAGAATCCCTTTTCACTGGTAGCGTGAAAAGGGATTTTTTGTTTTCTACAGGTTTTTTTCCATAGCGCAATATAACTTTTTCGGTTAGAGCCATCTGCAATGATAAGCTTGGGTTTTTTATTTTGAATCACTCGTTCTAAATTGATTTTAGGGGATGTTGTTAAAATACAGATGTCGGGGTTTATATCTTGCTTTACAATAAAATTACTATCTAGTATTGCGATTTTTTGGCTGTTGAAATATAAAAAGTTTGGTAATTGTTGGCCATCAGTTTGATATGAGGAATGAGCTGTGCTATAGGCTTGTAGTAATGGATTTGTTTTTTGGTTTTTAAGAATAGTACGGTCTGCATAAACCACTATTTTTTTTCCAATCCGTTCTGTAAGTAATGAGTGTCTAGAAATATGATATACAATTAATTCTTTTTCTGTATAGGTGTTAATTTTTTGAATAAGAAGACACAATTGGAACGTAAGTATACTTGTAAAAACGAATAGTGTTTGTGGGTATCTGGGTTTGTTTATCCAAATGATTGCAGCTATTATCACGATGTAGGTGGATACCAATAAGGAAGCTGTAAATGGAATGTTTTTAAAGACAAAAGTATCGAAAGAAGCAATTAGATGAATGCAATAATTAAGACCTTTAATTAAGGCTTCCAGTGGGAAGCAAATTAATTTTGGCACGAGTTGTATAGTAGCAATAAGTACTGCAATAAGACCAAGACCCATTACTACTCCTAATACAGGTAGAATGATTATGTTGGTGATAAAAAACAAACCAGGAAATTGATGAAAGTAATATAGACTTAAAGGAAGAGTTCCTATTTGTGCCGCAAATGATACGGTAAGGATTTCCCAGAAATAGTGTTTTATTTTATTTTTTGTAGTCCATAGTTGGGCCAATTTGGGTTGAAGCCAAATGATAAAAAAGACGGCTAAATAACTCAATTGAAATCCAACATCGTATAAAAAGGAAGGTTTAACTATTAGTATCAATAACTGGGAAACAATTATGGTGTGGTACATATTGACGGATCTTCTTAAATATAGGCCTATAGAAATACAAGAAAACATGGTGGCTGATCGGATAATAGATGGGGCTAGTCCAGCTAACAAAGCAAAAGACCATAAAGTAATTAGTATGGTAAGGATTTTAATTCGCATCCCTTTTTTTGAATTTCCAATGGGCTTTAGTAAAGTATTTATAAATAAAACTAAAAAGCCAACATGTAATCCTGAAACAGATAGCACGTGAATGGCTCCCGCATATTGATAGTCTTTTAGGATTTCATTAGAAATATCTTGTTGTTGCCCAAGAAGGAGCGCAATTACTATATGCAATGAAGGTTGGTCGTCAAATGATTTTTCTAAGTTGGTAATAATATGTTCTCTGAAATTTGAGAATTCAGCCCATATGCTTGATTCATAGTGTCCAGCCTTAAAGCCTTTTGCATAGAGTTGGGCATAGATTTCTTGATGGTTTAAATAACTTCCGTAATCAAATGCATCGGGGTTGTTTGGCGTTCTAGTGTTTGTTAAATATCCTTTAACAAATAAGTGGCAACCTATTTTTAAAGATTGTGTTGTTAGTTTTTTAGGTAGAATTAGGATGATTTTGCCATAACTTTTAAAGTGATTTATATGCGCTACTCGAGCTTGATAACGCTCATTTTTCAAGGTGCTCTTAATTCTATCGGTTAAGATAATGTCGAAATCTTGAAGGCTATCAGGGTTGTAATTTTGATGTGTGTAGTGATTTGGATTTCGAGTTTCTTGATGTAGTGAAGCCGTTCCAATTCCAAGGGTAAATGCTAATAGGAATGTTGTTACTCCAAAAGCTTTTAGGAATAAGCTATTTTTTTTGCTGTAGTATAAAGAGAGGATTAAAAAGAGAAGGAGTAATATAGCAAAATATAATACAACGGAAGTGTTGGAAGCTGTTTTTTGAAATAGGATAATCCCGAAAAGCAGCCCTAAGTATATGGTAAAAAGTGGAAAATGTAAGATTTTCATGTAACTAAAGTACAAAAAATCTTCAATAGTTGAAAGAAAATTACTCTATTACCCTATTGATTTGTGCGAAAGTACGTTGGTAATAGGGTTCTTTTATAGAAGACACCACTACGCCACTTTGAGTTGAAGAGTGAATAAATTTGATTTCATCACCATTTACTTCAGTTATCATGCCCACGTGATTAATTCGTCTTTGTCCTCTATTAATAAAGAAAATCAAGTCTCCTTTTTTGGCATTACACGGTTCAATTTTATTGCCTATTTCCGCCATTTCATTAGAAGAACGCGGTAGCGTAATGTCGAATTTTTTAAATGTAGAATAAATTAATCCCGAACAGTCAAATCCATCTTTAGTAGTTCCGCCACCTCGATAGCCTATGCCCAAGTTGTCTGATGCACTATTAATTAATTGTTCTGCTAAATAACTAGATTCTTCCGTATTAAAAATTAAGTCATTGTCTTCGGTTTCGTTAAGACCTGGTAGGTTTTTTGGAATAGAAGTGGTTTGCTTATTTGGTTTTGAAATAGAGGCAACAGTGTTATTTGAAGAATATTTGTTTTGTTTGTTAGCTACTTCATATTTAAGTGCCACAGGTTCGCTGTATATTCCTTTTTTCAGAGCGACTTCTTTGGAGGTAATTATAGCACTAGTAGTTGATTTACAAGATGTAAACAACACAAACAAGCCAAGTATAAAGATGATTTTTTTCAAGTAAAAATATTTATGCAAAGGTAAAGATTACCTTTTGGAATTAAAAACTATTCCAAGTCTTTTATGATTAATTTAGCAGTTTTGACACTAGCACCAATTCCACCAAGTTTAGCTTCTAATTCAGCATACTTATTTTGGAGTATTTCTTTTCGGTTTGTATCTAATAGTTTGGTTAATTCCGTTTTTAAGTTTTTGCTGTTGAATTGCTCTTGAATAAGCTCAGTAACTACTTCTTCATCCATTATTAAATTCACCAAAGAGATGTATTTTAAAGTGATGATGCGTTTGGCAATTTGGTAGGAAGCCCAACTTCCCTTGTAACAAACCACTTCGGGAACTTTAAATAATGCCGTTTCTAAGGTTGCTGTGCCAGAAGTAACTAAAGCAGCAGCAGCAACACTTAATAAATCATAAGTCCTATTGGAAATGAACTTGACATTGGAATGTGTTAAAAAAGGTTTATAGAATGTGAATTCTTGACTCGGAGCACCTGCAATTACAAATTGATATTCATTAAAATCATCAACTATACTTAGCATTACACTCAGCATTTTTGAAATTTCTTGTTGCCTACTACCCGGTAATAATGCAACTATGGGTCTTTCATCTAAATCATGCTCATTTCGGAATTTCTCTGCCTCTATAGGGGTGCGATTGTGAATAGCGTCAATTAAGGGATGGCCAACAAAATCGACTGGAAAATGATGCTTTATCTCAAAAAAGTCTTTTTCAAAAGGGAGGATAACAAACAATTTGTCAAAATCTCTTTTTACAGCTTTAATGCGATTTTCTTTCCATGCCCATATTTGAGGTGCAATATAATAATGGGTTTTTATACCTCTTTCTTTTGCCCATTTGGCAATTCGCATATTAAAACCTGGATAATCGATAAAAATGATGACATCCGGTTGAAATTCAATGATATCTGCTTTGCAAATTTTAATGTTATTGAGGATGGTTTTTAAATTAAGGATTACTTCAGCAAACCCCATAAAAGCTAATTCACGATAATGCTTAACAAGTGTACCACCTACACTTTGCATCAAATCGCCCCCCCAAAACCGAATGTTTGCCATTGGATCTTCTGTATAAAGTGCTTTCATTAGATTGGATCCGTGCAAGTCACCTGAAGCTTCTCCAGCAATGATATAGTATTTCATAATTATAAATTCCAAGTATTAAGTTGAGCAATAGTATGGTGGGCAGTCAAATCAAATTGAACAGGAACTATAGAGATGTATCCGTTGGATAATGCCCATTCATCTGTGTCTTCTCCTTTGTCTTGATTGACAAATTCTCCCGTAAGCCAATAATAATCTTTGCCATAAGGAGTTTGTCTTTTGTCAAATTTCTCCATCCAAATGGCTTTTGCTTGCCGACAAATTTTGATTCCTTTTATTTCCTCCTTACTTAATTTAGGGAAATTAACATTGAGCACAGTGTCTTTAGGTAGCTTTTGGGCTAAAACTTCTAGGGCTATTTTTTTAATAAAAGGTTTGATAACTTCAAAATCTGCATCCCAACGGTAATCTAGTAAAGAGAATCCTATGGCAGGTATGCCCTCTATACCGGCTTCAACCGCAGCACTCATGGTTCCTGAATAAATTACATTGATAGACGAATTGGACCCGTGATTGATGCCTGAAACGCATAGATCGGGTTTCTTTTTTAGGATTTCGTTGACTGCTAATTTCACACAATCTACTGGAGTGCCTGAACAAGAATATTCAATAATGTGGGCGTCTTCTGTAGATACTTTGTTTAAATATAGTGTGTTGTTAATCGTTATGGCATGTCCCATGGCGCTTTGTGGGCTGTCGGGCGCTACAACAATTACATTGCCTATTTCTGCCATAACTTCAATCAAGGCTCGTATACCAGGTGCATTTATGCCGTCATCGTTGGTTATTAATAGGGTAGGTTTAGAAGTCATGCAGTTCGTTTTATTGAATTAGTAGTCTAGCACAGTTTTTGTACAGTATGTATAGATTGCAAAATTAACTTTTTTTAAAGTTTTATAAAGATACATTTTTTATAACTTTGAACGATTAGGTCTTGCAAGGCATTATAAATGATATTAACAAAAAATTATAACCATTAGAAAATTAGGACCTTTTTTTTTGTTTATTTTAGACCCCAATATTTAATGAATACTATTATCCGATTTATGAAAAGAAATTATAAAATTATTCTGGTTGTTTTAACATTATCTGTGGCATTATGGAGTTTTATTCCAAGACAAAAAACAACTGACCCAGAAAAAGACAAATTGCTTTTAGAGTTGTTAACTTTTGTTATCGAAAAAGGACATTACAATCCTGCGGCTATTGATGATGCTTTTTCAAAAGGAGTGTATAAAGATTATTTAAATGCACTAGATCCTTCAAAACGATTTTTCTTGCAATCAGATATTGACGAGTTTGTGCAATATGAAACCCAATTGGATGATCAAATTAAAAATAAGGATTTGTCTTTTTTTAATTTGACTTACAGTCGTTTGATGCAACGTATGGAAGAAAGTAAAACCTATTATAAAGAGTCTTTGACTGAACCTTTTGATTATAAAGTGGAAGAGTCCTATAATACAGATTATGAAAAAACTCCTTTTGCGCAAACTCCTGCAGAATTAAAAGAAAGATGGCGCAAACAAGTAAAATTATCTGCTCTATCTTCTTTGGTTGAAAAGCAAAAACTAGAGGAAGATAAAACAAAAAATAAAGCGGATGGTAAAAAAACAGATGCTCCTAAATCATACGAGCAATTGGAAAAAGAAACCCGTGGAAGTACATTGAATTCATTAAATGATAACTTTAATTTTATTAAAGATTTAGATCGTAATGATTGGTTTTCTATCTATGTTAATGCTATTGCTTCCCGTTTTGACCCACATACTTCCTATTTTGCGCCTAATGAAAAAGAGAAGTTTGATGTGAGTATGAGTGGTAAATTAGAAGGGATTGGAGCTCGTTTACAAAAGAAAGGTGATTTTACTGAAATATCTGAATTGATTTCTGGAGGTCCAGCTTGGCGAGGAAAACAATTAGAATCTGGAGATTTAGTATTGAAAGTAGCTCAAGCTGATGCAGACCCTGTAGATGTAGTGGGGATGCGTTTGGATGATGTCGTAAAAAAAATAAAAGGGCCTAAAGGAACTGAAGTTCGTTTGACCGTTAAGAAAACAGATGGTACCATTAAAGTAATCACTATCATTCGCGATGAGGTTGAAATTGAGGAAACCTATGTGAAATCAAGTGTGGTTGAAAAAGACGGTTATAAATATGGAGTAATCTATTTGCCTAAATTTTATATCGATTTTGAAGACCAAAATAGCCGTGATGCTGGTAAAGATGTAGCTATTGAAGTGGAACGATTAAAAGCTGCTGGAGTTCAAGGAATCGTAATGGATGTTAGAGATAATGGAGGAGGTTCTTTAAAAACAGTAGTCGATATCGCTGGATTGTTTATTGATCAAGGACCAATAGTTCAAATAAAATCTGCTGCTGGAAAAAAAGAAGTGTTGTTTGATAAAGATCCAAAAGTACAGTGGGATGGACCATTAGTGGTTATGATTAATGAATTTTCTGCTTCCGCTTCAGAAATTTTGGCTGCAGCTATACAAGATTATAAAAGAGGAGTTGTAATTGGAAGTAAACAATCCTATGGAAAAGGAACTGTGCAAAATGTAATTGATTTGAATCAATTTGTGCGCGGAAGTAACTATGGTGATTTAGGAGCTTTAAAAACGACAACTCAAAAATTCTATCGTATCAACGGAGGTTCTACACAATTAGAAGGTGTAAAAAGTGATATTGCTATTCCAGATCGTTATGCCTATTTAAAAATGGGAGAACGCGATATTGATAATGCGATGCCTTGGGATAAAATTGACCCAGCTGATTATCAAGTGTGGAACAAACAAAATAATTTTGATGCCGCTATTGCAAAAAGTAGAGCGCGTATGATTAATAATGCTCAAATGAAATTGATTGACGAAAATGCCAAATGGTTGGATGAGCGTAATAAAGAAAACGTATACAGTTTAAATATTGATAAATTTAAAGCTGAACAAAAAGCCTTAGAAGATAAAAGCAAAAAATACAAGTCTTTAGCGGATTATAAAAATGCGTTTGTATTCAAATCGCTTCCTTATGAAGTAGATGCCATGAAGAAAGATTCAGCTCTTAAAGAGAAAAGAGATAGTTGGCATGAAAACTTGTCAAAAGATATATATATAGAGGAAGCAATCCATATATTAAATGATTTACAATCTGAAAATTTAAAAGGTTTAGGTGCTAAAACGAAAAAAGAGAAAGCAATAAAATCGTAAATAGTAAACAAGTAAAAAGCCACCTTAGGGTGGCTTTTTTATAGGTGTCAATTCAATTTAAAAATGTTTTTATAAAGTTATTGGATTAATTCCTTACCATTCATTTACTTTATTGGCATCCATTTTAAGGAAAATAAAAAGTAAGATGGTAAAGCCCCATAATCCAGATCCTCCATACGAAAAGAAAGGTAACGGAACTCCAATGGTTGGGAAAATACCAGCAACCATGGCTATGTTTACAAAAAAATGTATGAATAAAATACTAGCCACACAATAACCATAAACCCTACTGAATTTGGTTTTCTGTCGTTCGGCTAAATAAATGATACGTAAGATTAAAGCAAGAAACAAGGCGATTACAAATAAAGAGCCTAAAAACCCCCATTCTTCTCCTACAGTTGTGAAAATATAGTCGGTATGTTGTTCGGGCACAAATCCACCTTTGGTTTGGGTGCCTTCTAAGTATCCTTTTCCAAACCAGCCTCCTGAACCGATAGCAATTTCAGATTGGTTGGTATTGTATCCAATCCCTTTCATGTCTACTTCTTTCCCTAAAATGATATTGAATCGATCGCGGTGGTGTTGTTGAAATACATTTTCAAACACATAATCTACAGAAAAAACAAATCCGGATATTACCACAAAAATCATAGTGCTTAAAACCCAGTTTCTATTGATGATCCGACTGCGATAATAGATAAATAATATGACAGCAAGTGCTATTCCTGTTATGACTAATGGCTTGATGATTAAAGCCAATACGAAAAGGATTAACGCAATAAATCCGGTCCACAAGTACCATGAAGGTAATCCTTCTCTATACAATACCAATATAAAAACACTGTAAATTAAAGCACTCCCAGGGTCGTGTGGTACAATTAATAATATAGGTAACGCTAAAACCCCTAAGGCTTGAATTTGCCGGTTCGTATCTTTTAGATTTACTTGTGCGTCACTTAGATATTTTGCCAAAGCCAAAGCTGTAGCGGCTTTCACGAACTCGGATGGTTGAAGACCAAAAGACCCAAAAGAATACCAGTTGGCTTGTCCTTTAATGGTTTTTCCGAATACAAAAAGACCGGCTAATGACAGTAAACCAATCGTGTAGATTACACTCGAAAACTTTTCGTAGAACTTACCTTCAACAGATAACACCACAAATATTAAGGGTATAGAAAACAATATGAACATAAATTGTTTCCCATAAATTTGAGTAAAGTCAAATATAAAAGTCTCTTCTGCAACAGAAGACAGCGAAGAGGAATAAATATTAAGCCATCCTAATACTACTAAAGTAAAATAGATTAAAACACTAATCCAGTCTAAGTTATTGGTTACGCTTTGATTTTTCATGGCATCTTGAAATTAAGGGTTAGGAGTTGTACTCTTTTTAATTCCAGTGGTGTCTTTAACACTTGATTTAACAACTACCTTGTCTGGTGTAGTTACTTTGGTGTTAATTAGGGTGTCTTTAACAGGATTTGAGATGAATCGATTGTATTCTGGTTGTAAATCTTTGGCTAAAATACGCGTCTCTAAATCTTTACGAGTAATTTTTCTTTTGATGAATTTTTCAATCATTAAACTCGCAATAGGTCCTGCTATCGTAGCACCAAATCCGCCATTTTCAACTAATATAGCAATGGCAATTTTAGGATTGTCTTTAGGTGCAAACGCTACAAAGATAGAGTGGTCTTTTAATTGGACACGTTTTCCACCTATTTTAGTAAAGTTTTCGGCAGTTCCTGTTTTTCCACAAATGTCTATACCTTCTACATTTAACCCATGGGCTGTTCCAAAATTATACACATCAAACAATCCGCTAATCATGGTTTCAAAATGTCTTCTGTCAACAGTAGCCGTATGTTTAGTCGTGAATTTTTTATCTATAACTTGCCCTTTAATTTTTCGTACAATATGAGGCGTGAAATAATAACCACGATTAGCTACTGTGGCCATCATATTCGCTAATTGCATAGGAGTCATTAACACCTCACCTTGTCCGATGGCATTGGAAACAATTGTTTTGCTGCTCCATCTCCATCCTTTGTATACACGGTTGTAGGTTTTTGATGTGGGAATATTTCCTTTTCTACCTGTTGGTAAATCATACCCCATAAATTGACCGAGCCCAAAAGTCTTCAAATGCTTGCTCCAAACATCTACCCCAATAGAAGCATCTGGAAATTTATCCAACGTTCTCATATACGAAGTAGAGAAGAAAGTATTACAGGATTCATATATTCCACGGTGTAATTGCATAACGCCACCATGACAGTGACATCTCATAAAACGACCTGGGGCAAAGCTAAAACCATGATTACATACTACCGTTGTGTTTTCATCTATAGCATGTTCTTGCAATGCAATTAATCCGGTCATGATTTTAAAAGGGGAGCCCGGGGGGTATTGTGCTAATAGACCTCTGTCATACAATGGCTTTGCAATAGAGTCATGGTATAACATGGTGTAGTTTTTAGATCTTTGACGACCCACTAAAATAGCAGGGTCATAAGAAGGCGCAGTAATTAAGGCTAAAATCTCGCCAGTTTTAGGCTCTATAGCAACAATTCCACCTCTTTTATTCACCATTAACTGTTCTCCATATTTTTGAAGTTCTGCATCAATGGTTAGATTAATGTCTTTTCCTTGAACGGCTATAGTGTCAAATTTACCTTCTTTATAAGAGCCAATTTCACGGTTGTATTTGTCTTTTTGAATATATTTTACCCCTTTAATTCCTCTTAGTATTTCTTCATAGCTTTCTTCAACACCTTGTCGTCCTATCAAGTCACCGCTGTTATAGTATTTGTTTTTTTCAATGATCTTATCGTTAACTTGTGTGATAAACCCAAAAACATTGGCACCATAAGCCACTTGGTAATCGCGTAACGAACGTTTTTGAATGTAAAAGCCAGTAAATATGCGTTGTACTTCTTGAAAAGCGGCATATTCTTTTTTGTTAAGTTGGGCTAAAAAAACCGAAGGTAATCTTGGACTATACACTTTTGCTTTTGCTATGCGTTTCAA
The DNA here is from genome assembly GCA_024644655.1 of Flavobacterium sp. Classification (GTDB taxonomy): domain Bacteria; phylum Bacteroidota; class Bacteroidia; order Flavobacteriales; family Flavobacteriaceae; genus Flavobacterium. The sequence continues at coordinate 16,293 of JAHEHJ010000020.1, forward strand.
AAAATCTTCTTTAGTGATTTTTAATAAAACGCAAAATTCGGTGGTGTCTAAATTCTTGATGTCTTTGGGCACAACCATAATATCATAGGACGGTTGATTGGCTACTAATAGTTTGCCATAGCGGTCATATACATAACCTCTTTCAGGATAGTCGTAAGTAATTTTAATGGCATTGTTGTCTGATTTTAATTTGAAAGATTCATCAATTACTTGTAAATAAAAAAGACGAATTACCAATAAAATAGTTGCAATGAAAATGATTGTAGGCAACAAAACTTTTCTCATCGTTTATTAGGCTTTATGATGTAAATAACGATAATGCAAGTAATGATTGTAAAAATAGCACTCAATGTAGTTCGTACTAGTATTTCCCATAAAAAGTTAAACCTAAACACTTCCAATATAAAAAGCACAAAGTGATGTAGAATAACGGCAATCAACAAAAAAGAAAAGCGCTCAGGTGTTAAGGAATCATTTAGACGTACCGTTTGGTATTCATAACTTAACCCAAACGAAAATTTAAATATGGCCGGTCTGTAATAGGCTAATACTAAACAAGCCGCAGCGTGAACGCCACCCGAATTCCAAAACATATCCATTAATAATCCCAATAAGAAACTAGCCGCTAGTAAACCGGATTTATTTCCATTAACTGGATATAAGATAATAAAAAGCACATAAGGAAATGGATTGATAAAGCCAAACAAATCAATATGGTTAAATATCAAGACTTGCGAAGCTAGAAGCAAAATAAATCGAGCGCTATTTCCTAATATGGCACTATTCATCTTTTTTATTTTTATTTTCTAAATTCGTAATCTCTTCTGCATCTTTGTTTTTAATAACATAAACGTGCCCTAAGTTAGTCATGTCATTGAATAATTTAATGTCTAAGGTGTAATAATGAGTTATATCATCAGTGTATACTCTTTCTATTGTTCCAATACCTATATTTTCTGGGAAAATAATGGATTCACCACCCGTTACTATAGTATCACCTTTACGAACACCTGCTAATCGAGGTACATCTATTAATTGGACAAACCCTGTACTTTTTCCATTCCAAACTAACGAACCAAAATGATTTGATTTTTTGATTTTGGCATTAATCTTCGATTCGATATTCAATATGCTGATAACAGTAGCGTAGTTTTTGGAAGTCTTGTCTACAATCCCCACTATACCCGCACTATTAATCACACCCATTTTGGGTTTGATTCCCATAGCGGCACCTTTATTAATAGTTAGGAAGTTTTCATAAACACTATAGGAGTTATGAATGACTTTGGAAACAATAATATCTGTTTTTTTTATTCCTCTTACTGTATCTAAAGTTGGAATAACTGTGGTGTCTTTAGTGTTGAATAAAAGCGATTTGAGACGTGCATTTTCAACTGCAAGTTCTTCGTTTTGGGCTTTTAGGCTAAAATATTCATTGACATTATTAATCTTTTCATAGATACCGCCTGTGAAAAAATTAGCAGAACTTATGATTTTACTTCTGTGATAGGAATGAGACTGTATCGTCAGCAAAAGCGAAACGACCAAAAGCAGCAAAAACAGTAAGCGATTACTGTTTTTAAATATAAAATTAAAAATTTGCTGCATTTTTAAACGGTATAATTAGAGTTATATATCCTTCTAAATAATAAGGGTAAACAATTAAATAATTAGGGTTGAATTATTTAATAAGTATACTTCTGAATTTTGGAATATTTTTAAGGGCCATACCCGTTCCACGAACAACGGCTCTTAAAGGATCTTCAGCTATATAAACAGGTAAGTCGGTTTTTTGTGAAATTCGTTTGTCCAAACCTCGTAACATTGATCCTCCACCGGCTAAATAAATACCTGTATTATAAATATCGGCAGCTAATTCTGGTGGTGTTTGTGACAACGTTTCCATTATAGCATCTTCAATACGTTGAATAGATTTGTCTAAGGCTTTAGCTATTTCTCTATAGGATACTTCTACTTGTTTAGGTTTACCCGTCAACAAGTCACGCCCTTGAACTGACATATCATCTGGTGGTGTTTCTAAATCATCTGTAGCCGCACCAATAGTAATTTTGATTTTTTCTGCCGTACTTTCTCCCACAAATAAATTGTGTTGGGTTCTCATGTAGTAAACAATATCGTTGGTGAATACATCCCCCGCAATTTTAACTGATTTATCACATACAATACCTCCTAAGGCAATAACAGCAATTTCGGTAGTACCACCTCCAATATCCACAATCATATTTCCTTTAGGTTGCATGATGTCAATACCAATACCAATAGCTGCTGCCATAGGCTCGTGGATTAAGTATACTTCTTTTCCGTTTACGCGTTCACAAGATTCTTTTACCGCACGCATCTCTACTTCTGTAATTCCAGAAGGGATACATACAACCATGCGTAAAGCTGGAGTAAACATTTTTTTCTTTAATGCTGGGATGCTCTTAATGAACATACTAATCATTTTTTCTGAAGCATCAAAGTCAGCAATAACCCCATCTTTTAAGGGACGAATGGTTTTTATGTTTTCATGGGTTTTACCCTGCATCATGTTGGCTTCTTTTCCAACGGCAATGATTTTACCCGATATTCTATCTCGAGCAACAATTGATGGGCTATCAATTACTACTTTGTCATTGTGAATGATCAGTGTGTTTGCTGTTCCAAGGTCAATTGCTATATCCTCGGTCATGAAATCAAAAAATCCCATAAGTCTTTTAAGGGTTTAAATGTTTATAAATTTTTAACGCACAAAGTTAAGCAAATTAATGTTTAAAATGACGTGTTCCTGTAAATACCATTGCAACTTTATTTTCGTTGCAGTAATCAATGCTTAACGCATCTTTTATTGAACCTCCTGGCTGTATAACGGCTGTAATTCCTGCATGATCTGCGATTTCTACACAGTCTGGAAAAGGGAAGAAAGCATCACTTGCCATAACCGCTCCATTCAAATCAAATCCAAAAGTGTTTGCTTTTTCAATAGCTTGTTTTAAGGCATCTACACGTGAGGTTTGACCTGTCCCCGATGCTACTAATGTACTGTTTTTTGCAAAAACAATAGTGTTTGATTTGGTATTTTTACAAATTTTTGATGCAAATAATAAATCGTCAATTTCTTGTGATGTTGGAGAAGACTCTGTAACTACTTTTAAATCTGATTCGGCATCTGTAATCGCATTTCGATCTTGCACTAATAATCCGTTCAAACAAGTTCTAACTTGGCGATTGGGTAATGCAACTTCGTGTTGGACGAGTAAAATTCTATTTTTCTTTTCCATTAATAAAGTTACCGCACTTTCCTCGAAACTTTGTGCAATCACAACTTCACAAAAAAGACTGTTGATTTCTTGTGCCGTGGCTAAATCAATAGCTCCATTAGCAATTAAGACACCTCCAAATGCCGATGTAGGGTCGCATGCTAAAGCCGCTAAATAGGCTTCTTTCATAGAATTACGAGTAGCCAATCCACAGGCATTGTTGTGTTTTAATATGGCAAATGTAGGTGCGTTTTCTTTAAATTCTGCAATCAGATTCACCGCCGCATCCACATCTAATAAGTTATTGTAGGACAGCTCTTTACCGTGTAATTTATCAAACATTTGGTTGAATTCTCCAAAGAAATATCCTTTTTGGTGCGGGTTTTCACCATAGCGCAATACTTGTCCCTCTTCAATACTGGTTTTGAAATAGGTTTCTTCTTGGTTGAAGTAATTGAATATGGCCGTGTCATAATGAGATGACACATGAAATGCTTTAGTGGCTAAAAGACGACGTTGCTCTAATGTGGTTGCTCCTTGTTGGGTAACAATCAAATCTAACAGGTAGGCATACTCTTTTACAGAGGCCACGATAACAGTATCTTTAAAGTTTTTAGCAGCAGCTCGAATTAACGAAATGCCACCAATGTCTATTTTTTCTATAATATCAGCTTCAGAAGCACCTGATGCTACTGTTTTCTCAAAGGGATACAAATCCACTATAACTAAGTCCAATTGCGGAATGTTATATTCTTCCATTTGGGCTACATCATCAGGATTGTCTTGACGGTTCAATATCCCGCCAAATATTTTGGGATGTAACGTTTTGACACGTCCTCCTAAAATGGAAGGATAAGAGGTAACATCCTCTACAGGAACTACGGGAATCCCTAGTTTTTTTATAAAATCTTCGGTTCCGCCTGTGGAATAAAGGGTTACATTTTGTTCGTGAAGTTGTTTGACAATAGGCTCTAATCCTGTTTTGTCAAAGACCGAAATTAAGGCCGTTTGAATCGTTTTTGTAGTAGACATAGTGTGTTGTTGTTAAGCGCACAAAAGTAGTTTTTTTAAGTTCAATTTTCAAACGAATACCTGCCAGATTTTAGTATCATTTCTATTGATTTTTTGCTCTATCGTTTTTTAAGTTTCTCTAGGACAATTTTGAGTTTTAAAATCACCATGGTCTTTTATGAAAAACACCATGGTGATTTCATCAAAACACCATGGTGATTTAGTCAATTCACCATGGTGATTTTTAAGACGTGTAGGGAATGGGTTTTTTAGCCACAATTAAGTATGGATTTGTTTGTATAGAAAGTGGTTACTTTAATAGGGTGTTGGGTGGTCTTTATATCGTATTGGAATGATAAAATAGCTAGTAATAGGCACTGTTAATCATCCTCTTTAGTTAAAGTTTCTCGTTAAATCCCGTAACAATTCGAGTATTGTACCTACTAATACCTTAAATTTGACTGAGAAAATAAAACCCATATGCTTCTTTACTTCCGACTGTTAAAAGAAAGTTTCGCTTTTGCCATGAGTGCATTAAGCAATAATAAATTGCGCACCATGTTGTCCTTGTTGGGTGTGACCATTGGAATATTTTCTATAATAGCGGTTCTTGCCGCGGTTGATTCTTTAGATAGAAAAATCAAAAACGATTTGAGCTCTTTAGATAAAAACACTATTTATCTTACCAGTCAATCCTTTGGTCCAAGTGATGTGCCTCGCTGGAAAAGAGAACAATTTCCCAATGTGACTTTTGAGGAATACCAATATTTAAAAGGGGTTTTAACACATGTGGAAAATACCTGTTTCCAATATTTTACCGTGAACCAAAATATCAAACAAGAATCCAAAACGGTATCGAATATTAATATGGTTGCAGTAACTTCTGAGTTTGTAGATATCCAACGCATGGAGTTTTCCAAAGGGCGTTTTTTCAATGATTCGGAATCCTATACAGGAAAACAAGTTGTAGTTCTTGGATATGACATTGCCCAAAGTTTATTTGATGATATAGACCCCATAGGAAAAACAGTTCGTATGTATGGACAACGATTTACCGTAATTGGCGTTACTAAAAAGAAAGGAAATTCAGGTATCGATATTGGGGGAGGAGATGATACTTCAGTTTTCTTTCCGTCTTCATTTCTACGACAAATTTTTGGAGATAATAATCCACAAGTATTACCCGTAATTGTGGTTAAGCCCGAACACGGAGCTGATATTGCGGCTTTGAAAGGCGAAATAGCCCAAAAACTTCGCAATTATAGAGGGGTAAAACAAGGCGACATAGACAACTTTTTTGTGAATATCCTTTCGGGACTTACCGATATGATTGATTCATTACTCGCTAATGTGCGTATAGGAGGGATTTTAATTAGTTTCTTTTCGTTTTTAGTGGGTGGTTTCGGAATTGCCAATATCATGTTTGTATCGGTAAAAGAACGTACTAATCTTATTGGGATTCAAAAATCATTGGGCGCTAAAAACAAGTTTATCTTATTCCAATTTTTATTTGAGGCTATCATTCTTTGTGTGATAGGAGGAGCCGTAGGATTGCTTATCGTATGGTTACTTGCCATGCTCTTAACTAACTTGTTAGAATTTGAATTTATATTGAGTCTTGGAAATATTGTCATAGGGACCGGCTTATCCGTTATCGTGGGATTAATTTCGGGGATACTTCCCGCAATATCTGCGTCAAGGCTTGACCCTGTTGAGGCCATTAGAAGTGGAATGTAATTCTTAACTACCTAAAAGGGACTAAAAATTTATCGAACAGTTTATTTTTTTGCGAACAAAAAGTATATTTGCTGCAAAATTACGGGATGTAGCGCAGCCTGGTAGCGTACTAGCATGGGGTGCTAGGGGTCGCTGGTTCGAATCCAGTCATCCCGACAACCGTAAAAACTCAAAGCACAAAGTTCTCCTTTGTGTTTTTTGTTTCTAATAGGAATTGGTTCCAATAAAAAAGGCACAAAATAATTATTTTGTGCCTTTGAGTTTTTATTCTTTTTGAATATGACGTATTATCGAATCTCTTGATTTAAGATTAAGTCAATATACAAATTGATTTTGTTTTTCATTTCTTTACGGTGCGCAATGAAATCAAGGAATCCGTGCTCTAATACGAATTCTGCAGTTTGGAATCCTTCTGGTAAATCTTTACCCGTAGTATCACGAACCACACGCGGACCAGCAAAACCAATCAAAGCCCCTGGCTCAGAAATGTTAATGTCACCCAACATAGCGTATGAGGCAGTAGTTCCTCCTGTTGTAGGGTCTGTACATAAAGAAATGTATGGAATTTTAGCTTCGGCCAATTGGGCTAATTTAACCGATGTTTTAGCCAATTGCATCAATGAGTAGGCCGCCTCCATCATACGAGCTCCTCCCGATTTAGAAATCATCACAAAAGGGATGTTGTGTTGAATGGAATAATCAATTCCACGTGCAATTTTTTCTCCTACTACAGCTCCCATAGAACCTCCAATAAAAGCAAAATCCATACAACATACCACTAAGTCTTTTCCTTTTGATTTTCCAACACCTGTACGTACCGCATCTTTCAATCCGGTTTTGTCAATGGCATCTTTCAAACGCTCTGAATATTTTTTGGTATCCACAAAATTTAAAGGGTCTTTGGCAGTCATTTTAGCATCCAATTCTTGGAACTCATTATTGTCAAATAATATTTCAAAGTACTCTTTACTGCCAATTCGTACGTGAAAATCATCCTCTGGACTCACCCATAAATTGCGTGCCAGTTCGTCTTGATCTATGATTTTACCAGTTGGTGATTTGTACCAAAGTCCTTTTGGTACATCTTTTTTGTCTTCTGTTGCGGTGGTAATCCCTTTTTCTGTTCTTTTAAACCAAGCCATAATAGTATTGTTATGAGTTAAAAGTTATGAGTTATGAATTAAAAGTAACAACTTATAACGCATAATCATAACTCATAATTTAAAGTGTGTTAACGTTATTCAAGTCGGCAAATGCTTGTTCCAATCGTGTATTGAAAGTTACTTCACCTTCGCGCACCCATTTTCTTGGGTCATAATGTTTTTTGTTAGGGGCATCTGCTCCCTCTGGATTTCCAATTTGAGTTTTTAAATACTCAATATTGTTTACCATATAATCACGTATTCCTTCTGTAAAGGCAAATTGTAAATCGGTATCGATGTTCATTTTGATAACACCATACGAAATAGCTTCTCTAATTTCTTCTAAGGTAGAACCTGATCCACCATGGAATACAAAGTCAACAGGATTTGGTCCTGTATTGAATTTGTTTTGTACATATTCTTGAGAATTGCGTAAAATCTTTGGAGTCAATTTTACGTTACCTGGTTTGTAAACCCCGTGTACATTACCAAAAGAGGCTGCAATAGTGAATTTTGGAGATACTTTTAGTAATTCTTCATACGCATAAGCAACTTCTGAAGGTTGAGTGTATAATTTTGAACTATCCACATCTGAATTGTCAACTCCGTCTTCTTCACCACCAGTAATACCCAATTCGATTTCTAAGGTCATTCCCATTTTGCTCATGCGTGCCAAATAGGTTTTGCAAATTTCTATATTTTCTTCGATAGGCTCTTCAGACAAGTCAATCATGTGAGACGAGAACAACGGTTTTCCTGTTTCAGCATAATGTTTTTCACTAGCATCTAATAGTCCATCAATCCAAGGTAATAGTTTTTTAGCACAATGGTCAGTATGTAAAATTACAGTAGCACCATAGGCTTCTGCTAACGTGTGGATGTGTTTTGCTCCAGCAATACCACCCGCAATAGCAGATTTCTCACCAACATTAGACAATCCTTTTCCAGCATTAAACTGAGCACCTCCATTTGAAAATTGGATAATCACAGGTGCGTTTAATTTGGCAGCCGTTTCTAATACGCCATTTATAGTGCTAGATCCCGTTACATTTACCGCTGGTAGTGCAAATCCTTTTTCTTTAGCATAATTGAATATTGCTTGAACTTCATCTCCAGTAGCAACTCCAGGTTTAATTGTATGAGCCATTGTATCGTGTTGTTTTTATGTTAAGGCAACAAAAATAATAATTTCTAATTTTAGAAAGGATAATTTATACCAATATTTAAAACCGATTTGTCAAAGCGCATTTCTTTGAACCATTTGTCGGTAGTTATGTTGGCAGGATTGTAGGTTTTAAATCCAAAGTCAAGGCGAACAATAAAGAAACTAAAATCATATCGAAACCCAAAACCACTTCCTATTGCAATGTTTTCTAATGATTTTACACCACTAAAAATAGAAGGTTCGTATGTAGTGTTGTCCATTACGTTCCAAATGTTACCTATATCAGTAAATAATGCCCCATTCAATTGTTGGAAGATGTTAAAACGCAATTCGGTACTAAACGTAAGTTTCATATTGGCCTCATTAAAATCCAGGATGCTATTGCTTCCACCCGGACCTAAACTATAGGATTGCCATGCTCTATTGTCATTGGTTCCACCTCCAAAATAACTTCGAGAGAAAGGAATACTAGTGGAGTTACCATAAGGAATGGCTATGCCAAAAAAGGCTTTGGTGGCAAGTACTTTTTTGCGAGTCAAATCCCAATGCTTGATGTATTCAAATTCAGTTTTGACATATTGGGAGAACTCCACTTCAAAAATGGTATTGGCACCATTTTGATTTTTAAGTTGTTTGGCCGCACTAGCAAATAAGGACAATATATTCCCCGCCGATTCTATTTTGGTTTTAATAGAGTAAAAATCATTATCCAACATGTCTTTTTGAGACGTTTTCGAATAGGATAAACTAGAAGCAAAAATCAAATTGTTCTCGGTAAGTCGCCCCCGTCTTTCTATAATACTTAGTATCGATTTTTGATCGGCCGCACTAATGCCTAAACTGCTATCCGAAATGGCATCATTAGCAAAACCCACTACACCACTTTCAATGATTAAATTTCCATAGGCATCAAGATAACTTGGATTGATAGTGTAGTTTTGTGCAATGGAATTAATAGTGTTATAAGAGGATTTGTAAATATTAAAATAGTTAGAAGGATTCAAGTTTTTAACAAACTGTATGTTGAATAAATCAAACTTAAAATTAGTATTCTTTTTTGGGGTCCAATTGTAAGTTAGGGAACTGGTGAAATTTTGTTTGTCCAAACCTATGTTGGTTTGCTTGGCATATCCCACACTAAACTTGGTGAAAGGAATCATAGTTTTAGGAATGATTCGATCGGTTTTGAAAGGCAAAAAGAGCCTTGGGAAATTTAAATTGGCATCTACCCCAATTTCAGAAATATTAAAAAAGGTATTGTTGGGATTGGCTAAATCTTTTGAAGAACCAATATTGCCTCTAAAACCTAAGTCGAAAGTTTCCGCTCCATTAAATACATTTCGAATCGCTAAAAACGTATTGCCCGTTATACCAAAGTCTTGAATATTGGAGTGGGTAAAATCATTAGAATACCCCCAGGTATATTTTTTTCTTGGGGTTAAATAGACATTGGCAATCAAACTGTTCTTTTGCGTTTTGTCTTCTATATATTGAATTAAAGGGTAATTGAATACTTTTAAATTACTCAAGTATTTTGAAGTAAGCGTTGTTTTTGTGTCCGAAAAATAGTTTCCTTTAAGCACAAACACACCATCGGTAATAGCTTTTGGACGGTATTTTAACTTGCTACTACTGTATAGTGTAAAGTCTTTATAAACGGTACTGTCCGTTATTTTAGCGTTGGGATTGGTCGTGCTGTGGTCCGTAAAAATATTAACCTTGCTTATTTTATAGAGTTCAAAAGGGACAGTTTTCAAACTGTCTTCTACTCGAATGGATTCATCATCAATAACCAAATCTATTTTGGCTTGGTGGGTTTTGATTATGGTGTCAATATTATAGGTGACATAGTTTTGCTGAAAACGAAACGCCCCATTATTTCTGAAATCCTCAGTGATTCTTTTTCGTTCTTCATCAAAATCTTTGGTTTCAAATCGTTTACCTGTTTTAATAAGGGAGTTTTTCTTCTTAAGTTGAAATATGGAGTCTAATGCCGGACTAGCAATATACGTTTTAATACTATCAATTAAGTAAGGTTTGCCTAATGCAATGTCATAGGTAAGTTTGATTTTTTTTAAAGCAATACTGTCTATCTTATATTGGGTTGTTACATCAAAATACCCTTTGTTGAAATAGTATGATTTTAATCGTTTTAGCGATTTACGGGTACTAGAAGTGTCCAGTATAACAGGAGCTTCCCCCGTTTTTCTTAAAAAATTATCTTTCCCAGAATACAAGAAGGATTCGCCAAGTCGTTTTACTTGTTTTTTGGATAACCAAAATGCTTTGTTGTAATACCGATTGGGATGTTGGATCATTTTGACTTTAAACAATGAATCCGATTTGGGTTTGGCCAAATTGTAGATGTTCAGCCGCAAGCGATAACCTAATAAGGAACTGTTTTGCTTTTGATACAGTTGGTTATAGACATCCTCAATATTGTTTTTCTTGTGATCAACATAAATATCATTTTGAGTAAGGAGGTTTTTACCATCAGGAACTCTTTTTGTCGAGTTACAGCCTAAGATAATTAGCCCAATTACAATAAATAATGATATTTTTGTGATACTATTTTTCAAGTGTTGCGAAATATTTAATTCAAAAGTACAGTATTTTATGGTTAGTAAAAACCAAATCAAAAGGATTACCAGTTTACAGCAAAAAAAATTCAGGAATGAACACCAATTGTTCATTGCAGAAGGTGTAAAAGTAATCCAAGAATTATTACAATCAAATTTTGTGCTAGAACAATTATTGGTTACAGAAAATATTTTTGAAGAGATAGATGCGAAGTATAGATTGCTGATTCACGAACAAGACATGAAACGAATTTCAGCATTGAGTACACCTAGTTCTTGTTTAGCTGTGTTTCATATTCCTGAATCCAAACCAGTAGTAGAAGCAGGGTTAATCGTGGCTTTGGATGCCGTTCGTGACCCTGGAAATTTAGGCACTATAATTAGATTGTGTGATTGGTTTGGGGTTAAGCAATTGGTTTGCTCTAAGGAAACGGTTGATTTATATAACCCAAAAGTAATTCAGGCTACCATGGGATCTATTAGTAGAGTGAACGTGGTTGAGGTAGATTTGCCTAGTTTTATAGCCAATACACCTCTAAAAGTTTATGGTACATTTATGGATGGCGCAAATGTATACCAACAACAACTTGCTCAAGATGCCGTTATAGTGCTTGGAAATGAAGCGAATGGTATCTCTAAAGAAATAGAAACGTGTATCAAAAATAAATTGGCTATCCCAAGATTTGGTGACTTGCAACAAACTGAAAGTTTGAACGTAGCTACCGCAACTGCTATTTTCTTGAGTGAATTTAGACGGTCAAATATGTTGGGGTAATGTCTTTCTTTTAGTGGAAGGTAAAGTTAATGACAACTGCTCTAGTCTTTAGAGATTGTACATTTCCTGTCCATGGACTATTGGGGTCCACATCTCGAATTAACTCATCATTCATCCCGAATACACCTCTAATGGAAGGGGAAAATTTGAAATATTCAAAATACAAATCAACACCAAAACCTATTTGATAATTTTGGGTCCAAGGTTTAACTCTGAATTTTTGTTCTTTGTTATCGTCTTCGGATTTAGAATTACTGGATAGATTTAATGTGTTTGAGAAACCTCCAATTAAGAAAGGTCTAACATTACCAGTTCGTAGGGAACAGAATTTAAGGAGTATGGGGAAATCAAGATAAGTAGCTTTTACTTCTCGAATGGCATCACGGTCATTGGTAAAACCAGAATAGGTCAACGTTCTACTAGCGTAATAAAGCCCTGGTTCAAACCGCAACTCTAAATATTCTTGCAAGCGCAAACTCCCCACCAGTCCAACATTAAATCCAGTATGACCTTTTACATCAATGTCATGCCCCGCGGTTTTATAGTCGGTTTTATAATCAAATGTACTAAAGCCTAGAAAATAACCCCAATATACTCTTTGCTTGTCAAAATTCTCCAAGTTGATAATAGGATCTTTGGTAAACAAACTACGACCCAATTGGGCTTGGGTTTGAAAAGAGATAAATATTAAAAGGATTACTATTTTTTTCATAACTAAGCTGAAATCAGGCAGCATTATTTTTTTGTGGCAGTATATATAGTTGCCACACCAAATGTTTGTGGCATAGCCTTACACTCTATAAACGAAATTTTTCTAAGAATATTGTTTAAAGCTTCTCCAAAAGGAAAATTTGCAGCGGACTCCGATAAATATCCATAGGCATTTTGGTCTTTTGAAAAGAGCTTTCCTATTATCGGTAAAATAAATTTGGTATAAAAAGCATACCCTTGTTTATAGGGAAATTGAGTGGGTACCGAAGTTTCTAAAATAACAAAAAGACCTCCAGGTTTTAATACTCTATAAATTTCAGACAATCCTTTTTCTAATGTTTCAAAGTTTCGAATCCCAAATGAAACGGTAATAGCATCAAAATAATTATCTGCATAAGGTATGTTTTCACTATCACCAACCACCATTTCGATAACATCGCTTAAGTTTTTAGCCTTAATTTTATCTTCTCCTACACGCAACATGCCTACTGATAAATCAAGACCTATGATTTTTTGGGCAGAAGTGTCTGCCATTAAGAGGGCTAAATCACCTGTGCCTGTAGCAATATCTAGAATGGTAGTGGGCTGTTTTTCCCGAATCAACTCAACTACTTTCTTTCTCCACTTCACATCAATTCCTAATGAAATTACTCGGTTTAATCCATCATAAGTCCCCGAGATGTTATCAAACATTTGGGTAACTTGTTCTTTCTTGCCGAGACTAGAATTTTTATAGGGAGTTATGCTTTTAGACATGGTTATTTTTTGGCAAATATAAAGGATTATTTTTATTAGTAAATGAGATATAAATGGGAGTTTAAATAAGTAGAATTTCTAATTGTAGTATTAATACCTATCTTTTTGATGAAAAATACCCATTACTAGGGATTTTTTTATGGTTTAAATATCTAAAATTTGTACTATATAATTCTAATGAACAGCTTATATGAATACAAAACCTATCTTTTCAGAATTAAAATGGTTGTTGCTCTCTGTTGTAGTAACATCAATAATGTTAGTGCTATTGAGAGATACAATTAATATTACAGCTAACAATTCAAATGGATTGCATTTATTTATTGGGTTAAATAATTTTATGGAGATTTTAACGTATTTCACCTTTAGTACTTTTGTGGTATTTGGTGTTAAAGGGTTTTATGACATGTATTCGCATAAAATTTCCAATGTTATCATGATTTCGTCAGGACTATTTTTAGTTTTGATTATTTTCTATTTAAGCTGCCAAATTTTATTAGATACTTAAAAAGAATTAGGCATAAGTTGTTCAATTTAAAACACCCTTCGGGGTGTTTTTTATTTTCTTATGTAGGTAGAAAAGGTAAAATCAAAAGCGTGTTTTTCATCTTTCCTATGGGGCTCTTCAAAAACCAACTGCCATTGTTCAGGATTTAATTCCGGAAAAAAGGTGTCCGCTTCAAACGATTGATGCACTTTGGTTAGGTCAACTTTGTCCGCTAATGCAATAGCTTGTTTGTAAATTTCACCACCACCTATCACAAAAGACTCTTCTCCTTTAGGGCATAAAGCTATAGCTTCTTCGAGGGAATGCACTACAATACAACCATCAGGGGCAGTATAATCTTGGCGCGTGATAATAATATGAGTTCTATTAAGTAAAGGTTTCGGAAAGCTTTCAAATGTTTTTCGCCCCATTATGATATAATGTCCAGTGGTCAATGCTTTAAACCGTTTGAAGTCTTCTGGTAAATGCCAAAGCAATTGGTTGTCTTTTCCTAAGGCATAGTTTTCGGCAACGGCAGCTATTAATGTAATCATGACGAAAGGGGATTTTTAAATATTTTTCCAAATATAAGTATATCCTAATTTACCCATGTACATGCGCTAAAAAAGTTTTGCTACGACGAATTTTATCATTTTCACCACATTTTCACGGACAAATTCCAAAATGCTCATTTTGAGATTGTGCACTAAGAAAACGTTTTCTTGATTTTATAATTCAAATTTAATACATGTTTAAATGGTAATCTTCTAGTAATTTAGCTTTGTTTTTACTAATACTTCAAAAGTGATGTAGCGTGTAAAACAAAGCTAAAAAACGTGTTACTTTGCCTCAGTAATCTATAAATGAATTAGTTATGGCTATCAAAAAACAAGTTGTAAAAACGAAACCGGTAGTAAAAGTTACCTTCTCTATAGAAGCGAAAGCAGCAAATGCTGCAGCTGTTGTTGGTGATTTTAACAATTGGAACCCCGCAGAAGGAGAACTATCAAAATTAAAAAACGGCACTTTCAAAGCTACTTTTGATTTACCAAAAGACAACACCTTTGAATTTAAATATATAGTGGATGGTACGTATGTAAACGATCCTCAAGCAGATAGTTATGCATATAACGAATTTGCTGGTGCAGAAAATGGCGTTTTGGCGTTATAAGTTTTGGTTTTGGTTTATCAAAAATCCGCTGTAAAGCGGATTTTTTTTTATACAGCAACCACTCCTTTAATGTGTGGATGTGGATCGTAATCTACCAGTGTGAAATCCTCAAAAGTAAAGTCAAAAATAGATTTCACTTCTGGATTTAATATCATTTTAGGTAAAGGTTTGGGTTCGCGTGTCAATTGCAATTCCACTTGCTCAAAATGGTTGTTGTAAATATGAGCATCTCCAAAGGTGTGAATGAATTCTCCCACTTGTAAACCACATACTTGTGCAATCATCATAGTAAATAGAGCGTATGATGCAATATTAAAGGGAACGCCTAAGAATATATCCGCACTTCGTTGGTACAACTGGCATGATAATTTACCCTCTGCTACATAAAATTGAAAAAAGGCATGGCAGGGTGGCAACGCTGCTTTCCCATTTGCTACATTGGTCGCAAAGGATTCTGAAGTGTTGGGTAACACAGAAGGATTCCAAGCAGAAACCAACATACGGCGACTATTAGGATTGGATTTCAACGTTTCAATTAACTCAGTGATTTGGTCAATTTCTTCACTATTCCAATTGCGCCACTGATGGCCATAAACAGGGCCTAAATCACCATTCTCATCTGCCCATTCATCCCATATCTTAACGCCGTTCTCTTGTAAGTAGTTAATATTGGTGTCTCCTTTCAAGAACCAAAGCAACTCATATACTATAGATTTTAAATGCAGTTTTTTAGTAGTAACCATTGGAAATCCTTCACTTAAATCAAAACGCATTTGGTATCCAAACACACTTTTAGTTCCCGTTCCTGTTCGGTCTCCCTTTTGACAACCGTTATCCAAAACATGTTGCACTAAATCTAAATACTGTTTCATTAGGATTCTCTTTTCGAAATTTCGTCTCTTATTTTGGCAGCTTTTTCATAATCTTCATCTTGAACTGCTTTTTCTAAAGCATCATGAAGTTCTGTAAGGCTAAAACTAGTATAGGTATCGCCTGCTTTTCCATCGCTATCCAACCCAAAAGTTTCAGGAGTAGATAGGATTCCATCATCATCTTGATCTTGATCTTGAGAATCAGCATCTGCTGAATTTGGGTTCAAGAAAATACCGGCTTTGTCTAAAATATTTTTATAGGTGAAAATGGGAGCGTTAAAACGCAACGCTAAAGCTATAGCATCCGAAGTTCTAGCGTCAATAATTTCTTCAATTTTATCGCGCTCACAAATAATACTCGAATAGAATACACCATCCACAAGTTTGTGAATAATTACTTGTTTAACTACTATGTCAAATCGATCGGCAAAACTTTTGAATAAGTCATGCGTTAATGGACGTGGGGGTTTGATCTCTTTTTCTAAAGCAATTGCAATAGATTGTGCTTCAAATGCACCAATAACTATAGGTAGCTTTCTATCGCCGTCTACTTCGTTTAATATCAATGCATACGCACCATTTTGCGTTTGGCTGTAGGATATGCCTTTTATCGTTAGTTTTACTAAACTCATTAGGTTTTAGATGTCAGATCTTAGTGGGGGGTATACACTAAAATACTTGGTTTAAATTTAGTTTATGCCAAAGCTACAACCAATTGATGTTGCTAGGCATTTGTCACGCAAAGTAACAAAAACTTTTCGCTTCTTAAAACCTATAGCTAAAAAAAGAGCTATCTACAATTGAAATGTATAGATAGCTCTTTAATGAATTAATAAATCAGTGTTTAAGAATTTTGTGCTTTGAATTCTTTTAGTTTTTGAGTCAGTCTAGGAACGATGTCAAAAGCATCGCCCACCACACCATAGTCAGCCACTTTAAAGAAAGGAGCTTCTGGGTCTGAGTTAATCACCACTTTTACTTTAGATGAGTTGATCCCAGCTATATGTTGGATAGCTCCAGAAATTCCAATCGCAATATATAAATTGGTGGCTACTGGTTTACCCGTTTGACCAACGTGTTCACTATGAGGTCTCCAGCCTAAATCAGAAACCGGTTTAGAACATGCTGTAGCCGCACCCAATACGGTAGCCAACTCTTCCAACATGCCCCAATTTTCTGGGCCTTTTAATCCTCGACCTCCAGATACAACTATATCAGCGTCAGCAATGGTTACTTTTCCAGTAGTTTTTTCTACAGAAGTAACTTTCACATTGAAATCAGCCGCATTTAAACTAGGAGCAAAAGACTCCTCAGTTAATGAGTTTGCACTTTCAAAAATGCCATACGAGTTTTTAGCAATACTCAATACTTTAATAGCAGTGTTGACTTCTGTTATGGCAAAGGCTTTGTTTGAAAAAGCAGTACGTTTTACTTGAAATGGAGAAGTGCTCAAAGGAAGACTTACAACATTCGAAGCAAATCCTGCACCCAATCCTATAGATAATAGAGGAGCCAAATACAAACTGTCCGTAGTAGAAGATAATACGACTACTTGAGTGCTTTCTTTTTGTGCCGCTTGTTTGATAACATCAGCATAAGCCTTAGCGTTGAAGTTCTGTAAAGCAGCATCGCTTACTTTAAGTACTTTCGCTACTCCATATTTTGATAATTCGGATACGTCTTGTTGGTTTATAGTTACGGCAGTAACTGTAGTGCCCATTGATTCGGCTACTTTTTTGGCATAAGAAGCTAATTCAAAAGCTACTTTTTTAAATTTTCCGTCTGCCGATTCGGCATATATTAATATTGACATGATTAAGTGGTATTTAAATTAGATAACTTTTGCTTCGTTGTGCAACAATTGGATAAGTTCGTCAAGTTGATCGGCTGCTACTAATTTTACAGCAGATTTAGCTGCTGGCTTTTCGTATTTTACACCTTTAGTCGCCGCTTCTACTGCAATTGGTTCAAGGATAGTTAAAACTTTAGTTCTAGCCGTCATGATACCACGCATGTTCGGAATGCGAAGGTCACGCTCTTCAACGATTCCTTTTTGCCCTCCTACAATTAATGGTAAACTAGCCGAAATGATTTCTTTTCCACCATCTATTTCACGACCTACTTTAGCAGTAGTACCTTCAATACTTAACTCTGTACATGAATTCACAAAATTGTAATCTAATAATGAAGCCAACATGCCAGGAACCATGCCTCCGTTGTAATCCAAAGATTCTTTTCCGCAAATAACCAAGTCATAACCTCCCGATTTTACCACTTCAGCCAATTGTTTGGCTACATAAAATCCATCAGTCGGAGTGGCATTAATACGAATTGCTTCGTTTGCTCCAATGGCTAATGCTTTTCTAAGTGTAGCTTCGGAGTCAGTACCTCCTACATTCACTACAGTAACTTGAGCGCCTTGTTGTTCTTGAAACCAAATCGCTCTAGTTAAACCAAATTCATCATTCGGATTAATAACATATTGTACACCATTCGTGTCAAATTCCGTATCACCATTCACAAAATTGATTTTGGAAGTAGTGTCAGGCACATGACTGATGCAAACTAATATTTTCATAAGTATATAAGTTTAATATTGAAAAAATTTGAGTCACAAAATTAGAATATTATTTCGAATTTTGTTCTATGCGCGCATAATATTATACAGTATTATATCGATTTCGTAAAAGATATTAATTGCAAATGCTTATAAGTGCAATTGACCCGCATGGATTTATAACTCAAATATGTTTTTTAATCATATTTAATTTTTATTTTTGCCATTCAAAATTATCGAAAGTAACACATTTATTATATGAGAACAATACAATTTAGAGAGGCAATTGCGGAAGCGATGAGCGAGGAAATGCGCCGTGACGAATCTGTATATTTAATGGGTGAAGAAGTAGCCGAATACAATGGAGCATACAAAGCTTCTAAAGGTATGTTGGATGAATTTGGACCAAAACGAGTAATCGACACACCTATTGCCGAATTAGGTTTTGCTGGTATCGCTGTAGGTTCTGCTATGAATGGATGTCGCCCAATTGTGGAATACATGACGTTCAACTTCTCTCTAGTAGGGATTGACCAAATTATAAATAATGCAGCCAAAATGCGCCAAATGTCAGCGGGACAATTCCCTATGCCAATGGTATTCCGTGGACCTACTGCCTCTGCTGGACAGTTAGGAGCAACACACTCGCAAGCTTTTGAAAATTGGTTCGCCAATACGCCAGGGCTAAAAGTAGTAGTGCCATCTACAGTATATGATGCAAAAGGATTACTGAAATCAGCCATCCGTGACAATGACCCTGTAATCTTTATGGAGTCAGAACAAATGTATGGGGATAAAGGAGAAGTGCCAGAAGGAGAATATACGATCCCTCTTGGTGTAGCCGATATCAAACGCGAAGGAACAGATGTAACGATTGTTTCTTTTGGTAAAATTATCAAAGAAGCCTATATCGCAGCAGACGAGTTAGCAAAAGAAGGTATCTCTTGTGAAATCATCGACCTTAGAACAGTTCGTCCTATGGATTATGATGCCATCATCAACTCCGTTAAGAAAACAAATCGCTTAGTAGTATTAGAAGAAGCGTGGCCTTTTGCTAGTGTAGCTTCTGAAATTACCTATATGGTACAAGAAAGAGCTTTCGATTATTTGGATGCGCCAATTCAAAGAATAACAACGGCTGATACTCCAGCGCCTTATTCTCCTACTTTATTGAAAGAATGGTTGCCAAATGCAGAGGATGTTGTTAAAGCTGTCAAAAAAGTAACATACAAATAATAGATAATACCTATATTTGAAACTTCATCAATTTTGATGAAGTTTTTTTTTGCATGAAATGGAAATATGAATAAAATACTAGTACTTTTTGGAATTTGGTTAAGTGTAATTAGCACTGCTTTAGCTCAAACTAAAGTGAGTGGAATGGTAGTTGATAATACCAATCAACCGGTTCCTTATGCCAATATTGTTTTTAAAGGATCTCAAATAGGAGTAGTGTCCAATGAGGATGGTCGTTTTTATATTGAAGCCCCAGATAATTATACGACCTTAGTGGTGTCGTATGTAGGTTTTCCAGATAAAGTAGTCAAGTTAACCAAGCTCGTGAATTACGACTTCAAAGTGGTATTGACCGAAGGAAATGCCCTAAAAGAAGTAAAGATATATGCCGGAAAAACATCCAAGAAAAACAATCCAGCACTAGACATCCTTAGAAAAATATGGGAACGCAGAAGAAAGAATGGACTCAAAATGTTCAAACAATACCAATATGATAAATACGAAAAGGTAGAGTTTGACATGAATACCATCGACAGCGCCTTTATGAAAAGCAAAATTTTCAAAGGCATGGAATTTGTCTTTAAAAATGTAGATACCTCTAGAGTTACCGGTAAAACCTATTTGCCTATTTTCATCAACGAATCCCTCTCCGAAGTATACGGAGATAACGAAGCCAAAAAGAACAAAGAAATCCTAAAAGCCAATAAGAACTCGGGTCTAGGAAATGGCGATGGGGTGAATATGTTCATCAAAGATTTATACAATGATTTTGATATCTACGACAACTATTTGTACTTCTTTGATAAAAGTTTTACCAGTCCATTGTCTCGTACAGGTATCGATGTCTACAACTATGTGCTAGCCGATACTGCGGTTATAGATAAAAAGGTATGTTACAATATCGTCTTTTATCCCCGACGCAAAAACGAATTGACTTTCAAAGGAGATTTCTGGGTGAACGATACCACTTTCGCCATCAAGAAAATCAACATGGCCATCACCAAAAGTGCCAATATCAACTGGGTAAAAGATATTTATCTAGAACAGGAATTTGATGTGCTCAACGATTCAGTGTTCTTACCAACCCGTGATTACATGATGTCGGATTTTGCCTTGAGTAAAAAAGAAGAATCAAAAGGGGTCTATGGAAAACGAACGACTCTCTACCGCAATTTCAAATTCAACGAAAAGAAACCGGAAAAGTTCTATAAAGAGGAAGTGAATTTTATCGACAAT
The DNA here is from genome assembly GCA_024644655.1 of Flavobacterium sp. Taxonomy (GTDB): domain Bacteria; phylum Bacteroidota; class Bacteroidia; order Flavobacteriales; family Flavobacteriaceae; genus Flavobacterium. The sequence continues at coordinate 36,988 of JAHEHJ010000020.1, forward strand.
GCCGTCTATGCCAAAACCGATGACTATTGGCAAGAGAACCGCTTTGAGAAACTGAACAAAGATGAGGTCAAAATCTATAAAATGATTGATACCCTAAAGACGGTCAAGCGCTTCAAGCAAATGTATAATTTGGTCTCTATATTAGGAAGTGGATATGTGCAATACGGACACTTTGATTACGGACCTATATTCTCTACTATCGGATACAATGAAGTGGAAGGATTGCGCTTGCGTGCCGGTGGAAGAACCTATTTTGGTCCTAATGACACCTGGCGCCTTCAAGGATACACCGCCTATGGTTTCAAAGACAACAAATTCAAATATGGAGCCTCTGGTAAATGGATGGTAGATAAGAAAAACAGAATCATCCTCTCTGGAGGAAATAGAAGGGATGTCGAACAAATAGGAGCAAGTCTTACCACGACCAATGATGTACTAGGTAGAAGTTATGCTTCTTCTGGTTTGTTTACCACGGGTTCCAATGGAAAACTAACCAACATCAACCTTACCTCTCTTCAAGGAGAAATTGAACCTGTAAAAAACCTAACCTTTGAGTTGGGCTTCACCTACCGTACACTGGAATCGGCTTCTTCTATTTTTAAACTGGATTATTTTACGGATGAAACATTAACGACGACTAGAAGTGATGTCAAACAATCCGAAATCAACCTGCAAGTAGAATATACCCCAAAGAGAAAAACAATTGGATATGGTGTAGAACGTCGTGAAATAGACAGTCCCTACAGCCGCTTTTTCATCAATTACAGCCAAGGGGTAAAAGGCTTTATCCACAGTGATTTTGATTATCAAAAACTGCAACTGTACTACAAACAACCTATTATTATAGGAGCAATAGGTCGCTCCGATTTCATTATGGAATTGGGAAAAACCTATGGTAAAATCCCATTGGGATTGATGAGTGTAGTGCCCGGAAACCAAACCTATTTTATTATCGAAAATACGTTTAGCAATTTGAATTTCTACGAGTTTGTTGCTGATCAATATGCAACCTTCCAATGGCAACACAATTTCAATGGTAAAATATTTGCCCGCATTCCGCTATTGCGCAAATTGAATCTTAGAGAAATCGTGGGAGTAAAAGGGGTATATGGAACAGTGTCAGATGCCAATAGAGCTATCAATGCGTCCGGATTAATCTACAAAGCACCAGAAAGACCCTATTGGGAATACAATGCCGGTATCGGTAATATATTTAAAGTATTCCGCCTAGACTTTGCTTGGCGTGGTAATTACCGCAACCTGCCCGATACCAACAACTTTACCATTAAAGGGTCATTCGGATTCTATTTCTAAGATGCAAGAGGTCATTCGGGTATTATCCGAAAAAGATGCCATACTCCAATCCATAGTAACCCACTATGGAACGCCTGTCATCCAAAAAAGAGAGGAGGGTTTTGCAGCTTTATGCCACATTATCCTAGAACAACAAGTGTCGATTGCCTCGGCCAAAGCATGTTATGAAAAAATCCAAACGCATTTAGGAACAGTTACGCCTACTACTATTGACCAAGTGACTGCTGAAGATTTACGGTCTTGGGGTGTTTCTCGCCAAAAAATAGGATACCTCAAAAATCTGTCGCAAAAAGTGCTCCTCAGTGAAGTAGTGTTTGAAAGTTGGGCATCCAAAACCGAACAAACCATCAGAGCGGAACTTTTGCAGTTAAAAGGTATAGGTCACTGGACCATAGATGTCTATTTGATGTTTTGCCTGCAATCTCCCGATGTAATTCCACTCGGCGATATCGCTATCAAAAACACAATCAAAGAATTATATGACATTCACACTCCCGAAGCTATGGAAGAATTAGCCACGCAATGGAAGCCCCATAGAACCATGGCGTCCTATATACTATGGCATTATTACCTCAAAAAACGAAATAAATAACAATGAACTATATGAAATTAGCAGTTTTATGATTTATAAAAGAACACAACTTGTATAAATTCTTAAAATTTTGTTATTTTTGCCCCCGATAAAATTTATAACCAAAATTATATTTATGGAATCAATGATGATTTATGTGCCTATTGTAATGGCATTAATTGGATTAGCTTTTATGGCAATCAAAAGATCTTGGGTATTAAAACAAGATGCTGGTGATGGAAAGATGAAAGAAATTTCAGATTACATCTACGAAGGTGCCTTAGCTTTCCTTAAAGCAGAATACAGATTGTTAGCCGTGTTTGTACTTATTGCAAGTGTTGTGTTAGCAGGTATTACTTTTTTACCAGGTGTTAAAACGCATTTATTAATTGTTGTTGCTTTTGTTTTCGGTGCTTTCTTTTCAGCTTTAGCTGGAAACATGGGTATGAAAATCGCAACTAAAACGAACGTTAGAACAACGCAAGCCGCTCGTACTAGCTTACCTCAAGCACTTAAAGTTTCTTTTGGTGGTGGTACAGTTATGGGATTAGGTGTTGCAGGTCTTGCCGTTTTAGGGCTAACAACATTCTTTATAGTTTTCTTCCACTTCTTTATGGGTGGTGTATGGACAGATACCGAAGGTATGACTGTTGTATTGGAAACGTTAGCTGGGTTCTCATTAGGAGCTGAGTCTATTGCATTATTTGCTCGTGTAGGGGGTGGTATTTATACTAAAGCTGCCGATGTAGGTGCTGACTTAGTTGGTAAAGTTGAAGCGGGTATTCCAGAAGATGATCCTCGTAACCCTGCTACTATTGCAGATAACGTAGGTGATAACGTAGGTGACGTTGCAGGTATGGGTGCCGATTTATTCGGTTCGTATGTAGCAACTGTATTAGCTGCGATGGTATTAGGTAATTACGTAATTAAAGATATGGGTGGTAAAATCGAAGACGCTTTCGGTGGAATTGGTCCAATCTTATTGCCAATGGCTATCGCTGGTTTCGGAATTTTATTCTCTATCATCGGTACGATGTTAGTGAAAATTTCAAGCGATGATGCTAAAGAAGCACAAGTTCAAAAAGCATTAAACATTGGAAACTGGGTTTCTATTGCTTTAACTGCTATTGCTTGTTTCTTCTTAGTACGTTTGATGTTACCTAGCGAAATGAAAATGACATTCTTCGGTGAAGGACTTCAAAATATTTCTGCAATGCGTGTATTCTACGCTACATTAATTGGATTATTTGTGGGTGGAGCTATTTCATCTGTAACAGAATATTATACAGGATTAGGTACAAAACCAGTTTTGGCTATCGTACAAAAATCATCTACAGGTGCTGGAACTAACGTAATCGCTGGTTTAGCTACAGGTATGATTTCTACATTCCCAACGGTATTATTGTTCGCAGGTGCTATCTGGTCAACGTATGCTTTAGCTGGTTTCTACGGGGTGGCTTTGGCTGCTTCTGCTATGATGGCTACTACAGCTATGCAATTAGCAATCGACGCTTTCGGTCCTATCTCGGATAATGCAGGTGGTATTGCTGAAATGAGTGAATTACCAAAAGAAGTTCGTACACGTACAGACATCTTGGATTCAGTAGGTAATACTACTGCTGCAACTGGTAAAGGTTTTGCTATCGCTTCTGCAGCGTTAACATCATTAGCATTATTTGCTGCTTATGTAACGTTTACAGGTATTGATGGTATCAACATCTTCAAAGCGCCAGTATTAGCGATGTTATTCGTAGGAGGTATGATTCCTGTAGTGTTCTCTGCTTTGGCAATGAACTCAGTAGGTAAAGCAGCTATGGATATGGTATACGAAGTACGTCGTCAGTTCAAAGAAATTCCAGGAATTATGGAAGGAACTGGTAAACCAGAATATGGTAAATGTGTGGAAATCTCTACCAAAGCAGCATTACGTGAAATGATGTTGCCAGGAATATTAACGATTGGTTTCCCTATCGCTATCGTGTTATTAGGTAAATTAGTGTACCGAGATAACAATCAGTTAATCGCTGAAATGTTAGGTGGATATATGGCAGGTGTAACCGTATCAGGTGTGCTTTGGGCAGTGTTCCAAAACAATGCAGGTGGTGCTTGGGATAATGCTAAAAAATCATTCGAAGCTGGTGTTGAAATCAATGGCGAAATGACATTTAAAGGTTCAGATGCTCACAAAGCTGCCGTTACAGGAGATACAGTGGGAGATCCATTCAAAGATACATCAGGTCCTTCTATGAACATCTTAATCAAATTAACGTGTTTGATCGGTTTAGTAATCGCTCCTATCTTAGGAAGTGGTGTGGCTAAAGAAGGTAAAGAAGTGAATTGCACAGTAGATGTTAAAATGGAATCATGTGAACAAGACCACATGATGGGTAATTGCGATATGAGCAAATGTGCTACAATGACCAAAGACCAATGTGCTGCTATGTGCGATTCATTAAAATGTACTCCAGAGCAAAAACAAGAGTGTTTATCACACTATGGTGCCGATGGTAAATTTGTAGCTCCTGCAGCGTGCAAAGAAGAAGCAGGTAAATCATGTTGTGCAAAAGGATCTTCTATGGAAGAGTTAGAAAAAGGTACAAACCATGTTTCAGCTACAATTACTAAAACAGTAGATGGTAAAAAAGTTACGGAAACTATTGAAGGTACTTACAATGAAGTAAAAGCCAAAATGGATGCAATGAAATAATAATTCATTATCCTTTATATAAAAAAAAGCCTCACGCATGTGGGGCTTTTTTTTATACTTTTTTATGTAAATTTAGCCAATGACAAACAATTCGTTTATGGCTAAGTATTTTATCCTTCTTTTTACACTCTGCTGTAGTGTGGCATTTTCTCAATCGGTTCTGCCGCTCATTCCACAACCGGCTTCGGTGCAACAATCAGAAGGGCACTTTGAACTAACACCCACAACCATCATTCAAGCGGATGCTAAGCTTTTTGAAACACTATACCTCCAAAAAGCAATCCAATTAGCCACAGGTTGGGAATTGAAAGTAGTACCTGTCGCAGGCAATGTACCCAAAATAAGCTTAAGTCATTCGCTCAAAGCCATCGCTTCCAAAGAAGGATATGCCTTGTCAATCACTCCCGAAGCCATCGCCATTCAAGCCGATCAAAATGCAGGCTTATTCCACGGTATCCAAACGGTACTACAATTAGTGCCCGCATCACATGGCGCCAAAAATACCATACCCTGTGTCCAAATCACAGACGAACCCAAATACGCTTGGCGTGGTATGCACCTCGACTGCGCCCGTCATTTCTTCCCCGTTGATTTCATCAAAAAGTACATTGATGAACTAGCGCTCTACAAAATGAATACCTTTCATTGGCACCTCACCGATGACCAAGGATGGCGCATTCAAATCAAACAATATCCCAAATTGACCGAAGTAGGGGCCTGGCGCAATGGCTCTATGGTAGGCCACTATAGAGAACAGCTGTTCGATAGCATCCGCTACGGCGGTTTCTATACCCAAGAGGAAATCAAAAGTGTCATAGCCTATGCGGCCGAGAGACACATTACTATCATACCCGAAATCGAAATGCCCGGACATGCTGTAGCAGCTCTAGCAGCCTACCCTCAGTATTCTTGTACAGGTGGCCCTTTTGAAGTAGCAAAAAAATGGGGTGTCTTAGACGATGTGTTTTGCCCCAAAGCAGAAACCATCACCTTCCTCGAAAACATACTCGATGAGGTTATCGCATTATTCCCATCCACCTATATCCATATAGGGGGCGATGAATGTCCTAAAACCCGCTGGAAAAAATGTCCGCGTTGCCAAGCTCTCATCAAAGAAAAAGGACTCAAAGACGAACACGAACTCCAAAGCTATTTTGTACAAACCATCGAAAAATATGTCAACAGCAAAGGGCGTAAAATCATCGGCTGGGACGAAATCCTTGAAGGGGGATTAGCCCCAAATGCAGCCGTAATGAGTTGGCGCGGTACCGAAGGCGGCATAGCAGCAGCCCAACAACATCATGAAGTAGTGATGTCTCCTGGCTCTCATTGCTATTTTGATTTCTACCAAGGGGACCCCAAAAATGAACCTTTAGCCATTGGGGGCTATACACCCGTGGAAAAAGTATATTCGTTTAATCCCACGCCAGCCAAATTGACTCCTGAGGAAGCAACCTATATCTTGGGAGGTCAAGCCAATGTATGGACAGAATACATCAATACCCCAGCCCAAGTAGAATATATGATCTTCCCTCGTATGATGGCGCTTTCCGAAGCTCTATGGGGAACAGCCAATCCTGCCAACTATGCCGATTTCCAAAATCGGTTACTCCAACAATTGCCTTCCCTAGACCAAAAAGCAATCATCTATAGTAAAGCTATTTTTGAAATAACGAGCTCCGTAGAACCCAATCCGAATGGAAAAGGACTCTGGGCAACGCTAAAATCAGCTCAAGACCAAAAAGGTATTCGCTATACCCTTGACGGAACACAACCCTCTTGGAACTCGTCTTCTTATACAGGCCCCATTGCCATTTCTGAAAGCCTGACTCTCAAAGCAGCCTATTTTGAAAAGGAAGTGCAAAAAGGAAACCCTATCGAACTCCCACTAAGCCTCAACAAAGCAACCGCCAAAAAAATAGTGCTTCTCAACAACCCGCATGACAATTACAAATCAGGAGGTTCTTTTGCCTTGATAAACGGGATTAAAGGAAACCAACAAAAATTTGGACGCGATTGGCTCGGCTTTTCTGGCAAAGATGCCAATGCTACTATTGATTTAGGGACACCCCTTCCAATTAGCAATGTGACCATAGGGGTCTTGTCCAACGAAGCCAGTTGGATTTACTACCCTAGCCAAATCGAAGTCTTCTTGTCTCAAGACGGACAATCGTTTACGAGTGTTGGCAAAGCCTCCATCGACCAAATCGAAGCGCAAAAAGGAAATGTGCAAATCGAGTTTCCTACCACAACGGCACTATACATTAAAGTAGTGGCAACGAATATCGGAAAAATCAAAGAGGGTTACCCCGGTGCAGGTTCTCCAGCTTGGTTGTTCGTAGATGAAATTGGGGCCAACTAACACATCAATTATGACAAATCGTAGAAACTTTATAAAAACAGCAGCGCTAGGTTCAGTAGCACTAACCTTGCCTTCTTTTACTACCAAAGAAAAAGCAATGGGTTCCAACCTCCAGCAACCCAATAAACCCATCGTGCTCTCTACCTGGAATTTTGGTGTCAAAGCCAATGGGGCCGCTTGGGAAATCCTAAAGAATAACGGACGCGCACTAGATGCCGTAGAAGCGGGTGTCAAAATCCCAGAAGGCGATCCTACAGAACGCAGTGTAGGCTACGGAGGCCGCCCCGATAGAGACGGTCGCGTAACCCTAGACGCCTGCATCATGGATGAACAGGCAAATATCGGTTCGGTAGCCTGCCTAGAATTTATCAAACACCCTATTTCAGTAGCGCGCGCCGTCATGGAAAAAACACCTCACGTTATGCTAGTAGGGGATGGAGCGCTCCAATTTGCACTTGCGCAAGGCTTCCCCAAAGAAAATTTACTAGTCGAGGAGTCCGAAAAGGAATGGAAAGAATGGCTCAAAACCAGCAACTATAAACCCATAGCCAACATCGAAAACCACGATACAATTGGCATGATTGCACTCGATAGTGCCGGCAATTTATCCGGCGCCTGTACCACCAGTGGTATGGCTTTCAAAATGCACGGTCGAGTAGGGGATTCACCCATTATCGGAGCAGGATTGTATGTAGATAACGAAATTGGTGCGGCCACTGCCACAGGACACGGAGAAGAAGTCATTCGAATCGCCGGCTGTCACCTAGTAGTCGAATTGATGCGCCAAGGCAAATCACCCCAACAAGCCTGTGAAGAAGCAGTCATGCGCATCGTCAAACTAACGCAAAACCGAAACAAAAACCTCAAAGACATTCAAGTAGGATTTATTGCCCTCGACAAACAAGGGAACTATGGGGCCTATTGCATTCAAAGTGGTTTTAACTTTGCCGTAAACGACAATTCAGGAAACCATTTAATCGACTCTAATTCGTACCTTAAATAATATGGCTCAACTCGAAATAGCGTGCTTTAATGCGCCCTCTGCTTTTATCGCTCAGGAAAATGGCGCCGACCGAATCGAACTATGTGATGGTTTTGAAGTAGGTGGGACCACACCCTCCGATGCACTTTTTGACGAAGTGCGCAACCAAGTAACAATTCCGCTCTATGTAATGATACGACCTCGAGGGGGCGACTTTTGCTATTCGGACACCGAATGGGAAGCCATGCAATCCGCAATCCTAAACTTCAAACAAAAAAAAGCCGATGGCTTTGTCTTTGGCATCTTACATCCAGACGGTACAATCAATACCACTCAAAACAAACAGTTAGTAGCACTAGCGCATCCCTTGCCGTGTACGTTTCACAGGGCTTTTGATGCGGCTTCCGAAGGGGCCCTAGCTTTGGAAAAACTAATCGACTGCGGTTTCACTACGGTGCTAACATCCGGTCTCGCCCAAAACGTCACCGAGGGCAAAGACGGCTTAGCACAATTGGTAACTCAAGCCAATTCCCGCATCACCATCATGCCAGGCGGTGGACTGCGCTCTACCAACCTAGCCGAAATCCAACAGCATACCCAAGCGGTGTTCTACCATTCTTCGGCTATTACAACGGCTAACGAAACGGCAGACGCAGCCGAAATTCAAGCGCTAAAAGCCCAATTATGATGCACCTACAGAAGCTGAGATACATACTCTTTTTGCTGCTGCCCTACTTTTTGGTGGCCCAAAACGTCGAGCGTAGTCTCAATACGGCTTCTTGGCAATTCAAAAACCAAAAACAATCCGAGGCCGATTGGCTGCCCGCCCAAGTGCCAGGCACCGTTCACACCGACCTCTATCGCAATAACCTTATTTCCAATCCGTTTTTGGGAGCCAATGAAAAACAACTGCAATGGATTGAAAACGAAAACTGGAACTACAAAACAACATTCTCCATATCCGACAAAGAACTGCACTACGAACACTGCATTCTACAATTTGACGGCTTGGATACCTATGCCGAAGTGCGGTGCAATGGGGTAGCGATTCTCTCAGCCAATAATATGTTCCGAACCTGGAAAGTTGACCTGAAACCGCTCCTAAAACGAGGACAAAACACTCTCGAAATTACTTTCCTGTCAGCAGTGCAAAAAGGAAAAGAACAAGCAACACTATTGCCCTATGCCTTACCCGGAGACGAAAAAGTATTTACCCGAAAAGCCCAATACCAATACGGTTGGGACTGGGGACCGCGCTTGGTTACAGCAGGGATTTGGAAAGATGTCAAACTGCTATTTTGGAACAAACAAACCATTACCAATATTACCTACACCCAAAAACTGCTAACCAAAACCAAGGCGCTACTCGAATTTAAAGCCACCATTCAAAGTACGACCCAAGGCAAGTATCTGTGGAATATCAATGAAACCCAACGGGAGATTACACTCCACAAAGGAACGAACGTACTCACGACTTCCTACGAAATTGAAAACCCTAAATGGTGGTGGACCAACGGCCTAGGGGATCCTTATCTGTATACCTTCTACCACAGCATAGGAACGTCAAAACAACTATCCGAAGGACGAAAAATAACCATCGGATTGCGAACCATAGAATGGGTGCAAGAACCCGATGCAGCAGGCAAACAATTCTACTTCAAGCTCAATGGCATTCCGGTATTCATGAAAGGAGCCAATTACATTCCGGCCGATAGTTTCCTGCCTCGGGCAACCGACTCTACTTACCAAGCAATAGTAAACAACGCCGCGGCAGCCCACATGAATATGCTCCGCGTATGGGGTGGCGGTACCTATGCCGACGATGCCTTTTATGAGGCCTGTGATAAAAAGGGGATTTTGGTGTGGCAAGACTTTATGTTTGCCTGCGCCATGTACCCGGGTGATGCCGAGTTCATAGCCAACGTAAAAGAGGAAGTCGAAGACAATGTAACCCGACTCCAAAATCACCCCTGCATAGCCCTCTGGTGTGGCAATAACGAAATGGATGAAGGTTGGCACAATTGGGGCTGGCAAAAACAATACCACTATACGGCTTCCGATTCTACCCAAATTTGGAACGACTATACGCGCTTGTTTCATGAGGTGATTCCGCAAACCCTTACCGAACTACTGCCCAAAACAGAAAACCGCTATTGGGCTTCGTCTCCTTCTATTGGCTGGGGTCGTAAAGAAAGCCTCCTGCAAGGTGACTCCCACTATTGGGGGGTGTGGTGGGGCAAAGAACCCTTTGATACCTATAAAAAGAAAGTAGGCCGCTTCATGAGTGAATACGGTTTTCAAGGAATGCCCAACTGGAAGACCATACAATCCTTTGGCAATGCCGAGGATATGAATTGGGATGCAGCAGCCATCCAAAACCACCAAAAACACCCAACAGGCTATCAAACCATACAAGAGTATATGGCACGCGACTACAAAGTACCCACATCCTTAGAAGATTTTGCCTATGTGTCCCAATTGCTACAAGCCGAGGGTATGAAAACAGCCCTAGAAACGCATCGCAGCGCACGACCCTATTGTATGGGCTCGCTGTATTGGCAACTCAATGACTGTTGGCCTGTAACCTCTTGGAGCTCGTTCGATTATTTCGGGCGATGGAAAGCCCTGCACTACCAAGTCCGAAAAACAATGGATACGCTGGCACTCACCCTGAAAGAAAAGGAACTCACCTATGCACTAGTCACCATGAATGATGCCCTCCAAGAGGATCAAGGCAGCATGCGTGTCCAACTTATCGATTTGAAGGGAACTATACTATGGTCCAAAGAAAAGCAAACACCGCTTCAACCCAATACCTCCCAAACCTATTGGGAGATTCCCCAAAAAGAATGGGAAGGCTTTGATAAAACCCAATGTGTGGTATCCATGCAATGGACGGGTAAACAGCAATCGGCCACAGCCTTACACTATTTGGTGCAACCCAAAGCACTAGCACTCACTAAACCAACCCTCCATTGGAAACGCATAAATTCGCTTACCATTGAACTAACCACCGATGTCTTGGCGAAAAACGTATGCCTATCGGCCCCCGAAGAGTGCTTTTTTAGCGATAACTATATGGACCTCCTACCAGGCCAAAAACTACAAATTACCCTCTCCAAACCCGTATCCGATATCCAACTGAAATCCTTGTTTGATACACTATAAGAGCAAACCTATAGATTAACTATATCACATAAAAAGACCCGCTTCGCAAATGTCTCCCGACTTTGCGCCATCAAACCATTCTTGCAAATGAAATACGTTCTACAGTTTGACCGCTACGCAAATGTCTCCCGACTTTGCGCGACCACAATATTATCTAGAAACGCTGCGCAAATGTCTCCTGACTTTGCGCCACCACAGTGATTACCTTTTCAAAACCTGTATCGGATATTTGCTCCACCACAGTGATTAGCTTTTCAAAACACACGCTGCGCAAATGTCTCCCGACTTTGCGCCATCAAACCATTCTTGCAAATGAAATACGGTCTACAGTTTGACCGCTACGCAAATGTCTCCTGACTTTGCGCCGCTACAATATTATCTAGAAACGCTACGCAAATGTCTCCCGACTTTGAGCCGCTACAATATTATCTAGAAACGCTGCGCAAATGTCTCCTGACTTTGCGCCACCACAGTGATTAGCTTTTCAAAACCCGTATCGGATATTCAACTAAAATCGTTATTTGATATGTTGTAAATACGTTAGTTACTTGTTCTAAGAACGCTGCGCAAATGTCTCCCGACTTTGCGTCACCAAATCAATCTTGCAAATGAAATACGGACTACGATTTGACCCGCTACGCAAATGTCTCCTGACTTTGCGCCACCACAAAATCACTTATCATAACTGTTATATTTAGTAAATGAACTTGCATTCAATACATTTACAACAGGATTTTGAACAATTTCGACATGGACAATACCTTTTCCATCAACATAATTTGATGCACTTGAATAAATATAATCTTGCGGACTTAAAACGAACCCGGCACGTACGGGATTAAAATGGATATAATCAATTTTAGTCCACATGAATTTTTCTGAATATATCTCCTCCACATGATTACTCAACTGCCAAAACTGATAATTTTTGTTTCTGGTATGGGTTTCAGATGCTAATTTAAATCGTTCCAACATCCAATCTCTTCTACTTTCTGGTTCTAATTGAATTTTATCTAATATAGTTTTGGCAGTAAATTTTTTAAAATCTCTAATCAAATCTGATAATTTCCCATTGTCAGATTGAATTATGAAATGGATATGATTACTCATAATTACATAGCTATACAAAAGCATCCCTTTGTTATTAATACAAAAGGTTAAACACTCGATGACTACGTCACGATAATTTTTTCTCGAAAAAACATCAACCCAATCCACTACAGTCATAGTGAAAAAATGAGGAAGTGTTTGATCTCTAATTACATATCCTTCTTTCATTGGCTTACTAAATCAATCAAATATAGAAAAAAAATTCCGCAAAGTCAGGAGACATTTGCGGAGCATTGCTATGGGAGTCATTGTGGAGCTGGTTTGATACGCTATAAGAGTAAACCTATAGATTAACTATATCACCCGTATAAGTTTACTGCTAACAGCCAAAGCAATCAATTTACGCCCTCTTTCAAGGAATTCTATAACACAAAAAGGAAGTTGTATAACTTCTATACGGTAAAAACCACCACCTTAGCCTATTCTAACAAATACCGTTCTTATATGTGGTGGCAATATGCATTAGTTTTAGTGGGCGCATTCCTAGTTGATGTAGTACCCATTCCGTTCCCTCCAGCGTTTTCTATAATGATTCCGCTGCAAATACTCTTTGACTTGAATGTATGGGGTGTCGTTGTAATAGGAGTGATAGGCTCCATAGCCGGTAGGTATGTCCTCACACTCTACATTCCTTTGCTGGCAGACAAAATCTTCAAACCCGAAAAGAATAAGGAAGTACACTATTTGGGCGAACTGATGAAAAAGAAACGGTGGAAAAGCCAACTCCTCATAGTCTTGTATTCGTTGTTACCCCTGCCCACAACCCCCTTGTTCTTGGCAGGAGGTATGGCACGCCTAAAACCCATCCAAATCATCCCGGCCTTTTTTGTAGGTAAGTTTATCAGCGATTCCATCGCCATACATCTGGGCAAAGTAGCCTCCGAAAATTTCCAAGATATGATTCACGCCGCCTTTTCGTGGAAATCCATTGCCAGCCTACTACTAGGAATACTGCTCATAGCAATGCTGTTGTTTGTCGATTGGCTCTCGCTTCTCCAAAAGAAAGAGTTCAAACTGAATTTTAAGATTTGGAAATAAATGAGCACGGTTTGTTTTCTCAACAAATCAACAACAACCGATATTCCCCTTCCTGTTCTACAGGAGCACGATGAACACAAGCTGGTACTTTTTGGTTGGGATGCTGTACCGCCAATCGCCACAGATTTCCAATGCCCAATTGTACAGGCACGGCCTCAGGCTTGGCCTCATAATGCAAATCAAAATAATGCTCCTTCAAAAAAGCATCAAAGGTATCCAAAGGGCCATCATGCAATTCAAGCAATTGGCTTCGTACCTCTGGTATGTCACTCTTGCGTACCGCATCAGCAGTAGCTATTAGATCACTGGCCGCCCCACGGTAGGTGCATAAAAAAGTATCCGTCGCTATTGGGGAACTATCCACATGATAGGAATACACATCCGTCGCTATAAAATCAAACGCCTCATCGCGCTCATACTTTTTCAGTAAATTCAAAGTAGGGGAGGCACCATGAGCAGTCAGCAATTGCATATCCTGTAAGATGATAGCCCGCGCTTTTTGCCCCTGTTCAGTTAGCGTTAGTGCAAGCAAATCTTCAGGCTGCAAGACCGTAATGTCCTCTTCTAAGGTCAATTGTGCTACAAGTTCCTCAAAATCACCCTCCAAGTCACGGTGCCAACAAAGCGCATTCACCATACCCTCAAATTCCGTTTCTACCAGTTCGGTAAAACTAGAAACCACACCAACCGGGGCGCTATCCGTAAAGAGTGAATTCATAGGAGCTAGTTCAGTACAAGACTATAAAAGTAAGGAATTGAATCAAAGAGTGACTCTTTTTTGAGTATAGTTTTATTGATAGAGGGTGTTGTTGAAAACCCAATAGCGCGGATTTGAACACGAGCTTGCGACTGCCGAAGGAAATCCATGCTCCCAGCTCCGCAAAGTCTCCCATCTTTGAGGCCTAAACTCAGCTAGCATAAATAATATGTCTTTAAAATAACTTTATATCATCCTAACTCTAGTGTCATGCCGACGAAGGAGGGATCACATTAACCTCGGCTTACAAACATCCAAAGTACCCAGCCCTGCAAAGCCTACCGTCTTTGAGACAATCCCGCTATGACTTGCCGCTCTTTTCAAGGTATGAATATAATATTATAAAAACCTTTTTACAGAATTTGTGTATTCTATAATAAATTTATTTTTTCCATGAACCCTACTAATATAAATGAATTTATGATTCTTTAGTTCTAATGGATTAAGAGCAAATTTTGTAGGTTTTGAAAGTTTGATGTTAATTTTGACTTCTTTAGTGTTGTCAACTATTTGAACCATTGCAAGGCCTATTTGGTCAATCGTTTCTATTGGTAATGTAAATAAGTTCTGGTTTCCATTTTCTAATTCTATGGTATCGTTAACAAAACCATTTGTAAAATAAATTATAGAATTATCTTCATTTTTAGCTTTTGCTTTTTCTAATGCATATTGAACTGATTTATCATTTAAATTTAAATCTTGATTAACGTATATGCTTTTAATGTGGCTACATCCAATTAAAAAAATCACTATTAAACTGAAACTAATTTTTTTCATATAATACTTTTAAGTGTTGCTTAACCACTGCCAATTTCAACACCGCTACCGCGGATTTGCACACGAGCTTGCGACTGCCGAAGGAATCCGTGCCCACTGCTTATGTCAAAACAAAACCCAATAGCCCACTGCCTACGTCAAAACAAATCTAACAATATAACGTCTAATTCATTTTCTAATCTAACATTATCCAGTTGTACTTATAATTATAAGATTTTGAATAGTGACGTCTAACTCATTACTAACTATAGAACATTACCTACATTACCCTCATAACAAGAAATACAAAAAGTTATTCCACTATCTCCTAACTTTTTCATGTCACTTGGACTAAACTCCATATTACATTGGTTTTTATATTCATAAATCATCCAGATTGAGATGTCTTCTTTTTCAATACCTATTTCCCTCAATTTATCATATTTCCCTTCAAGAATACCCAAAAAAACATCAATAAAATTAGTGTATTTATTATCTTTAACTATTAGTCTATAACCCCATTCTACTTGAGGATAATTTGATTCAACTCCAAGTATCTGAGCTATTTTATTAGCTTGTTCCGTGTCTGTTGATATATGTAAACTAAAAAAATATTTCATAAGTTTTATTATTTAAAAACCCCGCTACCGCGGATTTGTACACGAGCTTGCGACTGCCGAAGGAAATCCGAGCTATTGGTTTTAATCTCAAATGACCTACTAGAAAGTTTAGAGCAGTCAATTTGAGAGTACCCAACTAACGGCAAAATAAATAATAAACATAATTTAAATTTTAATCTCATCATGTTTTTTTTAATTCAGTATACATAATATAAATTCCAATCATAAAAAGGAACAAAAGGCCTAAAACCACTTGTATTGTTGACATATCAACAGGTCTTTTCCTTGTCAATTCCCTAACTATTAATAAAAAACTGCACACAAAAATCAATAGACCTAATAGGAAATTATAAATATCCATACTTTTTATTTTCAGGTGTTACAAATCCGCGCTATCGGTATAGTAACCAGCGTAATGTTTTGGGCAGGATTCTCATAATGGATAAAATATTTTATAATTTGAAATATTTAATTTACCTTTTATGTAATCAAAAGTTTTAGTTTTAAAAATTTTATTTTGTATTAAAATCTCGTTAGGAATAGGTCTTTTATAATTATATTCTAATGTGTTATATGATAAATCTATAAAAATTAATGATTTATAGTATCCATATTCATCTGGAAGTATCTTATTTGACTTTATTAAAGCCTGCCATAGGTTAGTGGAATTATTTCCTCTAATAATTATCCCGTTATTAATATTTATTTTAATTTTATTTGCATAAACAATATCAGAATATTTTGCTTCAATTATTGGAAAAAATTCCATATATCTAATTGACCCTTCATATGACTTAGAAAATTTTATCACTCCATATCCACAAAAATTATTTAATGGAACTTTATTAGTGATATTGTCATTATTAAAACAAGATAAAAAAAGAAATAGTAATATTAAATAATTTGTTTTCATAAGTTTATAATAAAATTTATTTTTTTGAACTATTCTTTGACCACCCCGATACCGCATATTTGCATACGAGCTTGCGACTGCCGAAGGAAATCCATGCTCCCAGCTCCGCAAAGTCCCCCATCTTTGAGGCCTAAACTCAGCTAGCATAAATGATATGTCTTTAAAATAACTTTATATCATCCTAACTCTAGTGTCATGCCGACGAAGGAGGGATCACATCAACCTTTGCACGCATAAGTGATAACCCCAAAAGAAAACAAATCACTATCCCCAATTACTGTAAACTGTGACTGTCCACTGCGACTGCTTTACCACGAATATAAATAAAAAAACAAATACAACACCGCTGTAACTGTTGGGGCTATTTGAGACTTACTAGCGTTTACGTGTGAAGAAAGCAAAAAGACGAACTATACAGCTCGTCTTTTTAGTTTAAAATTTATCACTAAATCTGGAATATTATCAAAAATATGCTACGATATAAATAATACCGCAAATTATTACAAAATACCCTAAATATATGGAAAATAAAGTTCTATAATAAAACATGGTAAACATATAATCTTCTGACTTTGTTTTTCCCTCTCTTCTAAAAGGTTTAAATGGTTTGAAACCTTGATTCTTATAATCCTTGTGAAAATATTTAGAAACAACAACAAATATAATTCCAACTATTATTATTAAAATTCCACTTTGTAATCTGTTTAGGTTATTTAAATCAAAATTTAAACGTATTAAGTTAGCTTTCATTTTTTATTTTTATTAAATCATAAAACTATTATTTTTATTCTTTTGCTTTTTCCATTCCAAGACCCGTTACCACGGATTTGCACACGAGCTTGCAACTGTCGAAGGAATCCGTGTTCACTACATGAGTCATATCCTCACTATCGGGATTTTTTCTCACTCATCATCATATATCGTCATTATTCCTTTTACACTATCATAAATGTATAATTTCCCGAAATAGCAACCAGCTAGATAATAACTTTTATCTTTTATACGGTTGGTGTTTTTAAAG
>JAHEHJ010000073.1 GCA_024644655.1 Flavobacterium sp.
CTGGTTAAACAGTCCAACTCACCGTGCGAACATTGAAGGAGATTACACACACATTGGTATATCTGTAACTTCAGACCCTGCCACAGGAAAAAAATATTACACCAACATATTCATGAAAAGATAATGAATATGTGTAAACGATAAATAGTTTGATTATTGTTTTGTTTGATTTTGACAGATCTTTAAAAACCCACTCTTGAGTGGGTTTTTATTTTTAAAAGCCTAGCTTACTTTTTAGTTTTAAAAACAGTAAAGCTAAACTGTATGAGGTGTCTGAAACGGTTTTACTATCATGAGTTTGAATCTTATGATATTTGATTAACTCTTCAATACTAAATGATTTAGTGTTGGCATCAACCAATTTTTGCTGCATTATTTCGATATCTAAGGCTTCGTTTCTCAGTTTTCCGCACCCCATATTTTCTAATACATAATTGATCATTTCGATTTCAAAATGAATACGGTGGCCAACCAATACGGCACTGCCAATATAATCTACTAGAGCTTGAATGGCTTGGGGTTCGGCTAACTTAGTGAAAGTACTATCACTTAAATAATCATGCGATAGTTCATTGTCATGTAAGTATTTGTATTGCAAAACTTCTACTTCGAAGCTGTCTCCAATTTTGATAACTTCAGTAAGGATTCCAATGGCACCTATAGATAAGATGACATCTTTTTTGGGGTTAAAGCCAGTGCAGTTGGTGTGCAATACAACAATTCGATTTGATTTGTTTTCGAATTTATCTTGATATAATTTCCAAAATTCAGGATATTCTTTATTGATATTTTTTATCCAATCTAACATATTACGAGAATTGAGTCAATCTAAATCTATCTTTTAGTAATTCTTCTAATTCCTTCATAGGAATCAATGCATTTTTTAATTTTTCCTTTTCTACTTTGGTGAGTTCATCTACGGTTATAAAGTCTCCAGAGCTATCGTTTTTTAGGCCTTCTAGTGTTCTAAATTTGGATAGAATCAGAAAAGCATCTGCACAATTTAAGTAGATTTCTGAGAATTTAGAATCCACCATAGCCAATTGTTTGAATCGGGAATAGGTATTGTTAATACCTTTCAAATTCATACTGATGGCAAATAATCGTGCCCCATCGACAAGCGGCATGATGGCTTTAGATTTAATATCAAATTTACCTTTGTGTTCACCTTCTTCTTCCAAATTGAACTTTTTAAAGAAATTTAAAGGAGGGTTTTTGCGCAAGGTATCATTTCCTAAATAGTCATAGAAAAGCGTGTTTGCTTTGACATTTTTAAAGATAACGTCTGTAATGGCATCTTCCAATTGGTTTTCGCCAAAAGCAATTTCATAATCAAAAAAGACACTACTAATGTTATTGGATTTTTCACCTGGAGTTTTCATCCAAGTTTCATATTGTTTTATCCATTCTGTCAAGGACTTACACCAAGACATAGTACTTGCCATGTGGCCATAGGGACAAGGAGCATAGCCCACTTTTTCTAAAATAACAGTAGCTCTTTTGGATAATTTTAAAAAGTAATCTTTAACGTCTCGATACTTTTCTGCTGCTACATCTTCAAAGATTAAAATGCTATCTTGATCGGTAACTAATAATTGTTCTTTACGACCTTGACTACCAATGCTTAACCATGCAAAACGTGCAGGAGGAGAGCCTAAATCTAAAATAGCCAATTCAACCGAACGTTTTACAATTGCGGTAATAATTTCCCCAGAGATATTATAGATATGCGGTAAAGGAATATTTTTGGCAATAGAACTTTGAATTAAATCCGTTAGTTTTTCACGAACTTGTTTGAGTTCTTTAGGCGATAAGGATCGTTTGATTTCTTTAATTAAAACGCCAGGATTATTGGCTTGAGCCACGATTAAGTCGTGTTCGGATATAATTCCACGCACTTCAGATTTGTCTGAACCATCTGTAGTGACACACAAATGACTTACATTGTTTTTTAATAAAAGCAATTGCGCTTCAGCCACAGATACATTTTCGGGTACAGTGATAACAGGCGTAGTCATGATTTTATCAATAGTAGCAGTGATGGGCAATCTACCGTTGGCTATTTTTGTTCTAAAATCAGTATCGGTAACGATACCAATAGGGAAATTTAGATTTGTAATTATAGCACTGTCTACTAGATTGTCCGTCATTAATTGAGCTGTATCTTTAACCAAAGTAGAAGCAGCTATTTTAATAGGTGTTTTATTGTAGGCTAACGACTGAAAATACTGTATTTCGTTAGTTTGTGAATCGGTATATACGTTATCGGTAATCAATTTGCCTCTGTTTTCTTTGTCAAACGGATTTCGGGTATTGGTGGCAAAGCTTTCTAAAAGAAAGTCTAGGACTTGTGGATTTTGGGCCACAAATGGTTTGAATGTGGCAATGGGAATTGCATATACAATACTGTCTTCCCGAGCTTTTGCTGTCATCATATAGTTGTTTTTGGCAAAAAAGGGACGTAATCCAAAAACATCACCGGCATAACATTTGTTTAATAATGTTTCTTCAGCATCGGCAACCACATTTAAATTGATTGCACCAGAGGCTACTACATAAAAACTATCATGTAATTTGTCATTAATTTGAAATAAAACTTTGTGCTTTTCTAAGTTTATAACGCCAATACTTGTAGCTACTTGAATTAACTCTTCCGCATTTAAATAATTAAATGGAGAATACGATTTTAAAAAATTAGCAATAGTATCCGCAATAGAATGACTCATATCGATAATCGTTGTTTATTTATACCTAACAAAAATAGGAAAGCTTTGTACAAGAAGAGTAGTTTTGTTAAAAACATTTGAAAAGTAATAGAGCCCTAAACAATGCGGATTCTTATTTTACATAATGTAAATTATGTGATTGAAAAGAACTAATTTAAAAAGGAACAAATTCAATTGTTTATGAATTAGTAGTAAACTGTATAAATACTTAGCCTTCTTTTGGTTTATAAATTAAGTTCTCTGAATTTTTTACCAATAGCCAAGCTTAATTTAACCTTATAATCTTCAATTAACCATTCCCGGTAATTTTTACTAGTTTTGCCCAAGCATTTTACATAGCGTCTCACACGGCTTTCAATATCATCTGCAAGTAATTTAGATAACATACGTGCACCATATAAATCATTGGTATTCTCAACACACATCAATGCGTGTTGTAGTATTGAAGTTTCTATTACTTCTTTAGAACGTAAATTTAAAGCCATATTGCGTTTGAATACTTCTTCAATATCTAAATCAATGACAGCAGTCTTTGCAAACATTTTTCGTGTGGCCTCAGGCATCACATATTTAAAGTTATTTTCAATCTCAGCATCATCTCTAAGGTTTTCAAGATAATATTCAGGAGATTTAAATATATGTTGCCAATCCATGGGGTCATTCCAAAAACCAAAACGTAGCGCGTTATTTCCTAAGTCAATTACTGTAAATGTATCTTTATTAGGTAATTTACGGGAACCTCGGCCTATCATTTGGAAATACAATGTTAATGATTTGGTAGCCCTATTTAATATTATACTTTCTACTGTAGGCTCATCAAACCCAGTTGTTAATATACCTACTGAAGTTAAAATGGCATCGGGTGTCTTTTTAAACCAATGTAATATCTCTTTTCGATCTTCATTTGAAGTGGTATTGTCTAAATGCTTAATAGCATATCCTGCTTCTCTAAAGGTCTCATACACATATAATGAGGTGTTGATACCGTTATTAAAAATTAAAGTCTTTTTTCCTAATGATTTTTCAGAATAGGCATGCAATAATTTTTCTTGCATAACCATATTCATATATAAATCATCGGAAGATTTTACAGTGTAATCGCCATTAATTCCTACTTTTAATGAGGTCAAACCCACATCATAGCTATAAGTAGTAGCTCTAGCTAAAAAACCATTATCTATTAAGGATTGAATAGTATCACCTACTATTAATTCATCATAGTTTTGATGCATGGGTAATTTTATATTAGAACTCAAAGGCGTAGCAGTTACACCTAATATAAATGAATTCTTAAACTGACTGAAAAGTTTCCGGAATGAATTGTAATGGGCTTCATCAATAATAACCAAACCAACGTTATCAATCATTAATTTTTCATCATTCAATCGATTTTTTAAGGTCTCAACCATGGCCACGAAACAAGAATATTCTTCTTGGTCGGGTAATTCTTTAATTACACTATTAATGATTTTGTTTTTAACATCAAAGCCTTTCAGCATTTTTGAAGTTTGTTTACAAAGCTCAATTCTATGTGTTAAAACCACTACTTTCTTATCGTGCTGTGCAATATAACGACGAACAATTTCGGAAAAAATAACTGTTTTACCACCGCCTGTGGGTAATTGATATAAAAGATGGTAATTAGAAGGTGCATTATCTAATCGTTCAAATATTTTATCAATATCTCCCTTTTGGTAACCGTAGAGTTCCTTTTTAGCTTCAATTTCGATAAGTAAATCTTTTTGAGACATATCAGTTGGTACAATTTTGCAAAAGTACAGTTAAAAAAGAGTATTCAAGCTTTTTTATGTGATATAACCTAAATTTAATATGACAAACGTTCCAAGATGGTAGTAAACTCATACTGATTAATCCATTTTTGGTCTACTACTTTGTGATGGATAGCCTCTACTCTACTTTGAAATTCAGGTAGTATACCTTTTTCAATCATAAAACTTACGGCTTGTTGGTAGGAATTTAGCATGCTTTTGAAAAATAATTCTTGTTTGATAATTTTCTCACTAGAAAAGGCAAGTGCAATTTCTAAAGTATATAACATGAGATCTGCAATAACAAACTCATCTACTCCAAGTGAATTAAAATGTTTTATTGCTTTTTGTGCCACAGAACGACGCATTTTAGGCTTTTTGCCTTTAACAGGGAAATACTCGTTTGAAATTTTAATTTTAGCTTCTTGAGCTAACTTGATTTCATTAGGTTGGAACACAAAATTATAGTATACCTTTACATCTACAAACTTATCATACAGGGCAATAATTTGCTCTTCCAATTGGGGTTTGGTTAATTCGGTTACATATTTTTTTAAATCCCGTTTGCTCATTTTATATATAAATTATCACAATTGTAGAATACTTTGTGTTTGTTATCTTTAGTAATCAATGATAATACTTATTTTTGCCAACAAAAAAATAAATGACAAAGATTTTTAAAAATATTGCTATCGCTGAAGGAATATCCTATTTAGTGTTGTTTTGTAATATGTTAGTAGTAAAACCAACGTATATTGAATTGTACAAAACCTTGTTATTCCCAATTGGAATGGCTCATGGGGTTTTATTTATTGCATATGTACTACTAGCTATTGCAATTCGAAAAAGTCAAAATTGGAGTTTCAAAGAATTAGCTATTGTTCAAATCGCTTCATTGCTTCCCTTTGCTACTTTTTATATTGAAAAAAAATATGTTTTAAATGCATAAATTGGTTGAGAAAATATTTGGTTGGGGCTATCACCTTTTCAAAAAATGGGATTTTGGAGAGACACTTTCGGCATATCTTAGTTTGGCCATCAATATTATTGTATTGGCATTTTTATCCTATTTAATATTTTTGGTATTCCGATTTGTTTTGGTTCGAACGCTCATTATTATGGCTCGTAAGACTAAAACACGTTTTGATGATTTGTTGGTTTCCAATAAAACAGCTAAATACATTGCTCACTTAATTCCCTTACTATTCATTTACAAATGTGTTCCCATTCTATTGGAAAACTTTGTGTATTGGGAGTCTATATTTGGAAAGTTAGTGGGAATTTATATAGTTCTCCTAAGCTTGTGGATTATAAAAACCATTTTGCATGCCGTTCGAGATCATTTAAAACAAAATCCTTCTTTTAGCGACAAACCCATAGATAGTTACATTCAAGTAATTATGATTATCTTATGGATTTTTGGTTTTGTTGTTATAGTATCAAAAATATTTGATATTAGCACAGGTACTATGTTAGGTACTTTTGGAGCTATTTCAGCTATTATATTATTAATCTTTAGAGATACTATACTTGGTTTTGTGGCAAGTGTACAGGTGTCTTTAAATGATATGGTCCGAATTGGAGATTGGATTACATTTGATAAGTTTGGTGCCGATGGTGATGTAATTGAAATCAATTTAGCTACCGTTAAAGTCCGGAATTTTGACAATACTACTACGACTATACCAACCTATAGTATGATTTCTGATTCCTTTAGAAACTGGCGTGGAATGCTCAATTCGGATGGAAGAAGAATAAAAAGGCATATATTAATTAAGGCCAATAGTATTCGATTTTTAAGTGACCCTGAATTGCAGAATTTAAAAAAGATTCAATTAATAAGTGGTTATATTGAACACCGACAAATTGAAATTCAAAAATTTAATGCACTTCATCAAATTGATAAAACAGAGTTAATTAATGGCCGAAACTTGACTAATTTTGGATTATTTAGAAAGTATATCACTCAATATTTACATCAATATCCTGGTTTAAATAAAGATATGATATTGTTGTGTCGCCAATTACAACCTACTCCACACGGCATTCCATTAGAGATTTATACATTTTCAAATGACAAACGATTTGAGAATTATGAATATATCATGGCAGATATTTTTGACCATGTTTTTGCCGCAATAACGTATTTTGATTTGGAAATATTTGAAATGAGCCCAAGTAAAGAATAACTATTGATTTAATCGATCTTCAATATATTCTATATGTGTTTTTCCATGAGGCAATGGTCTGCCCTCATCGTCCAACCCTACCATTGTAATTTGTTCTATGATAATAATAACTTCACGCGTCATCATATTTCGAACTTGACAAGTTAATGTTAAGGAGGTTTTTCCAAACTTAAGAACGTCTATACCTATTTCAACGATATCACCTTGCCGAGCTGAACTAACAAAGTTTATTTCTGACATATGTTTGGTTACAATTCGTTGGTTTTCAATTTGAATTACAGAGTATAAAGCTAATTCTTCATCTATCCAAGCTAAAAGGCGGCCGCCAAATAATGAACTGTTAGGGTTTAAATCTTCGGGTTTAACCCATTTTCGAGTATGAAATCTCATGATACCTTTTTTAAGTACTCAAATTTACTGAATTATTAATTGAGTAGTATTGGCTTACTCACAAATATTAATGATGTTGAATAAATATAACATATAATAATGTTCATTTAAATGTAGGATTCTTAATTCTATATTCTTTAATAGGAATCCAATGAATTCTTAACCATAATCTCATCAAAAAAAATTGATTATTAAGTAAGAAACCTATATATTTGCAAGTAGTTATCATTTTGTTTCTAAAATTAATCAACGTATATGAAGAATAAATTACTATTATTAATCGCCCTAGTTAGCACTTCTATTTCTGTAAATGCACAAGACAAAAAAGAAAACAAAAGTGATAAAGATTTGATTTCAGTGGAACCTGATAAAGAAATCGTAACCGATTCTTATAATAAATGGTCAGTTGAAGTAGATTTTGGTCAAAGTAAAGGTGCTAAACCTTATGCTCCTGGGTATTTTGGAAGTGACCCAAGTAAATTCTTAGGAGGCTTTCAATTAAATCATTATGGTATTGGAGCTCGTTATATGTTAAGTCCTAAATTCGGTGTTAAATCTCATTTTTCTTATGATGATATAAAGAATCTAAAAAGTTCTGAAAGTTTAGATTTTAGAATGGAATGTATGCAATTAACTTTTGAAGGGGTTGTAAATGCCATTCGCCTTTTTGACATTCAAGATAATGCGAAACGTTTTGGATTATTGTTTCATTTTGGTATTCAAGTCTCGCAAATGTCTCCAAAGATGAATACGCTTGCAGGAATGAATAAAGGGAAAAAAGAATGGAATGGTGGTCTTGTTGTTGGGGTAACTCCTGCAATAAGAGTATTTAATAATGTAAGTGCTTTTATGGACATTAGCATTAACTCTAATATTCGTCAACATTTTAATTGGGATGGATCTTATTCTGAAGCTAATAACAATTTAACGGGTGGTATGTTTACTACTGCGTTAGGATTGTCTTATTCTTTTGGTCCGGAAAAAATACATGGAGATTGGGCTATTATTTTGGATGCTCGTAACAAACAAATTGATGAGTTAAATAATAGAATTGGCGAAATTGAGACCTTAATGAATGATACCGATAAAGATGGTGTGCCAGATTATTTAGATGCCGAAAACAATTCTATTGCCGGTGTAGCAGTAGATACTAAAGGAAGAATGGTAGATAAAAACAATAATGGTGTACCGGATGAGTTAGAGAAATATGTAGACAAAACTATTACTACTAATAATGCTACTGCTTCAGCAGAAGTTGTTGAGAAATTAATTAATGAAGGATATATTGCTGCTTATTTTGATTCTAATAATGCACAGCCTACTACAGCATCATCTGACAACATTGGATTTATTTTAAATTTCTTGAAAAACAACCCTGGGAAATCTGTTGAAATTGCAGGATATGCAGATGAAATTGGTGGAGCATCAATTAACAATAAATTATCTAGTGATAGAGCTGAAAACGTGAAAACTATCTTGATGAAAGCAGGTATAGATGGATCTCGTTTGACAATTGTAGGTAATGGTATTGACAATTCGGTTGATAAAAATTCGCCTTATGCTAGAAACCTAGTTCGTAAAGTAGTATTTAAAATTAAATAATAATTAACAGTATATATTTAATAACTAATAAAACCTCTGTATAATTTCAGAGGTTTTTTTTATATCTTTAAAATAAAAATGGAGAATAGAGATGCTTATATTCTTGAAGTAAGAGGTGCCACTTTAGGACAATCTAATTTACAATCGGGTCCAGAAGAAGTTTTTCAAAATTCTACTTTACGCCCAATACTAAAATTACAGAGTGATTTATTTATTCAGGTTTTTATTAATTATGCCATTAAACAGAAAAGTGTTTTTTTTGGACTTTCTCCCGATAAAAAAATGGCTTATATAGAAAATGTAATACAACGTGATATCAAGTTTAGAAACTCATTAAAAGGGATGGTTATTGCTTGGTTTACCGTTGAAGAATACTGCACCTATATAAAAAACTCCTCTAATCTCAATAAGAGGATGATGAATATGTTAATTGAACGATTAAAGAGTCAGATACTCTTATTAGAAATGCCAGTATGATATATATAATAAAAAAAGCCAAACAATAGTGTTTGGCTTTTTAATTATAGATTATAAAAGGATTAATCTATCTTTTTGTTTAATCTCGAAAGATCATTTGCTTTTAAGCTATAAGTCAATATTTCATAATCTCTGTAGATAATCTCTCCAGTTTTACCATTGACAACACTTACAAATTTTTGAGAATTGACCTTTGTGTACATTAAGTAATAAAAGTCTTCTTTAGCATTCATTATTTTATCACTAAGAGCATCTGTATCTATAAACTCATATTTATAGTCATACTTTTTAAACAATTCGTCTGGATTATCTCTATCAGTGTCTTTACCAGTCCAGCCACTGTATTTAATCTTGATAAAGCTTGGAATATATAAGGTGGCTTTTTGTAATTCTTTAATTTTAGACTTATTATAGTCTTCTGCATAGGTAAAAGAATAACCACCAGTCTTCAATTTATTATTGATGAATTGTAAATAATTTTTAAGGAAACCAAGTTTATAGTTGTAAAGTGATTTCTCAAGATTTCCATATTTGGTAGTTCTAATCATTTCCCACATACTGTCGGCATCACCTGCAAAGAATACCGAAGCCACTTCATTCATGTCTCCTTTTTTTTCTCCTTTACGATTTGTTTTGACATCAGTATAATAGTAATAATTATAATTTAAATAAATGTATTCAGTACTCCCTCCATTTTGATAAGTGACTGTTCTAATCAAACCTGAAAATTTAAAGATTGAATATTGCTCATCAATATAGGTATCCTTATTAGTTTCAAATTGTTCAGGAGAGATTACAATAAATGTATTTAGATCCCATATGCCAGTAAGCATTTGTTCAAACTGTTTTAAATCAAAATCATTAATTACAAAAACGGTTGTTCTTTTTTTGATTTCAACATAATCTTTTTTTCTCAAATCATCAAATAATCCAAAGTGTGAACCACTTACAGATACTTGTGCATAATTGCTTAATGAGATAAAAATAAATAAAAATAGTGTAAATAGGTTTTTTCTAGTCATGATTACATATTAAAAGAAGCTTTCTTTAAATCTACCTTTTGGGTTGAAATCACCTGTGAATATTCTAATAATATCAATTAATAACCAAACACCTACTCCACCTAATGTCATAATGAAGAAAATATTGATAATTGTAGGGCATCCTACATACCATCGGTGTGCAGCTACTAATCCTAAAAACAATGCTAATAATAATGCTACACCTTTACTTTTTTCTGATGAAGCGGCTGGTGATACTAAAATTTCTTTTTGAGCCACAGTTTTGTTTTCTTTTTTTAAAGAGGTAACATTTTCAGTAACTACTCTTCGTTCTACTGGAAAAGAAGCATAAGAAAATTGAGTAAACAGACTAATCATAATTAGTCCAAGAATAAATTTGATTTTCATAATATAAAGGTTTTAATTTGATGCAAAATATCAATTATGCAGCCATTTAACAAATATAATTTCCTGATTTTATGTTTAATTTTATTTTTACCCACTAGTAGTGCTTTCTCTCAGGAAGTTATGGAATATGTAGGCATATTAAAACTTAATGACACTGCTACTATATCATATAAAATAAATGTAAAAAAACTATCGGGAGGAGTCATTAAAGGGTATAGTATAACTGATTTAGGAGGTAAATATGAAACTAAGTCTTCTATTTTAGGCAAGATTAATAAATCCAAAAAAGAAATTAGCTTTAAAGAAACAGATATTATATATACAAAATCGGAAGTTAAAAAATATGATTTTTGCTTTGTGAATTTTAATGGAAATTTAAAGGGAACGGATAAAATAAAAGGAAAATTTAAAGGCCTTTATAAAGATGGGGCAAGTTGTTTAGATGGTGAAATTTTATTAGTTAATGCAAAAAAAATAACAAAAATGGCCGCTAAATATGATACGAAAATCCAAAAATCAAAGAAATTTGATGCTGTTACTAAAAGTAAAGTTTATATAGAAAAGGCAATGGATTCGTTACATATAAATATACTAAAGGAAAACGAAAACGTTTCTTTCTTTGCTAATTCTAAAAGTATAAAAATAAAGGTTTATGATCCCAAAAAAGAAGATGGTGATCGTATCGCAATTCACCTTAATAAGATAAAATTGTTTGATAATATAGAAGTATTAAACAAAGAAAAGGTATTTAATATTGAATTGAAAAATAAAGAAAACAGTCTTGAAATTGAAGCACTTAATGAAGGGGATTACGCTCCTAATACTGCCAATTTTGAATTGATAGATGATGAAAATTCAATAAAGGCAACAACAACTCTAAAAAAAGGGAAGCGTACTAAGATTACTATAATAATGCTTTAAGTTATTAGAGATACCTTTTTTTTAAACTAATAAAACTTTCTGAAGAAGTTACTAAGTTTTGAATAATGTCTCGGCGTAGATCAGTTATTGATTCATATTTTAAATACTTAGCCCACAGCGTATCATTTAGTATTTCTTTAATGATTTTGAGCGTTTTAGCCGTTTCTTTAGCATCTCTAAGTAGTACTTTCTCATTTGGCAATACCATGTCTTTATGGTAAAAATTAACGTCAGCCTTTGTAATATCTACCCTTATAAAAAACAATTTAGCACTGTCGTCATATGTATAAAAATCTACCCAATTGGCATAGGCTACAGTAATGTTTTGGTTTTTAAATAATCCTATTGGAATCAATCTCCAATGACAATCGGCTACTCTACCCCAATGATTTGATATTCTATAAATTCCTTCTTTGGAAAAGATATATTGACTTCCTGATTTACTTTTATAATTTATTTTAAGGCCATTAATTTCAAGGTAATCGACTTCTTTCCAAATACAAAATGTTCGTGTATGAAAATTGGATCGATTGAATTTTTTTACCATAACTAGATTATTCTAAAGTGTCTTATGCTGTAAAGCACATAAAAAAACCTGATTATTATAAAAATTATGAAATTAAGGATAAATCTATTACTCTGCTTCTTCTTCCTCTTGCTCCGAATTTGGAGTTTGTACAGCCATTGTACCAGTTCTAATTTCTGTATGGCGAATTTCACCTCCAGATGT
>JAHEHJ010000080.1 GCA_024644655.1 Flavobacterium sp.
AGTTATGTAACCAATGAGAAAATGGTTTCCTATTCGGATGAGCAAATCAAAGACTTAATACTCCACGATTTTAACGAAAAACGCATCTCTATTTTGGCTCCCGTTATTCGGGCGCGAAAAGGACACTATGCCGAATTGTTTCAACAAATCACCAAACAAGGGTTCTTGAAAGTACGTGTGAATGGAGTCGTACTAGATTTGGCTCCAGGGATGAAGTTAGACCGGTACAAAACCCACGATATCGAAATTGTGATTGATCGTATGGCTGTAACCCAAGACGAAGCGCTTGAAAAACGCTTAATAGAAAGCCTTAAAACAGCCCTTTATCATGGTGAAGATGTTTTGATGGTATTGGAACAAGACAGTCAGGAGGTTCGGTATTTTAGCCGCAACTTAATGTGTCCTACTTCGGGGATATCCTATCAAAATCCGGAGCCCAACTTATTTTCATTCAACTCCCCTAAAGGAGCTTGTGAGCATTGCAAAGGATTGGGAACCGTACATGAAATCAACTTAAAAAAGATTATACCCAACCCCAAGTTATCTATTAAAAATGGAGGAATATTACCCATAGGTGAATACAAAAGCTCTTGGATATTCAAGCAATTGGAAATCATAGGAGAAAAGTTTGGTTTCAAACTCACAGATCCTATAGACAGTATCGCTGCGGAAGCTATGGAAGTGATACTCAATGGTGGTAAAGACAAGTTTTCGGTAGCATCTAAAACGTTGGGAATAACCAAAGAATATAAAATAGAATTTGAGGGAATCTCTCATTTCATTAAAAACCAATACGACGAAAGCAGTTCTACTTCCATAAAACGATGGGCCAAAGAATTCATGGACGAAATTAACTGTCCGGATTGTGAAGGTTCTCGTTTGAAAAAAGAAGCCCAGTACTTCCGTATCGTGGGGAAAAACATATTTGAATTATCCACCATGGATATATCCGATTTATCGGCCTGGTTCCAAACTTTGGATTCGCAATTGACCGATAAACAAAAAATTATAGCTACTGAAATCACTAAAGAAATCAAAGATCGTTTGCAGTTTTTAGTGAATGTTGGGCTAAACTATTTATCCTTACAGCGCAGTTCTAAATCCCTATCGGGTGGTGAAGCACAACGTATTCGTTTGGCAACCCAAATTGGCTCTCAATTGGTTGGGGTCTTGTATATCTTGGACGAACCTAGTATTGGATTGCACCAACGCGACAATGAAAAACTCATCCATTCACTGGAGCAGTTGCGCGATATTGGGAATTCTGTATTGGTTGTAGAACACGACAAAGATATGATTGAGCGTGCCGACTACGTCATCGATATTGGTCCGAAAGCTGGGAAGTTTGGGGGAGAAATCATCAGTAAAGGCACACCTGCCGAATTACTCAAAGAGCACACTATAACCGCTCAATATCTGAATGGGGAAATGAAAATTGAAGTCCCTAAAAAAAGACGTGCAGGTAATGGAAAGTTTTTAAAATTAACAGGAGCAACAGGTAACAATTTAAAAAATGTCAGCATAGTGTTGCCTTTGGGCCAATTGATTTGTGTGACAGGTGTTTCTGGTAGTGGTAAATCCACATTAATTAATGAAACCTTGTATCCGATATTGAATGCCTATTATTTCAATGGGGTGAAGAAACCTCAACCCTATAAAAAGATTGAAGGATTAGAACATATCGACAAGGTTATTGATATTGACCAAAGTCCTATTGGAAGAACGCCACGAAGTAATCCGGCTACCTATACCGATGTGTTTTCAGAGATTCGCAGTTTGTATACCCAAACACCCGAAGCTATGATACGTGGCTATAAAGCGGGACGTTTCAGTTTTAATGTATCGGGGGGACGATGTGAAACTTGTGAAGGATCGGGCGTTCGTACCATAGAAATGAGTTTCCTACCTGATGTATATGTGGAGTGTGAAAGTTGCCAAGGCAAGCGATTCAACCGAGAGACCTTAGAAATACGATACAAAGGAAAATCCATTTCAGACGTATTGAACATGACGGTTGATGAAGCCGTTCCCTTCTTTGAGAACATACCGAAAATCTACCGAAAAGTTAAAACTATACAAGATGTAGGCTTAGGTTACATCACTTTAGGACAACAAAGTACTACGCTATCGGGAGGAGAAGCCCAGCGCATCAAATTAGCCACCGAATTATCTAAAAAAGATACTGGTAATACGTTCTACATTATGGATGAGCCTACTACAGGTTTGCATTTTGAAGACATACGCGTATTGATGGACGTCATCCAAAAATTGGTTGACAAAGGCAATACGATAGTAATTATAGAGCACAATATGGACGTTATTAAATTGGCCGACCATATTATAGATGTGGGCTTAGAAGGAGGCAAAGGTGGTGGACAAATAGTATGTACCGGAACACCTGAAGAAGTGAGTAAGCACAAAACAAGTTATACCGCTCAGTTTTTGAAAAAAGAATTGGCTCTATCTTAATACCCTTGTATATGGAAAACCTTGTAGAATTACACACAGAGCGTCTTGTTTTAAAAAGCATCACCCCTTCCCTTATACATGATCTTTTCAATACGAAAACCAAAAAAGAAATCATGACGTTTTTTGGTTTTGATGACAGTGGATATCAACATCATTTACAGATGCATGAAAAAGGAATGGAGACTCATCGAACATCCTTGTATTTCTTTCTCTTAGTAGAAAAAGAGAGTAATTTACCCATTGGTGAATGTGGGTTTCATACTTGGAATGCCACCCATCATAGAGCCGAGGTATTTTATAATATGCGCCAAGAGCAATATAAGCAAAAAGGCTATATGACTGAAGCTTTAGAAACTATACTTACTTTTGGATTTACCCAATTAAACTTACATCGTGTTGAAGCATTAATAGCAGCAGAAAACACACCTTCTTTAAAACTCCTAGTTCGGAATGGTTTTACTTTTGAGGGCACCATGAGAGAAGACTATTTGGTCGACGGAATCCAAGAAGATTCAGAATGTTATTCCCTTTTAAAATGGGAATGGGAAAAACGCCAATCGGAATAGAAATCTAGCGCAACGCCACAGTAAACCCTATAATAATTCTGCAAGAGTTTTAAAAAAAGAATTACTTTTGCCCGTTCGTTTGAACTATAAAAATACAAAAAAGAGAC
Source organism: Flavobacterium sp. (assembly GCA_024644655.1). Taxonomy (GTDB): domain Bacteria; phylum Bacteroidota; class Bacteroidia; order Flavobacteriales; family Flavobacteriaceae; genus Flavobacterium. The sequence goes on from JAHEHJ010000080.1 coordinate 3,143, forward strand.
CCTATGATAAAAGATGACTATTTAAATGAAGATGATAAAATTCAGGAGAGATTAAAACAAAAGACATGGAATGAGATTCGTACGAACGACTCATGGGCTATATTTAAAATCATGTCCGAGTTTGTTAACGGGTATGAAACTATGGCTCGTATCGGACCATGTGTATCTATATTTGGTTCGGCACGCACCAAACCCGATACTAAATACTATTTATTAGCCGAAAAGATTGCTTATAAAATTAGTAAAGCTGGTTATGGTGTGATTACAGGTGGAGGCCCTGGTATCATGGAAGCAGGAAACAAAGGAGCTCATTTAGGAGAAGGAACTTCTGTGGGATTGAATATTGAATTGCCTTTTGAGCAACATTACAATCCCTATATAGATAAAGACAAAAACTTAAACTTTGATTACTTCTTTGTGCGCAAAGTAATGTTTGTTAAATATTCTCAAGGATTTGTAGTAATGCCCGGAGGATTTGGCACCTTAGACGAATTGTTTGAGGCCGTAACCCTTATTCAAACTAAGAAAATTGGTAAGTTTCCTATTATCTTAGTAGGACGCGATTTTTGGTCAGGCTTGATGGAATGGATTAAAACCGTGATGATTGAAAAAGAACACAATGCCAATATCGAAGATTTAAGTTTGATAAAGATTGTAGACACCGAAGACGAAGTGGTAGAAGCCTTAGACAACTTCTACAAAAAATACAATTTAAGTCCGAACTTCTAACTTAAATACGAAAGAATACCCATTCCAAATTCCAGCAGTTGCCCTATTGGAATTTGGAATTTGATTTTAGATAATTTTACCTTGTATGTTTTTTAATTCGTTTCATTTTGCCGTATTTCTACCTATAGTCTTTATACTGTATTGGTTTGTAGCGAATAAACATAAAAGTCATCAAAACATACTACTACTCTTAGCCAGTTATTACTTTTATTCATGTTGGGATTGGCGTTTTTTATTCCTATTGGTGTTTTCTACCCTTTTGGATTATTTCTCAGCATTGAAAATTGAAAATAGCCAAACTCCCCTGCAACGTAAGGCATGGTTATGGTTGTGCGTTACTATAAACTTAGGTTTTCTAGGCGTATTCAAATACTACAATTTCTTTGTGGGTTCGTTTACTGCTTTATTGGGAGGACTGGGTTGGACCGTTAATCCTTTACTGCTAAAAGTAATCCTTCCGGTAGGTATATCCTTTTATACCTTTCATGGATTGTCCTATATAATTGACATCTATTACAAACGCATCACGTCTGAAAAGCACTTTGTAGATTACTCCTTGTTTGTGAGTTACTTTCCCTTATTGGTTGCGGGTCCTATTGAGCGTGCTACCCATTTGTTACCTCAATTGAAAGTAAAAAGGCAATTTGATTTTCAAAAAGCCAAAGAAGGTGTGTACCAAATCATTTGGGGATTGGTCAAAAAAGTAGTCATCGCCGATTCTTGTGCGGCCTACGCCAATGCCATATTTGACCATTACCACACCATGAATTCTTTATCTTTAGTGTTGGGCGCTGTATATTTTGCCTTTCAGATTTATGGGGATTTCTCTGGGTATTCCGATATAGCATTGGGGACTTCAAAATTGTTTGGCATCGACTTGTTGCGCAACTTCAACTACCCCTATTTCTCGAGAGACATAGCCGAATTTTGGCGCAAGTGGCACATCTCCTTATCGTCCTGGTTTCGGGATTATTTATACATTCCTTTGGGAGGCAGTAATGGCCGATTGGGCTTCAAAATACGCAATACCTTCATCATCTTTTTAGTGAGTGGTTTTTGGCATGGGGCCAACTGGACATTTATTGCCTGGGGATTCCTTAATGCGTTGTATTTTCTACCCTTGTTGGTTACGCAGCGCAATCGGAAAAATATGGATGTAGTAGCCTTGGGATGGAATTGGAATGCATTGCGCAATATAGTGCAGATTCTATTCACCTTTACACTCACCTGTTTTGCGTGGATCTTTTTTAGGTCACGAACCTTAACCGATGCGTTTCAATACATAGAACGGATGTGTACCGAGGGTCGTTTCAAAGAAGAATACTTTCCTATAGAACGGTACAATCATGAGTTGGTGACCCTACTCCTTGTTTTTATCGTTGTGGAATGGAATAACAGAACCCAATTAGAGCCAATATCCGGTAAATACAGTTGGCTAAGACTAGGATTGTGTTTGGCGGCCTTATTAGCCTTGGGTGTGTATTCCGATTACAAAGAATTTATCTATTTCCAATTCTAATGAAGCAATTTGCCTACTTCCTACTCAAAACCGCAATCGTGCTATTTGTCACGATGGCATTGTTGGATGTATTGTATACCACGGTGTATTTGCAATCCAATGGGCGCAGTAAGATAGACTACTTATACCAATCCAAGGATAACGAATTCGATGTGGTGTTCTTAGGCTCTTCAAGAGTCAACAATCATTTTGTGCCCCGCATTTTTCAAGAGCAAGGCTATAAAACTGTCAATTTTGGAATAACCCGTTCGCGACTCGAAGAATCAGCATTGCAACTCAAATTGATGTTGGAACGGCACTATAAAGTAAAGAATCTAATCCTTCAGGTTGATTTAAATATAAATACTAATGATCATTCGGAAGCGATTCGATCCTTGTTTATGCCCTACATACATCAATCTGCTGTCATTAGAGCCCATTACCAGCACATATCCGAATACAACGCTTTATTGTATGTCCCTTTTTATCGCTATATGCATTATGATGCGCGTATTGGTTTCCGTGAAATGTACCAATCGGCCATACACAAACCCACCAATGCTATGCATCACGATGGTTTTAATCCTTTGCCGCTTGGAAAGGGAAAAATGATTCCAGCCGATTTATCTAAATATTCCCCAAAGCGCAATATTGCCTATGAGGAAATCAAGCAATTATGTATAAAAAATAATATTCGTTTGATAGCCGTGACTACACCCATTTGTACCGAAACCATCAATAGAGAATATTTTGACCAAATTCGTTTGATTTACCCTGAAATTCATAACTTTGAAAATGCGGTAACAGAGGACAAGTATTTTTCTACTTGTGGTCACATGAACGAAGCCGGGGCCATAGTATATACGAAAGCTGTATTCCATGCCTTTTTTAAACCCAAAAAACAGCCTTGAAAAAACTAGTTGCCCTTATTTTACTTATCTCCTATAGTGCTTTTGGGCAACAGCAATCCCATATTAAAGCGGCATTACATCCCGACACTAAGACTCTAGTTGTACAGCAAGACATTACCTATACCAATACGTCAAAAGATACTTTGACCCGTTTGGCATTCAACGATTGGATGCATGGGTATTCTTCACGTGCTACCGCTATGGGTGCACGATTTTCGGATGAGTTTGATCGCGAATTTCTTGTAGCTTCTGAGGACCAACGAGGGAATACAAATTCCCTTGAAATTGCAAATCCAACCACAGCTACTTCATTGGTATGGGAGCGTAATGCCCAACATCAGGATGTGATAGAAGTTAACTTGGAACAGCCATTGGTACCCCAACAACAAGTTATTTTGCATTTCAGTTACAGCGTAAAAATTCCCTTTGATGCCTTCACTCATTATGGATATAACAACCAAGGAGGGTATATACTAAAAGATTGTTTCTTAGTACCCGCACGGTATGGTGACAAAGGCTTTCTTTACTATGACAATTTAAATTTAGACGATGCGGCTTCAGCATTGACCGATTATGATGTTGAACTTACCGTGCCTCAAAATTATACGTTAAGTACCGATTTGGAGGAAAGCTCTAAAACCACAACAGTTCCCCTAGACACCTATCATTTGCAAGGAAAGAATCGATTGAATTTTAGCTGTTATTTGGAGTTGACTTCGGGATTTGCTTCGTATAGAAATGGTGGATTGGAAGTGCTTTCCAATATGCGAAATGAGCGATTGAATGAAATCCAACAAGCTTTAGTAATTAACAAAGTCGTTTCGTATGTACAAGAGCAGTTGGGCGACTTCCCCAATTCCAAGCTCATCGTATCTCAAGCCGATTATGATAGAAATCCGTTTTATGGGTTAAATCAATTGCCATCTTTTATCAGTCCCTTTCCAGATGAATTCCTGTTTGAAGTCCAATTTCTAAAAACCTATTTAAACAATTACTTACATCAATCTTTGCGATTGGACCCTCGAAAAGACAATTGGATTTATGATGGTATCCAAGTGTACTTGATGATGCATTATATCGATGACTATTATCCGAAAGCCAAAATGATGGGAAATGTATATCGATTCCGATTGGTTCGAGGATACCATTTAGTTGATATGGATTTCAACGGACAGTACTCCTATTTTTATATGCTTATGGCACGAAAGAATTTGGATCAGCCGTTGACCAATTCTAAAGACACCTTAATTCGTTTTAACGAAAAGATAGCCTCTAAGTACCGAGCGGGATTGAGTTTGGAGTACTTAAACACCTATTTGGAACACGATGTGGTATCCACATCCATTCGCCAATTCATGACATTGAATCGAAACCAAGGCCAAACTGAGGCCATTGACTTCAAAAACCTTTTGGTGAAGCAAAGTCCTAAAAAAATAGATTGGTTTTTTGATACTGTTATTGGCACGCGCGATTTGATTGACTATAAATTCAATGAAGTTCACAAGACCAAGGATGAAATCCAATTTAGTTTGACCAACAAAACGGGAGTTGCAGTTCCAATCCCTGTGTATGGGTTAAAAGACAAACAAGTCGTATTTAAGAAATGGTTGGATGTCATTCCGAAGGACAGTATTTTTACCGTACCTCGTATGGGAGCCGACCAATTGGTTTTGAACTACCGCAATGAAGTACCCGAATTTAATTTGCGTAACAATTGGCAGTCGCTGAATCGGTTTCATTTGAACAACCGACCTATCAAATTCAACTTCATGAAAGATTTGGAAGATCCCAAATACAATCAATTGTTGTATGTCCCTACATTAGAGTACAACTTATATGATGGATTCTTACCTGGGTTCCAAATCCACAATAAGACGATTATGGATAAGCCCTTTATCTTTGATATCACCCCTATGGTTTCTACCAAGACAAGAAACCTATCGGGGAAAGCCATTACCTATGTGAGCCAATACTATAGAGGACATAGCTTGTATAACATCAAATACATGTTGAGTGGCAACTATTTGCACTATGCACCCGATGCCTATTATACCAAGTTGGCCCCTACTGTGTTTTTCAATTTCCGCCCTCTTGATTTGAGAGACAATCGCAAATCGGCTATCGTGGTAAAGGAAATCATCGTTGACAAGCAGAAGTCAATTTATGCAGTATCAGAAGACACCCAGAACTATGCCGTGTTTAATGCCAAGTATATTAACACCAAAACTGAGGTGACCCATCATTATCATTTCCTAGCCGACTTTCAATACGAGCAACACTTCAGCAAGTTGGCTGCAGAAACCCAATACCGCACTTTATTTGACAATAACCGCCAATTGAATTTGCGTTTGTTTACGGGAGTCTTTTTGAGCAATACAACCGATACTGATTATTTTGATTTTGGGTTGGATCGCCCTACCGATTATTTGTTTGAGAGCGAATACATTGGACGTTCAGAGAAAAAAGGAATTTTCAGTCAGCAGTCGATTGTATCCGATGGATTTTTCAAATCCAAGTTGGCTACCCGTTCTGCGAATCAATGGATGGCTACTGGGAATATTAGTTATACACTTTGGAATTGGATTGATGCCTATGGGGATGTTGGGATGCTTAAAAACAAGAATCATTCCGCCCAATTTGTATATGACAATGGGATCCGATTGAATTTGGTTACCGATTATTTTGAGGTGTTCTTACCCGTCTATTCGAATAACGGATGGGAAGTGGGCGACCAAAAGTATGGTGAAAAAATTAGATTTATCATTACATTCCACACCGAAACCCTTATTAATCTTTTCACTAGAAAATGGTTTTAAGCCCACCTAAAACCCATTGATTATTACACTTTTGTTTCTATTTCGTTAAAATTGTTGCGTATTTTACAATTAAGAAAGCCAATAGCGCGTCAATTTTACGGATAGTTAAATTATATTTTTACTAGAGAATAGTGAAAGTTTCGTCTTTTTATTTAAATTTGTTACGTTAAGAAAGCATTTCTATTATGACTGAAGCACAAACCAAGACCGAAATATCGTTTGAAGATTTCAAAGCCGAAGTACTGAATGACTACACGATTGCTACGACAAGTAGAGAATGTAGTTTATTAGGACGAAGAGAAGTATTAACTGGGAAAGCCAAGTTTGGTATTTTTGGGGACGGAAAAGAAGTACCCCAATTAGCCTTAGCGAAAGCATTTCAGAATGGAGATTTCCGTTCGGGTTATTACCGCGATCAAACCTTTATGATGGCCATTGGTCAGTTGAGCATACCCCAGTTTTTTGCGGGCTTGTATGGGCATACCGACTTGGAGTTTGACCCGATGAGTGGTGGACGTCAAATGGGTGGTCATTTTGCTACCCATTCTTTGGACGAAAACGGGAATTGGAATGCCTTGACCCAACAAAAGAATTCAAGTGCCGACATCTCTCCTACTGCTGGGCAAATGCCTCGTTTGCTAGGATTGGCTCAAGCCTCTTCAATATATAGAAACGTAAAAGGATTGGAGCATTTCGATCGTTTTTCGATTCAAGGTAATGAGATTGCTTGGGGAACTATTGGGAATGCGTCTACGTCTGAAGGGTTATTTTTTGAAACCATCAATGCGGCAGGAGTATTACAAGTTCCTATGGTTATGAGTGTATGGGACGATGAGTATGGCATTTCGGTGCATGCCCGTCACCAAACCACCAAAGAAAGTATTTCTGAAATATTAAAAGGTTTCCAACGGGATGCCGACCACAAAGGGTATGAAATCATGACCGTTTTAGGTTGGGATTATCCGGCATTGGTAGAAACCTATCAAAAGGCAGCGGCTATTGCTCGTGAAGAGCATGTACCGGTCTTGATTCATGTAAAAGAATTGACACAACCTCAGGGGCATTCCACTTCTGGTTCTCATGAGCGATATAAAAATGCAGACCGTTTGGCTTGGGAAGCTGAATACGATTGTTTGGCTCAAATGCGTCGTTGGTTAGTTGACAACCAATTGGCTACCGAAACCGAATTAGACGCTATTGACCAAGAAGCTAAAGCGGCAGTATTAGAAGGTAAAAAAGAAGCTTGGGCAGCCTTTACGGCTCCTATGAAAGCCGAACAAAACGAATTGGTTGCCTTGTTACATTCGGTTGCAGGGTCAAGTGCCAATCGTGTCTTTATAGAAAAGCAAGCCAATGACTTGGCTGCCATCAAAGAGCCTATCCGCAAAGACCTCTTGACCACAGCGCGTAAAGTATTGCGTTTGTTGGTTACAGAAGGTGGACAAGCCCAATTAGCCACTTGGATACAAGCTTATAGTGCGCGTATCCAACCTAAGTTTAGTTCCCATTTGTTTTCTGAATCGGGGCAACAAGTGAAAACTGTGGAGGCCGTAGCACCTACTTATGAGGCTAATGCTGAAGATGTAGATGCACGTTTGGTATTGCGAGACAACTTTGATGCCCTATTTGCCCAGTATCCTGAAGTATTAATCTTTGGAGAGGACAGCGGTACGATTGGGGATGTGAATCAGGGATTGGAAGGCATGCAAGAGAAATATGGTGCGTTGCGCGTATCCGATGTGGGTATTCGTGAGGCCACAATATTGGGACAAGGAATTGGAATGGCGATGCGTGGATTGCGCCCAATAGCCGAAATACAATATTTGGATTATTTGCTATATGCCATCCAAATCATGAGTGATGACTTAGCTACGTTACAATACCGTACCCATGGAAGACAAAAAGCACCTTTGATTATCCGGACCCGTGGACACCGTTTAGAAGGTGTTTGGCATTCGGGGTCCCCTATGGGAATGATCATTAACGCATTGCGAGGCATACATGTACTGGTACCCCGTAATATGACTAAAGCAGCAGGATTTTACAATACCTTACTGACTACAGATGAGCCTGCCTTAGTGGTAGAGTGCTTGAATGGCTACCGATTGAAAGAGAAGATGCCGTCAAATTTGGGTGCCTTTAAAACGCCAATAGGAGTGGTTGAAACCTTGATAGAAGGAAGCGACATTACAGTTGTTTCTTATGGGTCTACGTTACGCCTTATCGAACAAGCGGCTAAAGAATTGTTGGAAGTTGGCATTGCGGTTGAATTGATCGATGCCCAATCCTTATTACCTTTTGACATCAACCATGATTGTGTGAAGAGTATCCAAAAAACCAACCGTTTGCTGGTAGTAGACGAAGACGTACCGGGAGGTGCTAGTGCGTATATCTTACAGCAGTTGGTTGAAGTCCAAAAAGGATATCAGTATTTGGACAGTCAGCCCCAAACCCTTACAGCTAAAGCGCACCGTCCGGCTTATGGAACCGATGGTGATTATTTCTCCAAACCCTCTGTGGAAGATATCTACGAAACAATTTATGGGATTATGCATGAGGCTAAGCCTGGAGCATATCCTAGTTTATATTAAAAATGAGAACCTTCGGGTTCTTTTTTTTTGCAAAAGAGTTTGGTTAGTGTATGTCGGTGAGTTAACGTAAATTAAAAATGTACGAAATATGCACTTATTTTATTCTTGACCACTGTAATCAAAGTATTAGAAAACTCATTTTAAAGAATTCTGAAAGACAAAATGCACTTTTATTCCATGAGTGAACAATTGTATCATTTACTTTACTCAATACTGTATCATTGAATTGTGAGATAAAAAAAAATAGAGTAGGTTTGCCCGCCCAATACAATTTTGTTAAAAATAGTAATGAATTACATAAATAATAGAATTGATTGGAACACTAAGAAACAAAACCAAATAGAATAAAAATTAATATTAACAACCTCTGAAACAAATTCAGATACACTAACAAAAA
>JAHEHJ010000085.1 GCA_024644655.1 Flavobacterium sp.
TTAGCTTATGATTTTGGGAAGGCCCTTCAATCGGGTGGTTATTTATCGGTATTGCGTCGCACTAAAATTGGTGACTACTCCGTTTCTGAAGCGATTACACCCGAGGTGTTTGAAACACGATTGTAATCTGGTTTTTTTGTATTATTGTATAAATTAGATGATTATGAGACCTAATGTATACTTTTGGCTTTTCTTTTTTTGTACCGTTGTATATGGGCAAGATATGCAGAAGGTTGCAGACCCTATTCCACGATACAAGCCCTTTTATTCCACTTTTGAATTAGCATTCCCTTTAATTAGCAATCCAAATTCTGGAGAAATCAATCCCTCAACGGGAGAAAAAGCACCTTGGTATAGAATAGATGGTATACAAATTAGAGGTGGTTTTGGCACTCATTACAAGAAGTGGATTGGTGTGGGTGTGAATACCGGAATTGATTGGAGTAGTAGTAATTGTATTGTTATTGCTCCACTGTATACAGACCTAAGAATAAGTCCTAAAATTGGAAATGATATTCGTCTTGTACTTGATATGGGATATGGCCGATCATTGACATTAGGAGGGTCCCATTTGTCGGGTCATTTTAGAAAAATAAGTCTGGGAATTGGTGATGATGAATTCAGTGTTTCTGTTCAGTTATGTGATTATGGCTTTTCAAAAGATTACCCTGAGGACATTGGAAGTTTTTCATTTGGAATCAATGCCTCTTTTTATTAATTGATTAAACCGGACATTACATCCATTATTTCTTTTTGAATAGAAAGTCCTTTGTCTTTAAAATACCACAGTTGTAGGTCGGCTTTAGCAGTTTCGTCAATTTTGCCATGCGCTGCTTTATAGTCGAGCATGAATTGTTGGGCCCCTGTTGGTCTTGGTCCAAAATCACCTAAAACTTCTAGGCTATTTTTATCTACTATTATGAGTTTGGGTATCCCTTTAGCTCCATTGGTTAGAAATTGATTCATCAAGTCTTCATTCTCATCACGGAACACCATTTTGAGTTCAATAGCGGGAGTTTGCATTGCCATTTTGTGAATAACGGGAACTATTTGTGCGGCATCACCACACCAGCCTTCTGCTACTACTAACCAAATATAATTTCCTTTTAATTGACTCAATTGTTCGGTATATTCGGCTGTAATCTCTATGGTTTTATCCAAACGGTTCATCCGTGTTTTATTTAACTCCGAATACTTAGTTAGTGCTTCCGATTGTTCATTCCCAGAAGATTTACCTTCTAACAACAATTCTGATATTTTATTTCTATAGTCTTGATAGGAATAACTTTTACGTATACTTTCTTTGATGATGGCTTGCATGATGTTCTCAATTACTACGGCAAAATTACAAAACCTAATAGAGAAGTTAAGTAATACTTGTTACCAAATATTCTTTTTAGGAGATGAGTTAGAAAAACAGAATATGTTTATATTTGCACCACAATTACTGAATCATTACAGATGAGATTATGTAATAAATAAAGCACGAATGACTCGAGCCCTTAGGGCGACAGCATTACACCATTTAAAAACAATAAAAGCGCGTAATGAAATACAAAAGAATACTTCTTAAATTGAGTGGAGAAGCCCTAATGGGTGATAGACAATATGGAATTGACCCAAAACGTTTGGCAGAGTATGCGGATGAGATCAAAGAAATTCACGAGCAAGGAGTTGAAATTGCTATAGTAATTGGAGGAGGAAATATATTTAGAGGAGTAGCAGGAGCCAGTAATGGTATGGATCGTGTACAAGGCGATTATATGGGAATGTTAGCTACGGTTATAAACGGCATGGCCTTACAAGGAGCACTTGAAGACAAAGGTATGTTGACTCGTTTGCAAACGGCCTTGAAAATTGAAGCTATTGCCGAACCTTATATTAAGCGAAGAGCGGTACGTCATTTAGAGAAAGGAAGAATCGTTATTTTTGGTGCTGGCACTGGAAATCCTTATTTTACTACCGATACTGCAGCAGTTTTGCGCGGTGTTGAAGTAAATGCCGATGTTATCTTAAAAGGTACTCGAGTGGATGGTGTTTATGATTGTGATCCTGAAAAAAATGCCAATGCCATTAAATATGACAGCATTACTTTTGAGGACGTATTGAAAAAAGGGTTGAATGTGATGGATACCACTGCATTTACATTAAGTCAAGAAAACGAATTACCAATAGTTGTTTTTGACATGAACACAAAAGGAAATTTATTAAAAATATGCAACGGAGACACTATTGGAACCGTAGTAAAAATATAGTTACGACACTGAAATTGTTAGATTATGGAAGAAATTGATTTTATTTTAGACAGTACAAAAGAATCTATGGTAGGTTCTATTGCGCATTTAGAAAAAGAATTTTTAAACATCCGAGCTGGAAAAGCCACGCCTCAAATGCTTGGGGGTGTATTTGTAGATTATTATGGTTCACAAACACCTTTATCACAAGTGGCTAATATCAATGTACCTGATGCACGCACAATAACCGTTACCCCTTGGGAAAAAAACATGTTGCATCCTATTGAGAAAGCGATAATGATAGCTAACCTTGGATTCAACCCAATGAATAACGGAGATAACATCATCATCAATGTTCCGGCCCTTACTGAAGAGCGCAGACGTGATTTGGTTAAGCAAGCAAAAGCGGAAGCTGAGGATGCTAAAATTGGGATCCGTAATGCACGTAAAGATGCCAACACCGATATTAAGAAATTAGAAAAAGACGGTACTTCGGAAGATGTATGTAAAACAGCTGAAGACGATGTTCAAAAACTAACCGATTCTTTTATTAAAAAAATAGAAGAGCATTTGGCTTTAAAAGAAGCTGAAATTATGAAAGTATAAGTTTGTTAATTCCATATTAAATCCGCCTTGTGCGGATTTTTTTATTCCTATTTTTGTTTTATTGAGAATGCCAATTCAATATTGATGAAGAACCTTTTCGTTTTATTCTTATTCTTTACTGTGTCACTTCAGGCACAGCTTCATCTTAGTGGAATCGTCCAAGATCGAGAAACCAAGAAAGGATTGCCATTTGCTACTCTAACTACAGAACAAGGCATATCTACTTTATCGGATGTGGATGGTCGATTTCAATTGACCTTTACCAAATCGCCTGAAACGTTGACCGTTTCATATGTGGGCTATGAATCCAAGACCCTATCCCTTTTTGAAACCAAATCTTTTTTTGTCATACCGTTATCGGCACAAACGACAGCCTTAAAAGAAATAACCCTATCTAACAAAAACCCAGCAAATGCAATCATAACTAAGGTTATACAATTAAAAAATGTAAACAATCCTCAAAAGAAGTTACACAGTTTTCAATTTAAGACTTATAACAAACTATTAGTAACCGCCAACCCTGATTCTATTCAGGGAAAAATAGACACCTTATATACAGGGAGCGATTCTAAAAAACAAATTCAAAGAATAGACTCTTCCGATTATCAATTCAAGAAAATAATAAACAAGCAACACCTATTCCTTACGGAAAAAGTATCCCTATTCCAATTTGAAAAACCCGTATTAAAAGAAACCATTTTGGGCACAAAAATGGCTGGTTTTAAAGAGCCCATCTATGAACTTTTAGGGTTCAGTTTGCAATCTTTTTCGGTATATGATGAAAAATACGAATTGTTTGAAACCAAGTACAAAAGCCCTATTGCACGTCATGCTTTACAAGAATACCGGTATAAACTTTTGGATACCACTACCTTGAATCACCGTCCTGTATATGTCCTTTATTTCAAAAACAGAGCTAATAAAAGAGGGCTCGAAGGCTTGTTGTATATAGATACTGAAAACTTTGCTATTGCAAAAACTGTTATGCGAATTCGTGGTGTATTGGATATTACGGGCATTCATGAATTTGATTATTTGCCCCAAGAAAGCATATGGTTTCCTATTCGGAAATCCTTTAAAATTGTAAAAGGAAAGAGTAAAGATCCTACTGCAATATTGGGAGGAAGAATTGAATTTGCAGGTGAAAATGACACTATAAACACAGCACCAAAACGTGCTACTGATTTCTCGTATCTATCATCAGAAATGCGTGTGTATGATTTGAAAGTAAACAATCCTTTAAAAATCAAAAAATCCTCTATTGCAATCGAAGTTAAGGAAAATGCTAATGTGCGGGATGAACTTTTTTGGAAAGAAAACCGTCCCGATAGTTTAGATGTACGAAGTGAACGAACCTATTTTGTATTGGATAGTGTGGTAACTAAAGAGAAAATAGAGAAAAAACTCAAATTTGGCCGCAAAATTATCAATGGATATGTTCCCTTTGGTCCGTTTGATTTAGACCTTCGGTATTTACTCAGTTACAACAACTTTGAAGGATTTCGTTTTGGACTAGGAGGCACCACAAACGAAGTATTCTCAAGAACCTATAAAATAGAAGGCTATACCGCTTATGGTTTAAAAGACGAAGCCATTAAATACCATTTGGGCACCTCATTTCGATTAGGTAATTTCTCCAATACTTGGATAGGGACTTCCTATACAAATGATGTTCGAGAAATAGGAAGTACTTCATTTGCTACAGACAAAAGAGTCTTTAAGTTATATGACCCTAGGCCTATTAATATTAGTACTTTTTATGCGTTTAAATCTTGGCGCGCTTTTATTGAAACCAAATTAATTCCCAAAACAGAAAGCATTTGGCAAGTATCCCATTCCGAAATAGAGCCTTTATTTGGCTATAGTTTTCAATACCACGACCAACTGTATCAAGCCTTTTCGACCACTACGGCTTTATTTTCAATACAATGGAACCCTTTTAGTGATTTTATGCAGACCCCGAATGGCAAAATTGAATATGAAAAAAGATTTCCGAAGTTTTCGTTTCAAGTAACAAAATCCTTACCTACTATCCTTCAAAACGATTTTGACTTTACTAAAATTGATGCTCGAATTGAATATGAAAAGCACTATTTGAATGGACAAAAATCAGAGGTATTGGTACAGGGAGGGTATACTATTGGGGCGTTACCCCTCACCCATTTGTATAGTGTGTCTCCTAATAATTTAACCAAAGATCATTTGTTACAGCGGGTTACTATAGCGGGTAAAAACAGTTTTGAAACCATGTATTTCAATGAGTTCTTTTCGAGTGAATTTGTCATGTTACAGTTCAAACATGCCATCAAAAGAATACAATTATTCCCCAAAGTAAAACCATCCCTAACTTTTGTGACTCGTATGGCATGGGGAAACATGAAAAATCCAGAACGCCATATAGGGTTTGAATACAAGACTTTGGATCGCGGTTATTTTGAATCGGGCATAGAGTTCAACCAAATCTACAAGGGATTAGGTTTAACTACATTTTACCGATATGGGCCGAATCAGTTGCCGAGATTTGAGGACAACTTGGCTATCAAATTAAGTTTTGTATTGGATTTAGGGTTTTAACTATGGTTTAATAATAAGTACAGATGGAATATCTGTCAACCAAGTTACTTCCTCATCCACCAATTTTTTCCATGTTTCTAAACTAAAAATCACTAAGTCTTGTTGGCCTAAGATAGGTTTGTTGATTTTATCCGGGTTTAACATTTCAAAATTATTAGGGTACTTTTGTTCCAAGGCAGTCAATGCATTTTCAACAATAAAATTATTCTTAGTTTGATTGCTGTTTTCTAAAATGGTAACATGCGTATCATTGTTTGAAATCAATTTTTGGGCATAATCAATCAGGAACACATCGCCAATGGCATATACCCCTACAAATACTTTATCAACCTGGTGTAAATCTTTATCAATTAATATTCCTAGAGGTGTTTTTGTTTTCGAAATAATTAGACGAGTTCGGTCATCAAAAGGAGAGTTTTCAAACAAGCCTTCTTTTCCTTTGAATTTATCTAACAAGCGATCGGGATTGATAATTCGGGACGTAAATCCAAGAACCTTACCTAAAATGGTACCTTCAAAAATGGATTTACCTAAGCCCACTAGCACTAAGTCATATTGTCCTTCTTTGGCGATATCGGCGATATCGGTTTCCATATCCCCTGTTGCTTTGAATAGCGTGGTGATATCTTGATTTAACTTTTTGGATTCCTTAATAATAGGCTCAAAGGTTTCTTTTTCGTATTCTTCTAAATTATAGGCATGCATTTCATCACTCATAGACAGGTGCATGGCCGTAATATTTGCGGAATCTGTTTGTTTCTTTACAAAACTATTTGCCAATCGCAACAAAGCTTTCCCTTTTTCGTTATTTCCAAATGATATCAGAATCTTAAAATCGGAACTTTTCTTTACATCAATAGGAATTAGTTCGTCTTTGGTTTTAAAAATAAAATTGATAATATCCAAAGCGGGACCCGTCATAAAAGTGGTAACTAAAGCCATGATAACCATCATGGTAAATACTTTGGGTGTCAATACCCCTAAATCCAATCCGATATTCAATACCACTAATTCCATTAGGCCTCTTGTATTCATAAGAGCCCCGATGGTTAAACTTTCTCTCCAATTTTGGCCTACAAATTTGGCCGCTAAAGCACTTCCAAAAAACTTACCGACAACAGCAACTAGGATAATAAAGCCTGTAACTTTCCATAGATACACATCGTTAAGCAAACCAATATTAGTATTCAATCCTGTAAACACAAAGAAAAGAGGCAGGAATACAATTACGGCAATATCTTCTACTTTTTCGATGAAAATATTTCTAAATTTAGCAATATCAGGCATGATAGCACCTGTCATGAAAGCTCCAAAAAGGGCGTGAATTCCAATGATTTCTGTCAAATACGACGAAACGATTAAGGTTAAGAAGAAAATAGCGACTACTGACTTTTTAATACTATCTTTTTTCGCATACAATTCTCCAATTCGTTTTAGAAACGGTTTTACCACAAAAAGCATCATCAACACATAGACAACTGCCAATCCGATTACATAGATTGAACTGATAAAGCTCCCCGCTTTTACAATGGCGATTACAGCGGCTAAAATACACCAAGCCGTGATATCATCTGCTGCAGCACAAGTAATAACAATAGTACCCAACCGCGTTTTATGAATACCTCGTTCTTGCACGATACGCGCTAAAACGGGAAAGGCAGTAATACTCATGGCAATTCCCATAAACAAACTGAACGACAAGAACGGTATTTTGAATTGTTCAACCCCGGTTTGTAGGTTGACTACTTTAGGCACAAAATTAGGATAGATAAAATACGACAAACCAATACCTAGGGCAAAGGGAATGACTATACTGGCATGGCTTATGACAACCGCTTCATTGGCTTTATTTTTCAGAGCTTTTAAATCCAATTCCATTCCGATGACGAACATGAAAAGAATCAACCCCACTTGGCTAAGCATTTGGAGATTTCCTAAGGAGGCTACTGGGAATAATGCTTCTTTAAAATCGGGGAAATACAATCCAAAAAGAGATGGCCCTAGCACGATACCTGCAATAATTTCACCGATAACGGAAGGTTGTCCTATCTTTCTAAAAATCCAACCAAATATTCGAGCCACCATTACAATAGTAATGATTTGAAAAAGGAGTAAAGCTAGAGGATGTTGCAAATTATGGAACAAAGAGGATAGAAATTGCACCCATTGGCTGTCTTTTGATGTCGGCGAAATAATTTTCTTTCCTACTTCAAGCAATTTGCCTTGTTCCACTATCCAGTACATTAAGGCTGTAAACCCACCTGTAACAACAAGATAGAATAACGTATTTTTTAAATTTCTCATTCTAATTAGAATATCGTTCTGTATACAAAGATGCTAAAAAGCGGTGTATTTTTTGAAAATATTTTATTGAGTTAACCATTTGATAAAATCAACTCCAAAAAGGGCTATAATTTCTATAAAACTTTCACAAAAAAACAATCAAATATAGTGGTTTTATTTACCTTTGCAACCGTTTTAAAAGTTAGAATGAAAAAGAAATTAAAAGTTGGTTTTTGGGAATTTATTGCTGGATTAATTCTAAGAAATAGAATCCTAATTAGCATTGGTATCGTCCTCTTAACAGTTTTCCTAAGTTTGCAATGGAAAAATGTTGGGATGACCTATAATGAAGCCAATTTACTTCCTAAAAATCACAAAGCCAATAAAGAGTATACTCAATTTCTAAACACCTTTGGAGAAGAAGGTAACTTAGTTGTTATTGGCATAAAAAATCCGCGGTTATTCACTCCAAAAGTATATAAAGCTTGGGAAGAAATGATGAACCGTTTGAAGTCTAATTCTGAAGTAGAACTTGTTGTTTCGCTGAATGATTTGAAAAAACTTCATAAAAACGACACGTTAGAGCAATTTGAATTGATCCCTCTAGTGGATCCTAAAAGAACTTTAGACCCAGAGTATTTAAAGGAAATCAAGAGACAGCTCTTTCATGATTTGCCGTTTTATGAAGGTTTATTATTCAATAAAAAAACAGGAAGTATTCGTTCGGCTATTTACATCAAAAAAGATGTTGTTAATTCCCCTATTCGGAAAGATTTTATCATTCACAAGTTGGTTCCCGCGATAGAAACCTTTGAGCGCACTACCAAGATTGATTTAAAAGTTTCGGGGATGCCCTATATCCGTACTATTAATACCGAGAATATGAAGGGTGAAATCGGTTTGTTTATTGGGGCTGCTTTATTCATCACTTCTTTAATCTTCTTTTTATTCTTCCGTTCCCATCGTGCTACTTTTATTTCCATTTGTATTCTAATTGTTGGGGTAATGTGGTCCTTTGGCACCTTAGGATTGTTTCATTATAAAATCACCATTTTAACGGCTATCATTCCGCCGTTAATTATAGTTATTGGTATTACGAATTGTATTTTCCTCATCAACAAATACCAACAAGAGATTAACACCCATCACAATCAGGCGAAAGCATTGCAACGTGTTATTTCTAAAATTGGGGTATCGACATTGATGACCAATTTGACTACGGCTATAGGGTTTGCTACGTTTATGATTACGGGTAATGAATTGCTGTATGAATTTGGGTTGGTAACTTCCATCAACGTTATCACGGTATATCTTTTAACCCTATTGGTTGTGCCTATCGTTTATAGTTTTATGCCTTTGCCTAAAGAAAAGCATCTTAGTCATTTGAATAAAAACTATTTGTCCTCTTTGTTGAATTGGGTTGAGCATTTGGTGCGATACAAGCGAAATTTAATTTACAGTATTTACGGCATATTACTGGTTTTTAGTATAGTGGGGTTAACCCAGATGAAAGTATCTGGAAGTTTAATTGGAGAAATGCCTAAATCGGCCTCCTTCTTTAAAGATATATTGTTCTTTGAAAAAGAGTTCAATGGTGTGATGCCTTTGGAAATCATGATAAATACTAAGCATAAGAAAGGCGTATTTAAAGCATCCACTATACGTAAAATGGATGAATTGCAACAAACCATTGACAGTTTACCTGAATTATCCAAACCGGTATCTATTGTTAATTTGGTTAAGTATTCTAAGCAAGCTTTTTACAATGGCAATCCTGAATACTATTCATTGCCCGATTCACAAGAACAGGCTTTTGTTTTGTCTTATGGTAAAGGGTTAGGCAAAGGGAAAAGCAAAGACAACCTGATGAAAAGCTATGTGGACAAAACCGGTCAATATGCCCGTATTACCACATTCATGAAAGATATTGGCACTGAAGAAATGGCTAAGATAGAGCAAAAATTGCAAGCCAAAATTGACATCCTATTTCCAAAAGAGCGGTATGAAGTAACCTTAACAGGTAAAGCCTTAGTATTCCAAAAAGGAACTTCCTATTTGGTTAACAACCTTATTGAATCTTTGATCTTTGCTATTTTGTTAATTGCGGGATTGATGGCTTATATGTTCCGTTCGTGGAAAATGATTTTTGCTTCGGTGGTTACTAATATTTTGCCTTTGTGTATAACATCGGGCTTGATGGGTTATTTTGGTATTCCTTTAAAACCGTCTACGATACTTGTGTTTAGTATTGCTTTTGGAATATCAGTAGACAACGCGATTCAATTTATGGCCAAATACCGTCATGACTTAATTCAAAACAATGGTAAGATTAAAAAATCAGTGATTAGTGCACTCCATGAAACTGGAATAAGCACCTTTTACACTTCGATTGTATTAATCTTCGGATTTGCTATATTTACCTTATCTAGTTTTGGAGGTACTATAGCGTTGGGAGGTTTAATCTCTGTTACCTTAACCTTTGCGATGTTTGCTAATTTAGTGGTCCTTCCCGCTTTAGTATTAACTACAGAACGGTGGAGTGGCAAACAAGATGTACTTGATATTCAAGACGAACCAAGCACTACTATTTATCGGGACTATTCCGAAGAAAAAGACGTATAGGGCAATCGGAAACAAGCCTATTTTTAAATTATATTTGTATCAGAAAAACAATAGAAAATGAAACATTCAAAAGTTAAAGACTTACTAAGCAGCGACAAATCGAATTATGAAGTAACGGTAAAAGGTTGGGTAAGAACTTTTAGAAACAATCAATTTATTGCCTTGAATGATGGCTCTACTATTCACAACTTGCAATGTGTTGTTGATTTTGAAAACACCCCAGAAGAAACGTTAAAACGTATCAATACGGGAACTGCGATTGCCTTGACGGGAAAACTTGTGGAGAGTCAGGGAGCGGGACAAAAATATGAGATACAAGTTTCTCAATTGGAAATCCTTGGTGATTGTGATGCTGAGAAATTCCCAATGCAACCTAAAAAACACTCCTTAGAATTTCTTAGAGAAAATGCTCATTTGAGAGTACGTACCAATGCTTTTGGTGCCATTATGCGTGTGCGTTCTGTATTGTCTTATGCGGTACATTCGTATTTTCAAGAAAAAGGATTTTTCTATGTAAATACTCCAATCATTACGGGTTCTGATGCAGAGGGAGCTGGAGAGATGTTTCAAGTGAGCGCTTTATCATTTGACAACACCCCAAGAACTGAAGAAGGAAAAGTAAATTACAAAGAAGATTTCTTTGGCAAACAAACGAATCTAACCGTATCTGGCCAATTGGAAGCAGAGACCTATGCGATGGCATTGGGTCAGGTGTATACCTTTGGACCTACATTTCGAGCGGAGAACTCGAATACATCGCGTCACTTAGCTGAATTTTGGATGATAGAGCCAGAAGTGGCTTTCAATGATTTGAATGACAATATGGATTTGGCTGAGGATTTCATTAAATATGTTATTCAGTATACTATGGATAAATGTGCTGATGATTTGAAATTCTTAGAAGGTCGATTGTTGGATGAAGAAAAACAAAAACCACAAGCTGAGCGTAGTGAGATGAGTTTGTTGGACAAATTAAACTTTGTAGTTCAGAATAACTTCCAACGCGTATCGTATACAGAAGCTATTTCAATATTAAAAGACTCAACGCCTAATAAAAAGAAGAAATTCCAATATATCATAGAAGAATGGGGAGCCGATTTACAATCAGAACACGAACGCTTCTTAGTAGAAAAACATTTCAAATGTCCGGTCATTTTATACGATTACCCGGCTAAGATTAAAGCGTTCTATATGCGTTTGAACGATGGCACTGAGCCAGGAAAAGAGACCGTACGAGCTATGGATATCTTATTCCCAGGAATTGGTGAAATTGTTGGAGGTTCTCAAAGAGAAGAGCGTTATGATGTATTGGTGGAGAAAATGAAAGCTTTGGGCATTGACGAAGAAGAATTGTGGTGGTATTTGGATACCCGTCGTTTTGGTTCAGCAGTACACTCTGGGTTCGGATTAGGCTTTGAACGATTGGTGTTGTTTGTAACGGGTATGACTAACATTAGAGATGTCATTCCTTTCCCAAGAACACCACAGAATGCAGAGTTTTAAAAAGGGTTTCAAGTTTCAGGTTTTACCTTTACTCATTAAAAACAAAAGATGTTAAAACAGTTTCTAAATCTCAAATTATCGCAAAAATTATCGCCTCAGCAAATTCAGCTGATGAAGTTAATTCAA